>UQTA01000064.1 GCA_900543885.1 uncultured Clostridium sp.
AAGAACTTGTGAGTAGCGTATTGTTTACAATCGCCAAAGCATACACAATGAAGCAGTAAGAAGTATCCGCAAGGACTTCAATTTCTCGATGTGTTTGAGTATATTTCAACACATTTTGAGTGGCAGGACATAAGATGGTGGCAGAAATAATAACAAAAATAGGGGTACCTGCAGATGCGGAGTTGTTTTTTCGTGTAATCGTAGCCAGTGTGCTGGGATATATGATCGGCTATGAGCGGAAGAACCGTGATAAAAGTGCCGGTATGAGGACTCATGCTATTGTAGCCCTGGGGGCAGCGCTGATGATGGTAGTATCTAAATATGGTTTCTATGATGTGGAAAAAGTAGATTCATCCCGTGTGGCAGCCCAGATCGTATCCGGTGTGGGTTTTCTTGGTGCAGGCGTGATCTTTGTCCGTAATAATACAGTCAGCGGACTGACTACAGCAGCAGGACTGTGGACTACAGCCGGTGTGGGAATGGCAGTAGGAGCCGGGAAATACGGTATTGGTGTCAGTGCAGGTATTTTGGTCGTGGCGATCCAGGAGCTTCTTCACAGAACCTCTTTCCTTACTGCAGAACCGATCCGGGGTTTCCTTAAAATGACCTGTACAGATTATGAAAATGTGATCGCGGATATCCAGACCCATTTTGCAGAAGAAAAGATAAAAATATCCAATCTGAAAGTAGGAAAGGGCAAAAACGGAACCAAAGTAGAACTGGAAGTGGTATATCCGCCACTGTATGATAAAAATGCCATGCTTTTAAAACTGGCAGCAGATGAGCGGATCACGGGGATCAGCGGATAACAGTTGTGGCAAAGGAGATACTGGGGCTTTCCAGACAGCACAAAAGAAAGAGAGAATATGAGAAAATGAAAGAGAAAAAGAAAATGTCTTTGGCAATGAAGACCTTCATCGCCTTCCGTTAACATGAAACATGGGCATCATTTGAAAAAAGCCTTGCAAAATGCGGGTTTTCCCTGTACAATCTGATATTGAGCGAAGAATGTATTTTTCAGGGTATCCTGTAAATACATAGGACAGAAAAGAGGGGACAGCAAATGCCCCCTCTTTTAGCGGAAACGAAGACAACAGATTTATTTATAAGAAAGGTAAAAAACATGATAAGTGCAAATAATATTTCCCTTCGTGTAGGCAAAAAGGCATTATTTGAAGATGTAAATATCAAGTTTACAGAAGGCAACTGTTATGGACTGATCGGTGCAAACGGCGCCGGAAAGTCTACATTTTTAAAGATCCTTTCCGGACAGTTAGAGCCAACCAGCGGTGAGGTTGCTATTACTCCGGGACAGAGACTTTCCTTCTTACAGCAGGACCATTTTAAATATGACGAGTATACAGTTCTGGATACCGTTATTATGGGAAATGCGAGACTGTATCAGATTATGAAGGAAAAAGAAGCCATCTACATGAAGGAAGACTTTACAGATGAAGATGGTATCAAGGCAGCAGAACTGGAAGGTGAATTTGCTACCATGAATGGCTGGGAAGCAGAGTCTGACGCAGAGAACCTGTTAAATGGTCTTGGTATCGGTACTGAATTCCACTATGCTCAGATGGGTACTTTATTAGGTGCTCAGAAGGTCAAAGTTTTACTGGCACAGGCACTGTTTGGAAATCCTGATATCCTGCTTCTTGACGAGCCTACCAACCACCTGGATCTGGATGCTATCGCATGGTTAGAGGAGTTCTTGATCAACTTTGAGAATACCGTTATCGTAGTATCCCATGACCGTTATTTCTTAAATAAGGTCTGCACACAGATCGCAGATATTGACTATGGCAAGATCCAGCTGTATGCTGGTAACTATGACTTCTGGGTTGAGTCCAGTCAGCTGATCATCAAGCAGATGAAGGAAGCAAATCGTAAGAAAGAAGAAAAGATCAAGGAATTACAGGAATTTATCCAGCGATTCTCTGCAAATGCTTCTAAATCCAAGCAGGCTACCTCTCGTAAGAGAGCTTTGGAGAAGATTCAGTTAGATGACATTAAGCCATCCAGCAGAAAATATCCATATATCGACTTCCGTCCGGCCCGTGAGATCGGAAATGAAGTTCTTACAGTAGAGCATTTAAGCAAGACCATTGACGGTGAGAAGATCTTAGATGATATCTCCTTTATCCTTGGAAGAGAAGATAAGGTTGCTTTAGTTGGACCAAACGAGCGTGCAAAGACTGTATTATTTAAGATCCTTGCAGGTGAAATGGAACCAGATGAAGGAAGCTATAAGTGGGGACTTACAACTACCCAGTCTTACTTCCCGAAGGATAACTCTGCAGAATTTAATAATGATGACACTATCGTTGAGTGGCTGACTCAGTATTCTCCTGAGAAGGATGTAACTTATGTACGAGGATTCTTAGGACGTATGCTGTTCGCAGGTGAAGATGGTGTTAAGAAAGTTAAGGTATTATCCGGTGGTGAGAAAGTCCGCTGTATGTTATCCAAGCTGATGATCTCCGGCGCAAATGTACTGATGTTAGATGAGCCGACTGACCACCTGGATATGGAGTCTATTGACGCATTAAACCGCGGTATGATCAAGTTCCCAGGCGTGATGATCTTCTCATCCCGTGACCACCAGATCGTACAGACCACTGCCAACCGTATTATGGAGATCATCAACGGCAAGCTGATCGATAAGATCACTACCTATGATGAGTATCTGGAAAGCGATGAAATGGCACGTAAGAGATTTACCTTCACTGTAACTGAAAGTGACGAAGAAGATGACTAAATAATGAGCCCAAAAGAAAAACAAGCGGCTGCGAAGCAGACATTTGTTTTTCTTGGGCCATTAACGAACGAACCGCCTGCGTAAGCAGGCAGTAGAGCGCGTTGGCGCGGGGGTCGTGAGTGAATAAATAAATGAGCCCAAAAGAAAAACAAGCGGCTGCGAAGCAGGCATTTGTTTTTCTTAGGCCATTAACAATGCCCCGCCTGCGTAAGCAGGCAGTAGAGCGCGTCAGCGCGGGGGCGTAAGTGAATGAATAAAGAACGATAAGAAAAGGAGGGCAGGAACCAGGAGGTGCTGGGGACTGTCCTTCTGCCATTTCTGGGGATTATTTCCCCGCATTGCGGGGAATATACAGCACCAGGAATGTGACAGCAAAATGAGAGAAAAGAGGAAATGATAATGGAAAAGATTGCAAGTTTTACCATCAACCATATTAAATTACAGCCGGGTGTTTATGTATCCAGAAAGGATAAGGTAGGTGACAGCACAGTTACCACCTTTGATCTGCGTATGACTTCTCCAAATGAGGAACCGGTTATGAATACTGCAGAAATGCATACCATCGAGCATCTGGGTGCTACATTTTTAAGAAATCATAAGGATTTTGGAGATAAGACCGTATACTTTGGTCCAATGGGCTGCCGGACTGGTTTTTATCTGCTTCTGGCTGGTGATTATGAGTCTAAGGATATTTTGCCGTTGGTAGTGGAAATGTATGAATTTGTCCGCGATTTCGAAGGCGAAGTACCAGGCGCATCTCCAAAAGACTGCGGCAACTACCTGGATATGAACCTTGGAATGGCTAAATATCTAGCTGCAAAGTATCTGAAGGTGCTGACACATATTGATGAATTTCCAGAATCCAGATTAGTATATCCGGAGTAAGAGTGTTATACAGTAAAAGGAGAAGATTATGAAAAAACTGATATCCTGGAATGTAAATGGTCTGCGTGCCTGTGTGGGAAAAGGGTTTATGGACTTTT
Organism: uncultured Clostridium sp.; assembly: GCA_900543885.1. Classification (GTDB taxonomy): domain Bacteria; phylum Bacillota; class Clostridia; order Lachnospirales; family Lachnospiraceae; genus Enterocloster. Next base: position 3,745 of record UQTA01000064.1, read on the forward strand.
TCAATGAGGTGGATGCAGATGTATTCTGTATACAGGAAAGCAAGCTGCAGGAAGGACAGATCGACCTGGATCTGCCTGGTTATCATCAGTACTGGAATTACGCTGAGAAAAAAGGCTATTCCGGTACAGCCATGTTTACAAAAGAAGAGCCGATTTCTGTTTCCTATGATCTTGGCATTGAGGAACATGACCATGAGGGAAGAGTGATCACGGCTGAGTTCCCGGAATATTATATCGTTACCTGCTATACCCCAAACTCCAAAGATGGTCTTGCCAGGCTGGATTACCGTATGACATGGGAAGACGCGTTCAGAACGTATCTTAAGAAATTAGAAGAGAAAAAGCCAGTGATCTTTTGCGGCGATTTAAATGTAGCTCATAAAGAGATCGACCTGAAAAATCCAAAGACCAACCGGAAAAATGCCGGTTTTACAGATGAAGAACGAGGCAAATTCACGGATCTTTTAAATGCTGGTTTTATTGATACCTGGCGCTACTTTTACCCAGACACAGAAGGAATTTATTCCTGGTGGTCCTACCGTTTTAAGGCAAGAGAGAAGAATGCAGGCTGGCGTATTGACTATTTCTGTGTCAGCGAAAGCTTAAAAGACGATCTGGAAAGCGCAAAGATCCATACGGAAGTGTTTGGTTCCGACCATTGTCCGGTGGAATTGGTGATCAAAAGGTAGCCGCTGTTTTTTCTTTGTGCTATACTTTCCTCAGAGACAAAACTGCAAAATGTCCCGTTGGGGCAGACATACCTGACGGGAAAGTAATAATAAAGGAATGACTACTACATGAATTTACTTACCATCGAACATTTAACAAAATCTTATACAGAACGTCTTTTGTTCAACGACACTGCTTTTTCTATCAATGAAGGAGAAAAAGTAGGTCTGATCGGCATCAACGGCACAGGAAAATCCACGCTTTTGCGCATTGCTGCCGGTTTGGAGGAGCCGGATGGCGGCACCGTTGTAAAGGGGCGAAGCCTTTATATCCGTTATCTGCCTCAGATCCCGGAATTTACTCCTGGTGATACGATCCTTGACAGTATTGTAAGGGATAATAAAAACGAGCCTCATTTTAGCTCTGTAGAAGAATTAAAGGCTTCTGCAAAGTCCATGTTAAACCGTCTGGAGATTGAAGATTTTGACGCGAAAGTGGAGACTCTTTCCGGCGGTCAGAGAAAACGTGTGGCTCTTGCAAGTGTTCTTTTAAGTACAGCAGATTTATTAATATTGGACGAGCCTACCAACCACTTAGACAGCCAGATGGCTGACTGGCTGGAAGGTTATTTAAAGGCCTTTAAAGGCGCTCTTTTAATGATCACCCATGACCGGTATTTCCTGGACAGTGTTACCAACCGTATTGTGGAGCTGGACAAGGGAAAGCTGTACAGTTATCAGGGCGGTTATGAGAAATATCTGGAATTAAAGGCAGAACGTTTAAGCATGGCAGAGGCAGCAGAGCGGAAACGCCAGTCTATCCTGCGCACAGAGATCGCCTGGATGCAGCGCGGTGCCAGAGCCCGTTCTACCAAGCAGAAAGCCCATATCCAGAGATATGAGCAGCTGCGTGATATGGAAGGTCCGGAGTATGACAGAAACGTACAGCTGGAGTCCATTGGAAGCCGTCTGGGCCGTACTACGGTAGAGCTGAAGGATATCTGCAAAGCATATGGGGATAAGGTGCTGATGAAAGACTTCACCTATATTTTCCTGAAAAATGACCGTGTAGGTATTATCGGACAGAATGGCAGCGGAAAGTCTACTTTAATGAAGATCATTGCTGGCTGGGTACAGCCGGACTCCGGTACAGTAGAAATTGGCCAGACTGTAAAACTGGGCTATTTTTCCCAGGAAAATGAGGCTATGGACGAAAGCCTGAAAGTGATCGATTATATCCGCAATGCAGCAGAATACGTAAAGACAAAGGATGGAAGCATCAGCGCCAGCCAGATGTTAGAGCGTTTCCTGTTCCCATCCAGTATGCAGTATACAACCATTGGAAAGCTTTCCGGCGGTGAAAAGCGCCGTTTGTATCTTCTGCGTATCCTTATGGAGGCGCCTAACGTATTGATCCTGGACGAGCCTACCAATGATCTGGATATCCAGACATTGATCTTACTGGAAGATTATCTGGATACATTCCCGGGAATCGTTATTACTGTATCCCATGACCGTTATTTCCTGGACCGTGTGGTAAACCGTATTTTTGCTTTTGAGGGAAATGGTGTAGTGCAGCAGTATGAAGGCGGTTTTACCGACTATCAGCGGGCATGGAATGAGCGTCATCCTCAGAGCAGTACAAATAGGAACGGGGCCGGAAATACAGGTTCTGGAAAAGCCGCAGATATAGGTGCAGATGAAGAAAACGCTGCAAATGCAAAGACAGTGAATAAAAACAACTGGAAAGAGACTTCCGGTGCCCAGAAAAAGCTGCGTTTAAGCTACAAAGAGCAGAGAGAATGGGAGACCATTGAAGGGGATATCGCAAGTCTGGAAGAGGCCATTGCAGCTCTGGAAACAGAGATTGAAAAATCTGCCAGCAATTATACCCGTTTGAATGAACTGATGAAGGAAAAGACAGAAAAAGAGGCACAGCTGGAAGAAAAAATGGACCGTTGGATGTATCTGACGGATCTGGTGGAACAGATCGAGAATCAGAAGTAAAACGAAACCTGAAAGGCGGCAATAATAGTATGAGAAGAGAGTATATCATAGAAACAAATGAGGGAAAAATCTATCCGTTGGGAGTGACAAAGACTCAGGGGGGATTTGATATAGCATTTGTTTCTCAAAAGACTCCGGCACTGCTGCTTTTTGAAAAGGGAAGCAGAAAACAGGCAGCCAGACTGGCATTCCCGGAAAATGCCCGTATGGGAGATGTACATTATATGACGGTAAAGGGAGATTTTACCGGTCTGGAATATGCCTTTGAGGAAGATGGAAAAGAGATCAGTGATCCATTTGGAACCTGTTTTACAGGACGGGAAAAATGGGGAGATGAGAAAGCGGCTGAACAGGCGCTGCATACTCCTTTTGAGGCAGTAAAAGAAGCCTTTGACTGGGAAGGTGACAAAAGACCTGAGATTCCGGCTCATGGGTGCATTGTATACAAGATACATCCAAGAGGTTTTTCAAAACATGTTTCCTTTAAGGGCGAAAGCTGGAAGAGAGGAACCTTTGGCGCTATCGCTGATAAGATTCCTTATATGAAAGATCTAGGCATTACCACTGTTGAAATGATGCCGCCTGTGGAATTTGACGAGATCATAAAAGATGCTCCGGGAAAGGTAAATTACTGGGGCTACTGCTGCGGACACAGTTTTGCGCCAAAAGCAGCCTATGCAGGTGCAGCCCCGGGACAGAAAAAGGACCCGGTAAAAGAGTTTAAGAGTCTGGTAAAAGCATTACATAAAGCGGGGCTGGAGCTGGTCATTGAATTATATTTTGACGGAACCCAGTCACCTTCTTATGTGGTGGATGTGCTGCGGTTCTGGGCTGCAGAGTATCATGTAGATGGTATACATATAGTGGGTTATGCTCCTTTGGAAACCATTGTAAAGGATCCTTACCTTGCTGATCTGAAGCTTTGGGCGAAAAACTGGGACGAAGTGAGGCTGGAAAAGGGAACAGACAGAAGCAGCAGGGCCAAAGAAGAAAAGAAAGGTCCCGGCCGGCGGCTGTCTGCTTACGAGACAGGATTTATGCTGGATATGCGCAGCTTTTTAAAAGGCGATGAAGGCATGTTGAACCAGGTGGCTCTCCATGTAAAGGACAACCCGGATACAGTAGCTTCTATTAACTACATGGCAAATACCAATGGATTTACGCTGTTAGATATGGTTTCCTACGATCACAAGCACAACGAGGACAATGGTGAGGAAAATCATGATGGCACTGATTACAACCAGTCCTGGAACTGCGGCGAAGAAGGCCCGGTGCGAAAGAAAAAGATCATTGCTTTGCGGAACCGTCAGCTTAAAAATGCACTTACTATGCTTTTCTTAAGTCAGGGAACCCCGTTAATTATGGCAGGTGATGAATTTGGCCGTACACAGAAGGGAAATAACAATGCCTATTGTCAGGATAGTGATATTTCCTGGTTAAACTGGAATTTATTAGACTCTCATAAGAGCCTTTATGAATTCACCAAAAATCTGATCGCTTTCCGCAAAAAGCACAGCCTGTTCCACCGCAGCACAGAACCTACATTAATGGATCACAAATCAGTAGGCCTGCCGGATGTATCTTTCCATGGTGAAAAGGCCTGGTGTCCGGATTTTGAGCGTTACAGCCGCCAGTTAGGTGTATTCTACTGTGCTTCTTATGGGGAAAATGCAGATGGCAGCGAAGAACCGTACTTTTATACTGCCTATAATATGCATTGGGAGCCACATACATTTGCACTTCCCAATCTTCCTTCAGGATACAGTTGGCATCAGGTATTAGATACGGCAGAAGATAACATGAATGGATTTTTAACGGAAGGCAAAGAAAAACTTCTGGATGACCAGAAAGAGGCTCTTGTTCTTGCAAGATCTATCCAGGTATTTGCCGGACTTAAATGTCCGGAAAAGAAGGCTGCAGTCCAGACCAAAAAGCATTCAGGAAGCAGGGCAGGGAAAAGGACAGAAATAAAGGCAGAAATAAAAACAGAAACAGAAAATGCAACAAAGACGGAAACAAAAGCGGAAACCAAAACAGAAATAAAGGCAGAAAAGAAAAGGTCCTAAAGAGAACCGGAAAGAAGGAATGTAATATGTTAAGTGAAGCTATGGAGCGTTTTATCAAGGAACATGAAAAAGAGGCATATGACCTGCTTCTTACCATTGCAAAGATCCCTTCCCCATCCAATCATGAGGAAAAAAGAGCCCAGTTTTGCTGTAACTGGTTAAAGGAACAGGGCGCAGAGGGAGTCTATATTGATGAGGCATTAAATGTAGTTTATCCAGCTGCTTTAAGGGATAATGTGGATGTTTATATGGCCCATACAGACGTAGTTTTTCCAGATGAGACGGAACTTCCTTTAAAGGTGGAAAATGGACGTATCTGCTGTCCGGGCGTAGGTGATGATACTGCCTGCCTTGTATGTGTCCTTCTGGCAGCAAAATATACTGCTCTTATGATAAAAGAAGGCAAACTTAACCAGATCCGGCCGGAAACAGAACCTGGACTGATCTTTGTATGCAATTCAGGAGAAGAAGGTCTTGGAAACCTGAAAGGCGTTAAAAAGATCTGCGAAGATTACGGCAGCCGTATGAGTACTTTCTGTACCTTCGACGGCAGCCTGGAGCATCTGGTAGATGAAGCAGTGGGATCTAACCGTTATAAAGTGACGGTACGCACTCAGGGCGGACATTCCTTTGGCAATTTCGGCAATGATAATGCCATTGAAAAACTGGCAGGTATCATTGAAAAGCTGTATCAGATCAAGGTGCCGGAAGGTGGAAAAACTACTTACAATGTGGGTACTATTTCCGGTGGCACTTCTGTTAATACCATTGCCCAGGAAGCTTCCATGTTATACGAGTTCCGCTCTGACAGAAAAGTAAATCTGGCTTATATGGAAGAAAAATTTGAGGCAGCAGTAAATGAGGCAAAGGCAGCCGGTCTTGATATTACCTATGAGATCCTGGGCATCCGTCCATGCTCCGGTGATGTAGATAAAGAACGTCAGGCACGCCTTCTTGAACGTGCAAAAGCAGCGGTAGAGACGGTGACAGGAATCTGCCCTGGAGTTGGTTCAGGTTCTACAGACTGCAATATCCCGCTTTCTATGGGGATCCCAAGCGTGTGTGTGGGCTGCTACAGTGGGGCTGGTGCTCATACAAGAGAGGAATATGTAGAGGAAGCTTCCCTTCCTTTAGGATACAGAGTTGCTTTTGAAATGATATTTGGCGGCAGGTCATAAGCCTGTTTTCTCCTGCATAAAGATAGTATCATCAAAGATGTTGGGGCAAAAGATATTTTGCCCCTGGTATCATCAAAAAAAGAGACAATATATACATTTAGATGAGGATGCTGTAAAGACCAGGTTGGTCAGGGCATCCTCATTTTTTCTATATGGGGTTTGCAGGGAGGCAGGAATGGAACAATGGTATGGTCTGACTCAGGAGGAAGTCTTAAAACGTCTTGGTACCAACAGGACCGGACTTAGTGAGGAAGAGGCAGAAAAACGGCTTGAAGTATATGGGGAAAATATTTTAAAAGAGCAGGAAGAAATGCCCTGGTGGCAGATATTTCTGGGACAGTTTAAGGATCTTTTAGTTATGCTCCTTATTGGCGCTGCCGGGGTATCCATGGTCACAGGAGATCCGGAAAGTGCGCTGGTTATCTTTTCCGTCCTTTTTTTAAATGCTATTTTAGGAACAGTCCAGCATCAGAAAGCCAGGAAATCCCTGGAAAGTTTAAAACGTCTGGCTGCTGCAGATACATTGCTCCTTCGGGAAGGACGGATCTGTACAGTGCCCTCTTCCAGGGTAGTTCCCGGAGATATCCTGGTTCTGGAAACCGGGGGAATGGCTGCTGCAGACGGGCGTATTCTCCAGGCGGCCGGTCTTACCTGCAATGAAAGCTCCCTTACAGGAGAAGCTTTAAGTGTGGAGAAAAACGAAAAAAGCCTGTTTTCAGAACAGGAAGATATTGCTCTGGGAGATCAGAGCAATATGGTCTTTTCTGGTGCCCTGATCACAGGAGGCAGAGGTACGGCAGTGGTGACAGCTACGGGGATGGATACGCAGATTGGAAAAATCGCTTCTTTAATGAACCGCACAACAGAAAAGAAAACACCTTTGCAGGCCAGTCTGGACCGGTTTTCCGGGCATCTGGCAGTTGTTATAATGGGCATCTGCACAGTGATCTTTTGCATCAGCCTTTATCGCAAAGAACCGGTACTGGATGCTCTGATGTTTGCAGTTGCGCTGGCAGTTGCAGCGATTCCGGAAGCTCTTGGTTCTATTGTGACTATTGTCCAGGCAATGGGAACCCAGAAAATGGCAAAAGAACATGCTGTTATAAAGGATCTGAAGGCAGTGGAAAGCCTTGGCTGTGTGTCTGTAATCTGTTCTGACAAAACGGGGACGCTGACTCAGAACCGGCTGCGTGTAAGGGCTGTGTTTTTAAACGGGGAGGAGATACCGGCAGGACAACTGAAAAAACATGAAAATTTCCTTTTTCTGGAAGCAGCGGTCCTTGCAAACAATGCCTGGGATGATCTGCCTGAGGAAAATACAGACCCTTTGGAACAAGCTCTTTTGGAAATGACAAAAGAAGCAGGAGAAGAACCAAAACAGATCCGAAAAGGCTGGAAACGTCTTCTGGAACTGCCTTTTGATTCTAAAAGAAAGTATATGGGTGCATTTTGCAAAAAAAATGAGGAGCAGATCTTATTTGTAAAAGGCGCACCGGATGTATTGCTGGACCGGTGTACCAGTGTGATCAATCCGTCTTTCTTAGGAAAAGCAGAAAAAGGCAGAGCAAAGACGGCTTTATGGGGACGGCCTCTTTTATTTTCAGACCGAAACCGTATTTTACAGCAAAATGATGCCTGGTCAAAAAAGGGCATGCGCATCCTTGCCCTGGCATGCAGGCCCTTAAGTGAAGGAAAAACAGGGGAAGATCTGGCAGCAAATCTTATTTTTCTGGGACTGGCGGCAATGTCTGATCCTCCAAGACCACAGTCACGGGGCGCAGTGGCAGAGGCAAAAAATGCGGGGATACGGACAGTTATGATAACCGGGGATCATAAAGTGACGGCAGCAGCAGTGGCGGCTGATATTGGGATTTTTGCTCCCGGTGATCTGGCGGTAACAGGCGCGGAACTGGAAAAAATGAGCGAAGAAGATCTGGAAAGAGATCTGGAACGGATTTCTGTATATGCCAGAGTGTCCCCGGAACATAAGATCCGCATTGTAGAGGCATGGCAGAGAAAAGGGCATATTACAGCTATGACAGGAGACGGAGTCAATGATGCCCCGGCATTGAAAAAAGCGGATATTGGAATTGCCATGGGCAGATCAGGAACAGAAGTTTCCAGGGATGCAGCTGCCATGATACTGACAGATGATAACTTTGCCACTATCATTAAAGCAGTAGCAAATGGCAGAAATGTGTACCGCAATATAAAAAATGCCATCCAGTTTTTACTGTCAGGCAATATGGCAGGTATTCTTTGTGTATTGTATACATCTATAAAAGCACTGCCGCTGCCATTTGCCCCTGTGCATCTGCTGTTTATCAATCTGCTGACGGATTCCCTGCCGGCTATTGCCATAGGAATGGAACCTGCTGACCGGGATCTTTTGCGCCAGCCGCCGAGAGATCCCAAAGAGGGGATACTGACTCTTTCTTTTGCGGTCCACATTTTACTTCAGGGGATCCTTATTGGGGGTGCTACCATGTGGGCCTGGGAAAAAGGATACGCCCAGGGCGGTGAAGCGGTTGCCAGTACCATGGCGTTTACAACACTGATTTTGGCAAGACTGCTTCACGGCTTTAATTGCAGAGGCAAAAAAAGCCTGTTTTCCCTGGGGATAAGGAGCAATCCCTGGTGTGTTATAGCATTGTTTGTGGGGCTCGCCCTTATGGGAGCTGTGCTGTTTGTGCCGGAATTGCAGAAGATATTTCTGGCCGCGGATTTAAGCAGAGAGCAGTTTTTTATTGTAATATTAGGAGCACTGGCCCCTACTGCAGTGATCCAGGTTTACAAACTCTTCGTGTGAATTGTCCGCAAAATTTTCTAAGATCGTGTAAAATATCTGTAGTAAGGTGGAAAATATCCGAAAAATGTGATAAAGTAAGCATTAAGAAATTTCAAACAGGAGAAACAAGGAGGCTGTTATGAGGCTTGTTACATATGAAGTAGAACATAAAGGCGGTCTGGGAGTGATCAGCAAGGACGGAAAATGGATCTATCCTCTTCGTTCACTGGATATGGATTATAAGACCATGCAGGAACTGATCGAAGGGATCAGCGAGTCAGAAAAACAGCTGCTGGAATATGTGTCCGGTCAGAACCCTTATAAGATCAGAGGAGCGGCACCCATTGAAGAAGTAAAATTTCTTGCTCCGATCCCAAATCCAAAGCAGGATGTGATCTGTCTGGGTATCAACTATATGGCTCATGCAGAGGAATCGGCCCGTTATAAAAAGGAGGCATTTGGAGGCGAACGTCCTTATGCCGTTTACTTTTCCAAACGTGTAAATGAAGCAGTGGCAAACGGCGAAGGCATTGAAAGCCATTCTGACATTGTAGAAGATCTGGATTATGAGGCAGAACTGGCTGTTATTATTGGAAAAGAAGCAAAAAATGTACCGGAAGAAGAAGTAAAAGATTATATTTTCGGTTATACCATTATTAATGATGTCAGTGCCAGAACCCTTCAGACCCGGCACAATCAGTGGTATTTTGGAAAGAGTTTAGACGGATTTTTCCCAATGGGACCATGTATCACTACAGTAGAAGATATCCCATATCCGCCAAAGCTTTCTATTCAGTCCAAAGTCAACGGAGAACTGAGACAGGACAGCAATACAGAGCTGCTGATCTTTGGCATTGACCACATTGTCAGCGAACTGTCAAAGGGCATGACGTTAAAGCCAGGAACCATTATTGCCACCGGTACACCGGCAGGTGCAGGAATGGGATTTACACCGCCAAAATTCCTGAAACCGGGAGATGTGGTGGAATGTACCATTGAAGGGATCGGAACACTGACCAATCCGGTAATTAAATAGGTTACAGTTCAGCCTTGCGAAGATTTAGGGTCAAAAGTACGTTGAAAACTTGTTTTCATAAGTGCTTTTGGCGCTAAATCTTCATAAGGCAGACGCCCAAAGCTTCTTGTCCGCTGTAAGCGGGCAAGAAGATGCAAGGCTGAACTGTAACTTAAATAGACATGATAAATGAATAAAGAAGCAATTGTATACATTTAGGACAATAATGCAGGCAGCACAAGGAGGTATGCATACAATGGAATTTATCCCAATGACCATCAAGAAACAGAAAAATATCGCCCTGATCGCTCACGATCAGAAGAAACATGAATTAATGGAATGGTGCAAGGCGAACAAAGCGATCCTGGAGAAGCATTTTTTATGCGGAACCGGAACCACAGCAAGGATGATCACAGATTATACAGGTCTTCCTGTAAAAGGATACAACAGCGGCCCATTGGGAGGCGACCAGCAGATCGGCGCCAAGATCGTAGAAGGACAGATCGATTTTGTGATCTTTTTCTCCGACCCATTGACAGCACAGCCGCATGATCCGGATGTAAAGGCACTGCTGCGTATTGCTCAGGTATATGATATTCCCATTGCAAATAACAAAGCAAGCGCAGATTTTATGATCTCGTCACCGCTTATGGATCAGGAATATGAGCACGATGTGATCAATTTCAAACAAAATATTTCAGAACGGGCGAAGCAGTTATGATCCGATAGATGCTGTTTTCGCTAAAAGGGGGCACGCAGATGGAACAGAAATTATATGATCTTATGGATTGGGCGGGGATCGAGGAGCTGACTTATTCAGAATCCGCTAATCCTCACAGAATGTTAGGACCACATGCAACAGAAGAAGGCTTATTAATACAGGCATTTATCCCTACAGCTGCAGCTATTACTGTAAAACTTACAGGAAATGGGAAAAAATATCCCATGGAATTGGCTGATGAGGCGGGATTTTATGCTGTACTGATCCCAAGAAAAACAGTGACAGCTTATACTTTACTTGTCACTTATGACAATGGTACGGAAGAGGAGATACACGATCCTTATTCTTTCGGACCGCAGTTTACGGAAGATGAGTTAAAGAAATTCGGAGCTGGCATTTACTATGATATCTATGAAAAAATGGGTGCTCATCCACAGACTATTGACGGAGTAGAAGGCGTCTATTTTGCAGTATGGGCTCCATGTGCCATGCGTGTCAGTGTAGTAGGTGACTTTAACTTATGGGATGGCAGACGCCATCAGATGCGTAAGGTAGGGGAAGGGGATGCCAGTGCATTTGAACTGTTCATTCCGGGACTGAAGCCGGGATGTCTTTACAAATACGAGATCAAGACGCAGGCCGGACTGCCTATGATGAAAGCGGATCCATATGGAAATTACGCAGAACTGCGCCCTAATAATGCATCCATTGTATGGGATATCAACACATATCAGTGGAAAGACAAAAAATGGATGGATGAGCGGGCGGCTTCTGATACAAAGGACAAGCCTTTAAATATTTATGAAGTCCATTTAGGTTCCTGGATGCGCAAAGGGATCGCAAAGGATGAAAACGGGGAAGATATCATTGGTTCTGAGTTTTATAATTACAGAGAATTGGCTGTAAAGCTGGCTGATTATGTAAAAGATATGGGTTATACCCATGTAGAACTGCTGCCGGTCATGGAGCATCCTTTAGATGCTTCCTGGGGATATCAGGTAACCGGATATTATGCGCCTACCAGCCGATATGGTACGCCAGATGATTTTATGTATTTTATGGATTATATGCATGAGCAGGGAATCGGTGTGATCTTAGACTGGGTACCGGCTCACTTCCCGCGAGACGCCTTTGGAATGGCATGTTTTGACGGAACCTGCGTTTATGAACATGCAGATCCGCGAAAGGGCTCTCATCCTCATTGGGGCACGCTGATCTATAATTATGGCCGTCCAGGCGTATCTAACTTCCTGATCGCAAATGCGCTGTTCTGGGCAGAAAAATACCACGCAGACGGCATTCGTATGGACGCAGTGGCTTCTATGCTGTATCTGGATTACGGCAAAAATGACGGCGAATGGGTGGCCAATATTTACGGTGGAAATGAAAACCTGGAAGCAGTAGAATTCTTAAAGCATTTAAATACAGTATTTAAGGGCAGAAAGAATGGCGCGATCCTGATTGCGGAAGAATCTACGGCTTGGCCGATGATCACCGGCGATCCAAAAGACGGCGGACTTGGATTTGATTATAAGTGGAATATGGGCTGGATGAATGATTTCACCAACTATATGCGCTGCGATCCGTATTTCCGCAAAAATAACTATGGAGAGCTGACATTCTCTATGCTTTATGCCTACAGCGAAGATTTTGTCCTGGTATTCTCCCATGATGAAGTAGTTCACGGAAAAGGTTCTATGATGGGCAAGATGCCGGGAGAAACTTTAGAGGCAAAGGCAGAGAACCTGCGGGCTGCATATGGCTTTATGATGTCTCATCCAGGCAAGAAGCTGCTGTTTATGGGACAAGATTACGGGCAGATCGATGAGTGGAATGAGAACGCGTCTTTGGAATGGGATCTGTTAAAATATCCGCTGCATAAGAACATGCAGACTTATGTCCGTGAGCTGAACAAGCTGTATCAGGCACATCCGGCACTGTATGAGCAGGATTTTGATACAGAAGGTTTTGAATGGATCAACTGCAGTTACCATGAGGAAAGCATGATCATGTTTGTGCGCAGAGGTAAAAAAGAAATGCTTCTTTGCGTATGTAATTTTGACAATGTGGATCATGAGAAATTCCGCCTTGGTGTACCTTTTGCAGGAAAATATAAAGAGATCTTCAACAGTGATTCGAAAGAATTCGGCGGTGAAGGACGTACCAACGGCCGCGTAAAGGCTTCTAAGAAGATGGAATGGGATGAGAGAGAAAACTCTATTGAAATCCATATCCCGCCGATGAGTTTTATGGTATTTTCCTGTACACCAGAGGAGAAAAAGGAGAGTCCAAAGAGACTTACTACTGCAAAGAAGGCCGAGCCAAAGAAGTTAACGACCAAGAAAGAAGAACCGAAAAAGCTTGAAACAGCCAAGACCGAGGCTCATAAGCTGGAAACCAAGAAAGAAGAACCGAAAAAGCTTGCAACAGCCAAGACCGAGGCTCACAAGCTGGAAACTAAGAAAGAAGAACCGAAAAAGTTAGCAACAGCCAAGACCGAGGCTCACAAGCTGGAAACTAAGAAAGAAGAGCCGAAAAAGCTTGAAACAGCCAAGACTGAGTCCCACAAGCTGGAAACTAAGAAAGAAGAACCGAAAAAGTTAGCAACAGCCAAGACTGAGTCCCACAAGCTGGAAACTAAGAAAGAAGAGCCGAAAAAGCTTGAAACAGCTAAAACAGAGCCGGCAAAGCTGACGGTAAAACCGGCAGAGGAACCGGAAAAAGCTACACCTGCTTCTAAAAAAGCCGCCCTCAGAGCAGCCAAAAAACGGGGACGCAGCAAAAAACATTAAAGTTGTAAAGGCACATAGAGATCACACACAAACAGGAGGTTATCATGCGTTCCTCTCTTAGAAGCTATGGATGACGATCTCCATAAAAAGAAAAATAGGAATTTTTGCAGCCATGGTCATTTTGATCATGGCTCTTTCCGCTTCTTTTAACTTCGTACCAGGAGTCATCTTATGGCTTCCAAGCATATTTGCGCACTGATAAAAAAACCAAAGCCTAAGAGTTAATACACATAGGGGGTGTCACAGACGCCCCCTTTTATGCTATAATGTGATGAGCGCAGGAAAAAACAAGCGACGCCGAAGGCGGCATTTGTTTTTTACAAGCCATCAACGAACGAATCAGCCTGCGTAAGCAGGCAGTAGAGCGCGCCAGCGCGGGATTCGTGAGTAAAAAAAGAGCGCAGGAAAAAACAAGCGACGCCGAAGGCGGCATTTGTTTTTTACAAGCCATCAACGAACGAATCAGCCTGCGTAAGCAGGCAGTAGAGCGCGCCAGCGCGGGATTCGTGAGTAAAAAAAGAGC
>UQTA01000065.1 GCA_900543885.1 uncultured Clostridium sp.
GGAAAAAAGGTGCTTCTGGTAGACACCGATCCCCAGGCTTCCCTGACGGTCAGTTTGGGCAATCCCTGCCCGGATGATCTGTCTCCGACACTTTCCGATCTGATGGGAAAGATTATGATGGAAAACCTCATTGCTCCCAGCGATTCTTACTCTGATTGTGCTTGCCTGTGGTGGTGGATTCTTCGTATTTAAGAAAGTTCAGGAAAAGAAGAAGGAACAGGAAGCGGCAAAGCCTGATCCAGATGCTGATTATGTGGACGATGACGAGGACTATGGATGAATTATGCAGACAGTTTTTAGAAGCATGGAATACTGATAAAATTGATAGATTACTTTTGATACCTATGTTTATTCTGGATTTCCTCTGTATCCACCCTTTCAATGACGGAAATGGACGCATGAGCCGTTTACTGTCGCTTCTTTTGTACTATAAGGCAGGATATATTGTAGGAAAATATGTCAGCATGGAAATGTTGATTGAAAAAACAAAGGAAACTTACTATGAAGCATTGCAGGCAAGTTCGACAGGATGGCATGAAAATGAGAACAGCTATGAGCCTTTCCTCAAATATTACCTTGGTATTACTCTGAAGGCATATAATGAATTTGAAAGCCGTGTAGAACATTTAAAGAATCGCACTCTTTCTAAGCCCGAAAGAATTAAAGCGATGATTGATCAGAAAGTTGGTAAAATCACAAAGAAAGAAATTATGGATGCTCACCCTGATATAAGCAAAACCACGGTGGAACGCACTCTGGCAGATTTAGTTAAGAGTGAGTACATTGCGAAGGTTGGTTCAGGTCCGGCTACAGGATATGTAAAAATCTAATTGTGGCCTGGTTCTGGTTCCAGATCTGACTCTGCATCTATATTCTTTGCAATGATCTTTCCCTTTTCTGTTGGGCCTGCAACCGGTTCCTGAGACTGGATCCCATACAGCAGCAAAAGGGTGCATATAAATAAAAATACACTGAGCAGGATCGGGATTATTCCAACAGTTGTCAAAATGTGCCATTTCTTCTGACCTGTCTTTCGGCTCTGAATCATACCTGCAGCAATAAAACCAATTCCCAGTAATAACGTGATCATTTCCAATATAAACATCCATCTTTCCCCTCTTTCTTACAAAATGTTCTCTCGAAGTTTTCATGTACCGCTTTATATCTGAACTATATCGCTATATTCACGCAGAAACCATTAACCAAGAGTTAGGTTTCCTTGGTTTATTGATTTTATTTTTTACTATACACATTTCCATTTACAGGCTATAATAGTTCTGGAAAAAATATGGATGTTAGAGAGGGGATTCTTATGTACGATTTAAAGATGTTAGAAGAGATCAAAAGCCAGGAAAAACGGATCCAGTTTTCTTCTTTTGATTATAATGATGCTTATACACTTGGAACTATGCTGCGTGAGCGGGGGCTGACCACCCCAAAGCCTATCGCTATCCGTATTGTTTTTGACGATATTATTCTGTATCAGTCCTTCCTTCCTGGAACTGACGAAAGCAATAACCAGTGGATGAACCGCAAACAGCACACGGTTGAACGCTGCCACACTTCTTCTCTGCGTGCTGCCGCAGAACGTGAATTAAACGGTGTAAAAGAGAACTGGCAGCAGGACGAATCTCACTATGCATTCTGCGGAGGAGGCTTCCCGATTGTTGTAAACGGTGAATTTCGCGGCGTTGCCATGATCTCCGGTCTGCCTCATCTGGAAGATCACAGAAACCTGGTGGAAGTTCTGGAGCAGTTTTGCACTATGAAAAATGCATAACCCCAAGATACATATGAAATATTCAAAAAAGGTACTGACCATCATCCGATCAGTACCTTTTTCCCTTCAAATGCAAATCCATAATGCCGGATCTGTTCTTTTCTGATTCCCTGCGCTATCAACTCTGCATCATACTGCTTTTCTTCGATCTGCTTCAGTGCTTCCTTCACCGTTTCTTCCAGTGATGCTTCCTTACGTGGATTGTAAACTTTAAATTCCAAAATCACCGCTGGCATATTTTCCTGATGTTTTTTCTTTGGAATCAGCATCACATCATAACGCCCAAAACCACTTTCCAGGTTTGAACGGATATCATAATTCTCTGCCTGGTCTGCAAGAAGTCCCAGAACAAATCCATGATAAAAGCGTTCCAGTTCACTGTCTGGTTCTTTTCCTGTATCAAAAAAGCTGAATGTGGCAAAGGACACTTCATTCATATAGTAATTCATGGCATCCATATCACCTTGAAGCAGCGCTTTCACAAACCGGTTATAACTGGTCTGCGTAATTCCAAACCACCCCTTAAACATACCGGAAAACATGCTGACTGTCTCCAGGTTTGTGATACTTAAATGATACCATGGTTCACGAAGCAATCCCCGATACTCCACATCATCTGCTTTCAAATAGCCGCTGGCCAGCATCAGACTCCAAATCGCGCTTTCATTTTTCCCAAGCTGGTCAAACACGATCTGCTCATCAAAAGTAACTGCAATCTGATTTCCCCGCAAAAGCTCTTCCATCTTTTCCTTTATTTCTGCCGAAGAAGTCTGGATCAATTTACTGACCAGATTATTGGAACTGGTAGAAGCCCAGAATGGCTGAAGTTTTGCTGTATCCAGATAATTCGTGATCGACCATGGATTGTAAATATCCTTCCTGCTTCCAAAAGTAAAACCATCATACCATTGTTTTACTTCTGCTTTTTTGTCTGCAAGCCCGGACTGATCCAGTGCTTTAAACACTTCTGCTTCGGTAAAACCAAAACAATCTGCGTACTCTTCTGAGGTAATGGTAACAACCTTCAGATTATTCAGGTCAGAAAATACTGACTCTTTGGATACTCTGGTGATTCCAGTCATAACAGCACGTTCCAGGTAAGGATTTGTCTTAAAGGAAGAATTAAACAATCCGCGGATGAAACCCGTAAATGCATCCCAATATCCAAAAACATACGCTTCCTGCATGGGAGTATCGTATTCATCCAACAAAATAATAACTCGCTTTTTCCAGTAATGATACAGATAATACGACAGATTTTTTAATGCATCCTGAACTGTTACCTCATCCATTTCACAGTTCATGATTTTTGTAAACTGCTGTTTTTCTACTTCTGTAAAACAATCCTGTTCCAGAAGATAACGATGCCGACGGTAAGTATCTCCTATGATATGTCGGATTTTTTGTACTGTATCCCCATAGCAATTCTGTTTTACATCTGCAAAACTCAGGTAAATAACCGGATAGCTTCCTTGTATTTTCTGATAAACCGGATCATTCCATACATAAAGTCCTTCAAACAGATCCTCTCTGTTTTGGTACTGCAGCGAAAAAAAACAATTCAGCATACTCATATTCAGAGTTTTTCCAAAACGCCGCGGACGTGTGATCAACGTCACCACATCTTTCGACTCCCACCAGGATTTGATAAAATCTGTTTTATCCACCAGAAAGCAATTCTGTTCCCGTAAAGCAGCAAAATCTTGTATCCCAATACTGATCTTCGGCTTCATAGAATCCACCATCCTTTCCCCTGCTCTGGCTGATCAGACTTTTCGTCAAGTTTCAAATGCCATCTTCACCGTTGCCTGTTTTTCTCTACGCTCATTATAACAGTCCCCTTACGTTCTGTCACACATAAGGTACCGCATTATTCTGTGTAGTCTGCACAATTTTAATTTTTTCCACTTTTTCCTTTCTTTCTGTACTATACTTCACAAAGAAGGTCTTAATTTCAGAAATGTACTTCATTGCAAAGGAGAAATCGTGGATGAAAAGTAATATATGTTATATGGAAAATGCTGCTGAACGTGAAAACGTTCTTATAGAAGTAGAAAAAACTGCCGTTTACTGCGTTTTGATCACCTGGATTTCTCTCTCCGCCCCCAGATCTACGGGTGTAAAAATGTCTGTCAGACCTTGCGTAATGTAAATATGTCCATCTTCATCTTCTAAAACAGCCTCATAATTCTGGTGTGTACTCCAGTGTTCTTCCGCCTTTTCCAGTCCCATAACAAAAAGGGCCGTGGAAAGTCCATCACATAAGAAACCACTATCACTGATAATGGTCACGGAAACCAGTCCGTTTCTGGCAGGTGCTCCGGTTTTTGGATCCATAATGTGCCAGTAGATCTGACCGTCTTCCCCTGTAAAGTAACGCTCGTATCCACCAGAAGTCACCACCGCCTTATCTGTTACGGAAACACCGCCAAGATACCTGTTTTCTTCCGCTGCCCGGATACCGATAAACCAGTCTGTTCCATCTGGTTTTCTGCCAACAGTCTGGATATTCCCCCCAAGGCTGAAAAGAGCAGAGGAAACACCTTCCTCTTTCAACATGTTTGACAGTACTTCACCTGTATATCCTTTTCCTACACTTCCCAAGTCCACCATCATATCCGGCTCAATGGCCACTGTATCTCCATTTACCTGGATTCTGCGGTAATCGGTGCGTGAACTTAATAATCTGCGCTCTTCTTCATCTGGAATACGATGTTCACCGGTTGTAAATCCCCAGGCTTTTACAATGGGATACGCAGAGATATCCAGTGCTCCATCTGTATCTTCACAAAGTTTAATCGTCCGCTCCATCTGCTTTGCGATTTCTGACGAAAACTTCGCTGTTTTCTTCTCATTTAATTCCCACATAGGGCTGTTCTCTTTTGTCACAGAAAGTGTATCTTCCAGTTCTTCTATTTTTTTCTGGATTTTTTCTTCTATCTCATCATTTCCTCCATAGATCTCAAACTGCATCACTGTATCCATGGCAAATACGGTAAAACTCTTTTCTTCTGATCCTGTCTCTGTACGCAAAACAGGGCGGTCGTATTTGACCGCCTCTGTTTCAGTTGTTTTTGGTGCTGCACTACAGCCCCATAACATCAGTGTCAGGATCACCAGACACCATTTTTTCAATTAGATTTCTCCTTCGTTTTCATCTGTTTCGGTCTCTTCAAAAGATTCTCCTGATTCGGAATCAGACTCTTCTTTTTCAGAACCTTCTTTTCCTGATTCATCGGACTCTTCAGAATTGTTGTCCCCGAAAGTTCCTTCAGACTCATCTGATTCATCAGAACCACTTTCTTTTTCGTCAGAATCCTTGGATTCATCAGAGCCATCTTCTGATTCAGATGGGTTTTCTGGCTCTTTTGCAGAATCGTCCTTGGATTCGTCTTTGTCCTCTTTGGAAGATTCATCAAAACCAGGATTCACATCATTTTCGGACTTCTTATTATCAGAAACTTCGTTCTTCGTTTCTTTCCCTAATTCGTCCTTAGCTGGTGTCTGTACTTCATCCTCAGATGGGATGTTTGATTCGTCAACGATCGGATCCTCTGCTGCAGCTTTCATTTCCTGCTCATCTAAAAGTTCTTCCTCTGCTTCTGCAGAATCTACCAGCTTGCCATCTCTTACATAGAATACATATGGATCGTACTTATTTGAATAAATCGTAACTTTGATCAGATCTCCAGATTCATAAGAATCAAATCCATCTGTTGTGAAGTCGATATAGTCTTTGCCTGACATACCAGAAGTATCCGTTGCTCCTGCTTTATACTTATTGGAACCACTGCTTAAGGAATATCCATATTCATATTTTTCTGTTCCGACCATGATATAGTTAATAGCACCTAAATATACATCACGATCAACTCCCAGTATATTATTTTCTGTAAACTTCAGGCGATATACTTCATAACTATCCCAAAAGTCTTTTACCTGAACCTTTTCAAAGGAAATACCGTCTTCCACATCATCTGAACCATCTTCATCAGATCCTACCGTCACTTCGATTTCCTTATCTTTATATCCGGTCGCTTTAATCACCAAAGTTGTACTTCCGCTTTCCAGTCCAGTTGTGTCAATGATAACCTTATAATCATCTTCCACCTTTTCGACATTAAGCTCTCCATTGCCGTTTTTAACAGCTGTGATCGCATTCAGGTATGCTGCAGCTTCCTTTGCATCTCCAGCTACTGCCATTTCCAGCTTAGCGCCCTTTGCGATACTAACCTGGCCGGTAAGTGCAGGCGCATCTTTTTCAGTTTCTGCCGGTGGATTAACATCAGAGCCATTTCCAAGTACATATTTTCCTTCACTGTTCTTGGCAACTGTGAATGTAAGCTCAGCATAGTCCTTGGCGTAAACTGTGATCGTTAATGACGCATCCCCGTTAAATCCACTGTCGACGGTCATCCGCAGACAGTCTGTTCCGCCATAAGCTGAGTTGACAGCGTCTGCCGCAAATTTATCTGGATCACTTCCAATACCCAAATTTGCTTTCGTATAGGTTACATTTCCTACTTCAACAGAAGTAACCGCATTAAGGTAAGCTGCCAGTGCCTTCACAGAATCTGTATCTGTTCCATTATCAAATGTTATGAAGTAATTTGCCGGATCCATAAATGCAAAGGTTCCTGCTGGCTTATACTCCAGACTCTTTACCACAGGAGTGAATGTATTTTCCGGTTCATCCATACCTGCCTCTACTGTAATCTCAGCCTTCAAAGGATCGGCATAGCCTTTTGCCCTGAGTGTCAGTGTATGGGTTCCCGGTGTCATATTTCCGATAACCAGATTCTTCTTATCTTCAGAAATCTCATAATAAGCAGCATCACTGCCTTCATAGTCCTTGGTATAAATGGTATCATCTTCATCTAAAACAACAGAAGTAAGATACTTCAAGAATCCACCTTCTGAACCAGTTACCTCTACCTGGGCATCCGCATAAAATCCCTGTATTTGTCCAAAGGTCCTCTTCTCAGAAACATAGGAAGTTTTACCATCTTTATACTTCACAGTTAATGACAGTCCCTCTTCCAGGATCTGATCATAGGTGATCTTAAACGCATTGGTCTGGTATCCATCTGCCTCTACCGTGATCTTATATTCTTGTCCTGGTGTAAACAGGCTCTTATTCAGAATTAATGTTCCATTTTCAGGATCTACCGTATACTGCTCTTTAGTCAGTCCGGTCCAGTTGTTATCCATCAAAATTTTCTTGATTGCAGCCAGATATGTCTTGTCCTCGTGTTTCAGGAGCACATCTTCATTTTCCTTGTTATGCTCTACTGTAAATGCGCCAGCCGCCGGACGGGAGAAGTCACCATTATTCCGGATCTCACCTAAAAGTCCATCTTCCAGGACCTCCTTTGCAGTTGCCGGGCTGTTATTCCATACAATGCCATTTGCCTTATAATCCTCAAATGGGATAATTCCTGTATTCTTACTGCTTTCTACTGTATTAATATAATCAACCCAGTCATAATACTGATCATCTCTGTCGTTTTTGTTAAATACA
Organism: uncultured Clostridium sp.; assembly: GCA_900543885.1. GTDB lineage: Bacteria > Bacillota > Clostridia > Lachnospirales > Lachnospiraceae > Enterocloster. The sequence goes on from UQTA01000065.1 coordinate 7,302, forward strand.
GCATCTGCGCCAGCCTTTCCATCCCACCAGTCTATAACTGCTTCAGACTCGGCAGTAGATTTTCCAACTTCTTCCAGAATATTTGCATTTACAAGGAGATCCGTATCAAATACCAGATTTGCAGAAATAGCCATACTGCCGGAACCGCTTTCACCAGAACCACTGCTGCCGCCAGAACCAGTAGATGCAGTAGAAACCCCATCAAAAGAGTACTGCGCAATACCCATTTCATCCTTAGACGGAACGTTTTCACCCTTGGTTACTGTAAACTTTATGGAAGTTGATTTAAAACCATCCGCATAAACAGTCAGTTTATAATCGCCTTTGTATTTAAAATGATCTACCTTGTCATTATAAAGAACAAACAGATCCTGGCTGAACAAAAACCAGTCCTCAATCTCTTTTAGTTCTACAGTCTCAGTCGGTCCTTCCAGAACTACACGGTTGATCGGTGTCTCGATTCCGTATACCATATTTTCAACCTGGAAATGCAGGTTCTCACCAGACTGTGGAGTCTCTTTCAGTTTAAAGACAGGTGCCTGCGCATTGACTACGTGAATCGGAACCAAAGCCGATGTACCGGCCTTAGACTGTACACGGACATAATATCTGCCATTATTTGTAAAATTGCTCTGTCCCGTCTTGATAGTCAGCTCACCTACACGTCCGCTTCCGTGAGCAACATTTTTAGCGCGGTCAAATACCAGATCACTGTTGATCGTATTCTTATTCTCATTATACTCTACCAGCTGAAGACGATTGATCCCATCGAACCATTCTTTCTCGTCATCCGTATTGTAATTAAACATAATAGTTACAGCTGCCTTACCATCTTCGCCTAATTCCGCATCTGGAGAATAGGCCGGATGAGCTGATGCTTTCTGTCCTAAAGCAAATGTTGTCTTAGAAGGTGAATATCTCACAGAACCATCATCTGCATAATTGGTCAGATAGTAATCCCAGAGAGCTACTGGTCCATGAGCTAAGATCTTCTCTGGCAGATAGCTGCTTCCTGTGTAGATCACACCGTCTGCCGCTTCGTCATCCAGGAAAATCGTCTGTGTCTTGGCAGAGTCTGCTGCATTGCTTACAGTCAGTTCTGATGGTGCCTTAATAACAGCCAGCTTGCAGATACTCCCGTCGTCCGTTACGTTGGAAAGTGCAGCCGTTACGTCTACACCATCTGCATATACCTTGGTGTTGCCTGCATTGTAGCCATCTTCAAATGCTACGGTGATCCACCATCCAAGGGAATTTACCTCAACCAGTTTAGTCTCATCTTCCTTTACAAATACAGATTTAGTCTGGTCTGCATTGTTATCGGAATCATCTTTACTGCTGTCGTTATTGTTGCTGTTATTGCTATTGTTTGTATTATTGCTGTTATTATTGTTTCCAGCATTATTATTATCAGATGCATTGTTTCCTGTATTGGAGCTGCTGGAACCACCGTCGCCATTTCCACTTCTTACAGTGGTGCCTGTTGACTTGTTCTTTGCAGGATCGCTTGCATAGCCTTTGCCTTCTGCTGTCTGTACTTTGCCGTTTTCGTCTACCCACTGTCCATCTGTATTTACCTTGTAACCATCTGGAGTCACGCCGCCTGCAAACATTTTTCCATAACTATCACCTGCTGACGGTTCAAAATAATAGCTCTTTCCGTCTACCCACTGCCAGCCAGTCACTGCTGCACCTTCTGTGTTGTCTGCTGTAGTGCTGAAGAAATACCAGCTGCCTTTTTCATCCTGATACCAGCCGGTAGCCATCTTTCCCTGGACCGCATCGGATGCCGCGTTAAAATAGTAGGTTTTGTCATTAATGCGCAGCATGCCTGTTGCCATCAGTCCGGTCTCCGGTTTAAGATAATACCAGCCACTTGCTGTCTGGATCCATCCAGTTGCCATTTCCCCTGAAGGTTTTCTGAATTTCCATCCTGCTGCTTCTTTTACCCAGGTTCCCGCCTGCAGCTGTGATCCGGCTGCTGCCTGTGCACCGAAAGCAGTACCTGCCTGCAGCGCTGCAGCTGCAAGGAACATGGCAAACAGTGCCTTTGTTTTTCCTGTCTTACTCATAAATACAAACTCCTCTTTTGTCTAAAGTTAGTTTTAATTAACTCATATGCTGAATTAGTATATACTAACTTTGTTTTTCGCGTCAACTATGCGGATGGGTTTCATTGCGATAATATTTTTCAATAAAATGTTGTGTTTGTAATCCTGAAAATTTTTCCCGTTTTTATATTGTTGTCAGTTTATTGTTATAGTTTGTCGAGAATATCGCTAAATTAGCTTAAACAAAGGATTTATTGGAATTCATAAAAAATAAGGTGATTAAAAAAAGAGCTGCCATAAGCAGCCCCTGTGTTATTAAGAATTTTTCTCTGGTTTTATTTTTCTATGTCTTTATACAAAAGACATTTACATTGTAACTTATCATTCTTTTGCAAGATTACGGTTCATTTTCTCCCGAAGTTCTCTGGTGGTCTTTTCTATATCTTCTGCCGCAAAAATACCTGATACAATAGCAGCTCCTGCCACGCCGCTGCCTTTCAGTTTTTCAATGTTGTCCAGGCAGATACCGCCAATGGCAACTACCGGGATCTGAACGGATGCACAGATAGACTGGAGCAGTTCCATTGTCATCGGACGGGCATCTTTTTTCGTAGACGTACCAAAAATGGCACCACTTCCCAGATAATCAGCTCCTTGTGATTGGGCTTTTAAAGCCTGTTCTACGGTTTTAGCCGTTACTCCCAGGATCTTATCCGGGCCTAAAAGCGTCCTTGCAAGTCCGGCATCCATATCATTTTGTCCCACATGAACACCGTCTGCACCGCATAAATTGGCCAGTTTTATATTATCATCGATCAGGAGAGGAACATTATACTTTTCTGTCAGTGCGCGCATTTTCTTCGCCTCTTCCAGATATTCCTCCACATTGTCATCACGCAGTCCCTTTTCACGAAGCTGCACCATAGTAGCACCGCCTTTTAAGGCTGCTTCCGTCTGCTCATAAAGACTCATTTTTCCGGTCCAGGACCGGTCAGTCACTGCATAGATCAACAACTGACTTTTATCAAATTTCATAGGTTCACCTTCTTATCGTAAAATCTAAAAAATAGCCGTTTCGTTTTTCACTCTTTAAATCCGTCCTCCGCATTTTGGACAGTAGTTGTAGTCTTCATCTGTTTCAAATCCGCAGCGCATACACTTCTTATGAGGATTTCCAGAACCTTCCTGCCAGGTGCGGGTGTATTTTCCTTCCTGGACCAGGTTAAGATCTGCGTCTGTGATCTCCGGCTCCTCACCTCTTAAAATCGCTTTTCCGACCTCCGGATCCAGTTCATAAATCGCACTGCAGCAGGAAGTCTGCACATAAAAACGCTTATTCCATTTAAACAGCGGAATAAAGAAAAAGCTGAAATACATATAGGTCATAAAAACCTGACACTGGCTGGTACTGCCGCAGCTTTGGCAAAAAATACTCCTTGCATAATTAAGCAGCTTCCGACCCTGACTGATGCCACCAATAAATAACATTTGTTTTTCCTCTCTAAATTTTTTCAAGAATGCCTCGGCATTCTTGTACCTGATCTTCTCTCCTGTACTGCAATTTCAAAGACCCTTTTCAGGATACAAAAACGGGATCTTCCTGTTTCTTTCCGGTCTGCAGCCCATTTTCCTGCGCGCAGCAGTTTATCTGCCGCACTCCGGGCACTGGACACTGCATATTCCCCGGTAAGGCAGCAGCCCTTTTCCAGCCTTGAAAACGCACCTGTAAAGCCTAAATTCCTGCTCTTTACAGGAACCGTCAGCGGTCTGTCTGTATATCCGTGAGGACACCGCTCCAATCCTCCTGAAGATCTCTGTGCATCAGATAAGCCTTCCGGAGCACCGAATCCAAGAGACAACGGCGCTGCTTTCTTCCATAAAGCGCCATCCTTATAGCCATTTTCCATAATACATATATCTGCAGACTTCACCATGAGCTTTTCAAATACAAAAGATTCGCGGTCTATGTCTTCTTCCTGCAGTTTTCTCTTTACATACAGCGCTTTCACTGTCAGAGGATCACCGTTTTCCACACTCAGATCTGTTATCTCACTGTTTTCCTGGATCAGCACGCCATTGCAGCGCAGATATTTTTTTAATGAATCCATGATAAGAGACTGTTCTTTCCAGGAAAGCTGTAAAAATGGTCCACAGATCTCGTTTAAGCTTCTGCGAAACTCTCCCAGACCACTGTCTTTTTGAAAACCATAAACAGTCTGGCAAAGCTGCCAGAAACAGGTTGTAAAAATATGTGCGTTTTCATCAAACCAGTCTTTTATACTTAACTGATCCAGTTTTTCCTCCTCTGTATACAAAAGCCGGCAAACTGCTATTATATCTTCCCTGTTCAGGAAGCTCCTGGAGTTTTCATTTTCTCCTGATGCTTCCGAATACACCTCTTCCCAGGATCTCCATGTAATGCCATTTGCATAGAGTTTTTCTTCCACACTGTTTTCCGGATCTTTCGCAGACGGGATCTGTTTGAATAATTCCAGAAAATCTTCACTGTTTTCCCGGCTGATGACTAACGGCCTTCCATCTTCCTTTTTCTTTTCCACTTCTCCGAAAACAGTGATCCTATTTCCCGGAAAATGGCCATCTTTGATCAGCCAGACAGCAGCTGCCAGGGAGCTTAAACTATTTCCGATAATATAAGCCTTCTGCTCTCCATAGCTGCGGCTGCGCACAATTGCTGCATCTACGATCGCCAGTCTTTCTTTATTTTTTCTTTTTTTATCTTTTTCTAACTGATAAAGCAAAACACCCGCTGAGGCTCCCAATATTGCGACTGCAGCCAGTTTTGCCCATCTTTTTGTCTCTGACATAGGCTCTTTCGCCTTTCTTTTAGTTGAGTAAAGAATGTGCCTTGGCACATTCTCGCGCTGAGCGCGGTCGCTTGCGACAAACTTCCTCATCGCGCGAGTGCGCATCGTTGGCACGAAGTGCCTTTTTGTGTACCAGGGAATTCCAGCGGAATTTCCTAGTACACAAAATAATTTGCCAGCTGTGCAAACTGCTCCAGGCTCAGTGCCTCTCCACGGACAGAAGGAGAGACTCCCAGGCTTTCAATGGCCTTTGCGATCTCCTCCTTTGAGAAAGAGATCTCAGGAGAGTTATTTAAACCATTCTGCAGTGTTTTTCTTCTCTGGTTAAAAGAAGCCCGGATCAGCTTAAACATCAGCTTTGGATCGTTTACCTGCACCGGCGGCTCTTTATAACGGGTCAGACGGATCACCGCAGAACCCACATTTGGTCTTGGTATAAAACAGTTTGGCGGTACATTTGCCACAATATACGGGCTTGCATAATACTGTACTGCCAGAGACAGAGCGCCGTAATCTTTGGATCCCGGTCCTACCTGCATACGGTCTGCCACTTCTTTCTGGACCATGACTGTAATATTGTCAATAGGAACATTGCTTTCAAACAGCCCCATGATAATTGGTGTGGTAATATAATAAGGCAGATTCGCTACCACTTTAATAGGTCTTCCGTTGTTATATTCCTTTACCAGTTCATTAATATCCACTTTCAGGATATCCTGATTGATCACTTTTACATTAGAGTAATCCTTCAATGTATCTGCCAGGATCGGCAGCAGATTGGTATCAATCTCTACTGCAATGACTTGCCCTGCACTTTCTGCCAGATACTGGGTCATAGTACCAATTCCCGGACCGATCTCCAGAACACAGTCATCCTTTGTAATACCTGCTGCGCTTACAATTTTTTCCAGAACATGGGCATCGATAAGGAAATTCTGGCCAAAGCGCTTCTGGAACGCAAACTGATACTTCTGGATGACTTCAATTGTTTTTTTCGGATCTGATAATTTCTGATTCATTTATGATTTTACCTGCTTTGTCTTCTTTCTACATTTCTTTTTGCATTTGTCAAAGGATATTTGCAGCCCGCACAGTGGCTTCCCTGACAGGGCAAATATTTATGGTTCCAAACGGTAAAGCTTTCTGGCATTGTCCCAAGTCACTTTTTCTACGGTTTCCCGGTCCACTCCCTTAAGAGAAGCCAGCTGATCTGCTACATAGGTAAGATTCAGGGAAGAATTTCTCTTTCCCCGGTTTGGAACAGGGGCCAGATAGGGGCAGTCTGTTTCCAGTACCAGACGGTCTAAAGGAGCATATTCAACGGTTTCTACCAGTTTTCTGGCATTTTTAAAAGTAAGAACACCGCCAATCCCCAGGAAAAATCCCATATCCAGATACTCTCTTGCCATTTCCTTTGTATAGGAAAAGCAGTGGATCACACCGCCAATATTCTCTGCATGCTCTGCCTTCATAATATCCAGAGTATCTTTCGCAGCATCACGGCTGTGGATGATCACCGGAAGTTTCAGTCTGCGGGCCAGGTTTAACTGGGCCACAAACCATTTTTTCTGGATCTCTTTATCCGGCTCTTCCCAATAATAATCCAGGCCGATCTCACCAATGGCGCGGACTTTTCCATCATTTTTTTCCGTACACCAGGCTTCAATCTGTTTTAAGCCTGTATCAGACAGTTCAGCACTTTCGCTTGGATGCACACCTAAAGCAGCATACATGAAATCATGTTTTCTGGCAAGCTCCAGTGTCGTCTTACAGCTGGAAAGGCTGGCTGCCACATTGGTAACAGCACCGATGCCATTTTCCTTAAAACCTGCTAAAAGCTGCTCTCTGTCCTCATCAAAAGCCTCATCGTCATAATGAGCATGTGTGTCAAATATCATGTCCCTTATGCCTCCTGCAGGTTAAAAACATACTTGTCTAAGCGGTCAAATGCTTCTTTTACTCTGGACAGCGGCAATGCCAGATTCATGCGGATATGACATGGGCCGCGGAAAGCTACGCCGTCCTGCCAGATCACACCTACTTCGATTCCTGCTGCCTGAAGCTGTGTAATCGTCTTTCCATGTTTTTTGCACCACTCTGTACAGTCTAAGAAAAGCATATACGTACCTTCTGGTTTAGAAACATTCACACCTTCAAAATGCTTTTCAATATAATCACAGGCATAGTTTACATTTGTGCTTAACACTTCTTTTAATTCATCTACCCATTCATAACCTTCCGGTTTATAGGCACCGATCAGTGCATACATAGATAACAGGTTCATGCTGTTATAATGGCTTAAAGAGGATTCTTTTAAAATGCGGTCTCTTAACCAGTCGTTGTAAATGATATGATAGCTTCCGATCAGACCAGCCAGGTTAAAAGTCTTAGACGGAGCATAAAGGGCTACCGTTCTCTGCCGTGCGTCTTCTGATACAGACTGGGTCGGAATGTGCTTATGGCCATTTAAGATCAGATCAGACCAGATCTCATCGGCAACTACATATACATCGTGCTTTTTGTAGATCTCCATAGCCTTTTCAATTTCCCATCTCTCCCAAACACGGCCTGTAGGATTATGTGGACTGCAGAAAATAGCCGCATGAATGTGGTTTTCCACAATCTTCTTTTCCATATCTTCAAAATCCATGCGATATACATTCTTTTCATCCTTTACCAGCGGACTATGGACAATATGATATCCATTGTTTGTCAGGCTCTTGGTAAAACCGATATAAGTAGGAGAATGTAAAAGCACGCTGTCACCCTTAGAACAAAGTACGTTCAATGCGCTGACTACACCGCCCAGAACGCCATTTTCATATCCAATATGCTTTGGTTCCAGCCCTTCTACGCCATTTCTTGTCTTGTGCCATTTGATAATAGCATCAAAATATTCTTCTCTTGGGCTGAAATAGCCGTAGGTAGTATGTTTTGTCCTCTCAATGATCGCCTCAGGAATCGTGTGTACGGCCGGAAAGTTCATATCTGCCACCCACATAGGGATAATATCAAAACCTTCCTTTGTTTTTCCCGGCCACTTGATCCAGTCAGCCTCAAACGGTTCCACTGCAATGGAATCTTTTCCTTTTCGGTCTAAAACCGTTGTAAAATCATATTTCATGTTCTTTCGTCCTTTCAAACATAAATCTGTGTATATCATAACATGAAGCAAATTGGTTTACAAGCAAAGGGACTTTCCGTCAAAAGAAAAAAACAGGTAGTGTACGAATCATCATACACTACCCGTTTCTCTATTTCAGAACTTTTCTGCCTGACACAAACTTCTGGGACACTTCTCGTTCATCCCCAAGATAAATGATCCTCTCTAATCTCTGTTTTACTGTAAGATCCTGAGGATGTTCTAAACGGCTGTCATCACAGATCACCGCATCAAACTCATACCCCGGTTCAAAGCTTCCCACTTTTCCAAAGAAGGCCCCGCCGCCTTTCGTTGCCATGAAAAATGCTTCTTCAATGGTCAATGGTTTTAAGGTGTCATCTAACAGACGCCAGCGAAGCTTGGATGCCTGAATAGACTGCGCCATTGCTGCAAACAGGTTCTCACTGGTTCCTCCTGCCACGTCACTTCCCAGTCCTATATGCATCCCTTCTTCCAGATACCGGCGAACAGGCGCCACACCAGAAGAAAGATTGGTATTGGAATCCGGACAGTGGGCAATAAATACACCGTTTTCCTTCATCCGATGGATCTCTTCTTCACCGGAATAAACGCAGTGAGCCATTACTGTAGGACATTCACCGCCAAACAATCCGAAGTGATCATAGGCATCTCCGTAAAATTCAGACCAGGGGCATAATTCCTTTACCCAGGCGATCTCACCCTGATTTTCAGACAGATGGGACTGCATTGGAAGATCCCAGTCCTTCTGGACCGTTTTTAAGCGCTCCATCAGCTCATCACTGCAGCTTGGCGTAAATCTTGGTGTAAGGATCGGTCTTGTATGCTGGTAATTACGTTTTTCTGCCATTTCCAGCCACTGTCTTGTAGCTTCTTCTGAAGCTTCAGGAGAAACCTCACGCAGATAATCCGGGCTGTTCCGGTCCATATTTACCTTTCCCACCATAGTTGAAAGTCCGCTTTCTTCCATCAGATCCATAAGCAGTATGGTAGCTTCTTTATGGATCGTAGCAAAAATACAGGCTCTTGTTGTGGCACTTTTTTTCATCTGTTCTGCAAATATACCGTACGCCTTTTTTGCATATTCCAGATCCCGGTATTTTGCTTCTTCCGGAAATGTATTGGTCTCTAACCAGTCTAACAGTTCCAGATCCATTCCCAGTCCGCGAAAACTGTACTGCGGCGCATGTACATGCAGATCCGTAAGTCCCGGGATGATCAGTTTATCTCCCATGTCTTCTACTGTGATGTCTTTAAACGCTTCTGGAAGCACCGGATAAATTCCCTGCACTTTTCCATTTTCACAGACCAGATAACTTTGTTCCTCTATACACAAGTTACTGCTGTCTTTTGCATATATGATATTTCCTTTTAAAGCAAATGTTTTATTTTCCATATGTTTCCTCCACAGATCAGTTCTGTATTTTCACCGCTTCTCCACTGTGCAAAGTCTACCATACTTACCAAAGTGGCCGGATTGCTCACTACAATGCCTGCATTTTTCAGTCCAATGATCGTGATAAAAAGCCCGATTCCCGGTGTGATCGCTATTTTGATTGCTTCCGGTATTGCCCGGATGATAGCCTGACGCAATCCTACCGCTGTGATCACAATAAAGAGCACACAGAAACGTTCCGATAAACGCACCGATACAAGTACCAATAAATACACCATTTGATACTTTTGCCGCCATGACCATATCACCGGTGATCACAAATGGATCTGACAATACCTGTGGATTTAAAATAAGGATATATGCAACTGTGATAAACGTGGTGATACCCGCCAGTATCTCTGTACGTATATTAGATCCGCTTTGTGAAATCCCAAAAAATCTTCCGAAAAAACCTTCCCTTTTTTCCATAAAATAAAGCCTCGCTTCCACATATTCCTTCACTAAAAGCCATCTGCGTTTGGGTTTTCTCTTTGCTCTTCTTTCCGATGAAGTCTGATCCCTTTTTCGCTTCCCCGTTGCGTGACATGCTCCCCCCACTTAGCTAACGCTTGAAGTGGGGGCTTCTCGTTCGATTGCCCGATAGGGCAAAGCATAAGCGAGCTATCCCCGTGTGTCCCACGGTTCTGTTGGAATCTTATTTGTATTT
>UQTA01000066.1 GCA_900543885.1 uncultured Clostridium sp.
CAACTCCTCCTCCCGTGCTTTGTAGTGTAGCTTCTTGCAAATATTTTACAGCACAACATAGAGAGTTGAAATACTTTCGTTACTATTTGTGCCGCCAGCCGAAGGCGGCGGAATGGAGATTAATATGGCAGCATTTACAAAAATAGCGATCATGAGGGCGTTTGAAAGCCTTCTTTCCACCAGACAGGTTGAGAAGATAACCGTAAAAGACATTACAGATCAGTGCGGGATCTCACGCAATACCTTTTATTATCATTACCAGGATATATATGAAGTGTTAAAAGCCTATGTGGATGATTCACTGGATGAAGCTATTTTATTTTTACAGAAGGAAAAGGAAAAAGATCAGGATCATATTTGCGAGAAGGCCGTAAAACAGCTGGAGAGCCACAGAAGCTTATTTGAAAATCTGATGCGTTCTATAAAGAATGAAGAAGTGCGAAATATATTAGATGTGTCTTCTAAACGCTTTTTTGACTATGTGATCGACAGTATCAGTGAAGAAATAGATGCTTCGCCTCAGGACAAAGAGCTGATCAGTTCTATGTGCCAGCATGGTGTCAGGGGACTTATGATCGAGTGGTTAAGCAGGGAAAACGCAAGCAGTCAGTCTTTATCTGATCTTTTGATGCGCGCCAATTATCTGTTTAACGGAGTTATTGTGATGGCTCTTAAGCGCAGTGAACAGCGATCCAGGTTATGATCAAAATTAGTACATTTGATAGCCGAATGCACAAAAATTGTGCATTCGGTTTTATTTTGTCCATTGCTCTTTAAACAAAAATCCATATAATGATTAATTGTGACTGAGAGAAGGCAAAATTTCCCCTGTCCTAAATGGGGACAGCAGCCTGGGAAAGAACAGGAGATGAAGTAAGATGCCAACACAAAAGTTCATAAATCTGGGAGAAGGAAAGAAAAAAGCGATCCTTACAGCTATGTGCAGGGAATTTATGAATATCCCTTACTCCGAGATCCGTATCAGCAGCCTGATACAGAAAGCGGGTATTTCAAGAGCCAGCTTTTATCTGTATTTTGAGGATAAAGAAGATCTTCTTGCATGTATCGTGGATTCCTGGGTGGATGCTGTATTAAAGCATATAGCAGAGGCGTTCAGAAAGGCAGACGGAAGCTATTACAATGGTATGAAGCGATGGATGACGGAATTTCTGGAAGATGATATCTGCAGAGATTGCTGGAAACTTTACAGGAGAGTTATGGAAGATGATCAGAGCTGCCAAAAGGCAAAGATGATCAATCTTCAGGTAAATGAAAGCCTGCGGTGGAAACGTGCAATAGACGATTGCTATTCTTGTATGGATCTGCTGCTATATCCGGGACTAACGCCGGAAAAACTGGCATATGCTGTTGAAATGGGAGTGCTGGCTATGGCACAGCTTTCCATGCGTTATGTAGAGAATTATGCTCCATTGGAGGAGCTGAAGGAAGCTACATGGCATCAGCTGACAATATTGGATAAAGGGATCAGGGCGTGATCCGAAAGTTTGAGAAAAAGAAAGGAAGGAACAGGAAAATGAAGAAAAATGTAAAAAGACTCATCGCGGGAGCGGTAGTTCTTTTGGTAGCAGCGGGGATCGTAGTCCGTATTGCCGGCGGCAATAAAAAAGAAGCAGAATACGAGACACGTCCAACCGTAGCTGTTGAAAATCCAAAAACAGGAGATATCACTTTGTATACAGATCTGACTGGTACCATTGAACCAATCTCAAAAGCAGTGGTTCAGCCAAAGATCGGCGGAGAACTTCTGGAAGTTAATTTCCAGGCTGGTGACCAGGTACAGGCTGGTCAGGTGCTCTGCAAGATTGATTCAGATGCACTGACTGCTCTGCAGCTTCAGATGCAGTCTGCTTCTGTAGCAGCAGATAACGCAGCAAGAGAGCTGGCACGTATTCAGCCGCTGTATGCATCTGGTTATGTTTCACAGCAGCAGTACGATCAGGCACAGTCCTCAGCAACCAGCGCCCAGCTGGCTTATGAGTCTGCAAAGAACCAGTATGACCTGCAGGTAAAATATACTACAGTAACAGCGCCTATCAGCGGTGTGATCGAATCCAGAAATGTAGAGCCACATGATCATATTGGTACAGATACCAAAATCTGCGTGATCTCCGGCGGTGACCAGCTTCAGGTGAAATTTGGCATTACAGAAAAGATCCTTCGCAATATGAAAGTAAATGACCCGATACAGGTTGAAAAGAACGGCACAGAATACGATGGAAATGTAACGGAAGTTGGAAGCATGGTAAACTCTGCAACCGGTCTGTATGATGCAAAGGCATTTGTAAATAATGCAGAAAGTCTTACAAGCGGAACAAAAGTAAAATTAACAGTGGTCATGGATCAGGTAAAGGGTGTGCTGACCATTCCTGTTGACGCAGTAAACTATGATAATGGAAAGGCATTTGTATACTGCTATGACAATGGTGCTGCAAAGAAGGTTATGATAGAAGCCGGTATTTATGATTCTCAGACTATGGAGGTCAAGTCCGGACTGAATGCCGGTGACCAGGTCATCACAACCTGGAGTAATGAACTGGTAGATGGACAGGAAGTTCTTTTAGACAGTGACAATGGACAGAATGAAAATGCAGCCCAGGAAGAGAGTGCTGCAGAAAATGCTGGAGAAGAAACACAGAAAGCAGGTGAATAAAAGATGTTAAATCTGACAAAATTTGCGGTACGCAAGCCTGTGACCATTATCATGTGCTTGCTCACCATTGCATATTTTGGTATCCAGTCCCTTTTGGGGACAAAGGTAGAGCTGACTCCCGAAATGGAATTCCCTATGTTGGTTGTCAGCACCGTTTACGCAGGCGCAAGCCCTGATGATATTAAGGACCTGATTGCTACCAAGGAAGAGGATGCGGTTTCGTCACTGGATGATGTAAAGAATGTTTATTCTTTTTCCCAGGACAATGTAGCTATCGTTTTAGTTGAGTATAACTATGGCACTAATATTGATACTGCATATATCAACTTAAAGAAAGCCATTGATGGTATTAAGGGCGATCTGCCAGATGATGCAAATGAGCCGAATATCATGGAAATGGATATGAACTCCCAGCCTGTTATCACACTGGCTGTAGGTGGCCAGGTAGATGGAAACCTTTATACATATGTAGAAAACAATATCCAGCCGGAACTGGAAAAATTAGGTTCTGTTGGTGAAGTTTCTCTGGCTGGTGGCCAGAAGGAATATATCAGCATCAAGCTGGATCCTGAAAAAGTAGCGCAGTACGGACTTAGCATGTCACGTATTGCACAGTTTGTAGGTGCTGCAGACTTTACCATTCCTGCAGGTGATGTAAACGTAGGAAAGCAAAATCTGTCTGTCAGCGTCGGAAATGATTTTGACAACACAGAAGCACTGAAAAATGTAGCGATCCCGTTGGCAAATGGAGATGTGATCCATCTTTCTGATGTGGCAACTGTTTCCAATGCTTTGGAAGATGCAGATTCTATTGGCCGTTATAATGGTCAGGACATTGTATCTGTATCCATTAAAAAACAGCAGAGTTCCACTGCTATTGATGTATCAAAAGATGTTTTAAAGCAGGTAAGTGTACTGGAAAAGACTTATCCGGGACTTACATTTACCGTGGTCAATGATTCCAGTGATATGATCACCGAATCAATTGCCAACGTATTCCAGACTATGATCATGGCGGTCATTTTGTCTATGATCATTCTGTGGCTGTTCTACGGAGATATCCGTGCCTCTGTTATTGTAGGTACTTCTATCCCTATTTCGATCATGCTGACCCTGATCGCCATGTCACTTATGGGATTTTCCTTAAACGTAATCTCACTGACATCCCTGGTACTTGGTGTAGGTATGATGGTAGATAACTCCATCAACGTATTGGATGGCTGTTTCCGTGCAAAAGAACAAAGAAACTTTTTTGATGCGGCTATTGAAGGAAGCCGTATTATGATCACTTCCATTGTAGGTGGTACAGCCACTACCTGCGTTGTATTTATCCCGCTGGCAATGCTTTCCGGTCTGTCCGGTCAGATGTTTAAGCAGTTAGGTTTCACGATCGTATTCAGTTTGATCGCATCCTTATTCTCTGCGGTCACCATCGTACCGCTGTGTTATTATCAGTGGCATCCGGTAGAAAAGGAAAATGCGCCTGTTGCCGGTTTTATACGTAAATGCCAGAAAATTTACCGTGATATCATGCCTGGTATCATCCCGAAGACAAAGATGGTTATCAGTGCCAGTATTTTATTGCTTGTATTTTCATTTTTCTTAGCTTCCAGACTGGATGTAAAGCTGATGGTTTCTACAGATGAAGGTATTGTAGATGTAACTGTTAAAACAAAACCGGGTCTTTCTGTTGCTGCTATTAATGACACAGTGGCCCAGATTGAAAATATGGTGGCAAATGACGAAGAAGTCGATCATTATCTGCTGACCTACGGTTCCAGTGGTTTAAGCACCACGGGAGGAAGCAGTGTTACTTTAAGTGCTTACTTAAAGGATGACCGTAAAATGTCCACAGACCAGGTCATTGACAAGTGGACCCGTGAAACAGAAAAATATAAAGATATTTCTGTAACCCTGGAACAGGGAAGTACCACATCCTCCTCTATGAGCAGTACAAAACAGATTGAAGTTGATTTACAGAGTACGGATTACAATGCTTTAAAACAGGCTTCAGATGAACTGGTAGAGGAACTTCGCCAGAGAGAAGATGTAATGCAGGTACATTCCTCTATTGAAAATGCGGCGCCTGTTATTAAGGTAAATGTAGATCCTGTTTTAGCACAGGCAGAAGGTCTTACGCCTGCCTCTGTTGGTTCTCTGATCTACAGCAATTTAAGCGGTATCAAAGCAACCACTGTTCGTGTAAATGGTGAAGATACAGATGTAAGGGTAGAGTTTGCAGCAGATAAATATGACAGTATTGATAAGCTTCAGGGAATGATGATCACCACAGCAACAGGAACCACACTTCCTCTGGAAGATCTGGCAACTATCTATTACGAGGACAGCCCGCAGCAGATCCAGCGTAAGAATAAGCAGTACCAGGTATCTATTACTATGGAGCCACAGTCTGAGTATAAGAAAACAGCTGAAAAAGATGTGAAGGAATTTGTGCGTAACTGGAATATGCCAAATGAGGTAGAAATGGCGCCAAATGCCATGGATGAGAGCATGGGAAGTGAGATCGGTGCATTAGGAGGCGCTCTTATAACCGGCGTTTTCCTGGTATTCGTTGTAATGGCTATCCAGTTTGAGTCACCTAAGTTCTCACTGATGATCATGACGACCATTCCGTTCTCGCTGATAGGATCCTTTGGACTTCTGTTCCTGGCAGACAGCCCGATCAGTATGGTATCTATGTTAGGTTTCCTGATGTTAGTTGGTACGGTAGTAAACAATGGTATTTTGTATGTAGATACGGTAAACCAGTTCCTTGCAGAAATGCCTCTGGATAAAGCGCTGGTAGAAGCTGGTGCTATCCGTATGAGACCTATTTTGATGACAACAGGAACAACCGTGATCTCCATGCTTCCTAACGCAGTTGCTTACGGTAAATCCGGTGCCATGATGCAGGGCCTTGCACTGGTAGACGTAGGTGGTCTGATCGCAGCAACGATCCTGACTCTGATCCTTCTTCCTACTTACTACAGACTGGTCCACAATATGGGACGTAAGGCAGTAGGGGAAGATGTGCCTATGGTTTCTGATTAAAAATAAAAAGAAATCCCATACTAAGAGAGTGAAGCCTCTGTGGCTTTGCTCTCTTTTGGGTTATGCTTTTTGTATAAACCTGATTGACGTTTTGCCTGAAAAATTGTATAATTGATTAAGAATTTGGAAAATTTTCAGACGGGAGAATATAAATGATCGCATTAAAGGCCGAAGATGTAAAGTCCTTTACTACCAGGCTGTTTGTACGGGAGGATTTTGATGCATTTCTGGTAAAGGAAGTAAACATTACCACCTACAACAGCTTTTCCATTGACGGACATGTAAAGCAGGGCTATTACACAGAGGAGGAGCAGGAAGAAAACCATATAGAAGAGTTTTCAACCTGGAAAACCTTAAGGCCTTTTTGTTTTTCGCTGATCAAAGGAAAAAAGCTTCCTGGAAGTTTTCGCATCGTACTGCAGCTGCCTAAGGCGGGAACCGACAAGTTTGCGGCAAGAGCGGGTGCCGGGATCGATGGAAGCCAGATCGTAGGGCTGTATTTGAATATACGCTATGATGATGGGAACATGTATTGTATTACCGGAACGTCATTAAATTTTTTTACCATGGACAAAACGCTGGATCTTGAGTGGGACAAAGCAGTGAAACAATTTTTACAGTCTCATGAGATTCCATGCACAGAGGCAACAGAAGGATAAAAGCAGGAGGAGAATTATCTCTAAAAGGATAAAGAGTCTGAAAGCACAGGAAGCATCAATGGAGGAAATGGCATGGATAAAAACAATTTTTCACAGAAACTGGCGGAATTGACAGCACTGGCAGCAGCCAATGAAAACAAACTCCAGATGACACAGGTTCTGGATGCTTTTGCAAAGGAACAGGTAACACCGGAGGAAATGGAAGCTGTTTATGCCAAACTGGAGAAAAAAGGAATCCAGATATTGACAGAAGAGGAAGAAGGAGCGGCAGATGACAGCCTTCTTTTAGATGACGGCGATGATACCGATGATTCTGTTTCCAGTATCATTGGAGATAAATACAAGTGGAGCCATAATGATTCTTTAGATGACGGAGACAGCGATGATTTTACACCTTCTTCTACAGATGAGGAAGAAGAGGGCACTGCCAGTCAGGAACAGCTGTTAGAAGGCGTTGCAAGCACAGATCCGATCCGTGAATATTTAAAAGAGATCGGCTCTATTCCGCTGCTGACCCAGGAGCAGGAGCAGGATCTGGCAAAGCGCAAATCAGAAGGGGACGCTGAAGCGGGAAGAAAATTAGTGGAAGCAAATCTTCGTCTTGTGGTCAGTATCGCAAAACGCTACACAGGCCGTGGCATGAGTTTTCTGGATCTGGTCCAGGAAGGAAATATCGGTCTGATGAAGGCAGTAGAGAAGTTTGATTATACAAAAGGATATCGCCTTAGTACCTATGCTACCTGGTGGGTAAAACAGTCAGTTACCAGAGCGCTGGCAGATCAGTCCAGAACCATCCGCCTTCCCGTTCATATGGTAGAGGCAGTAAACCGTATCCGAAAGGCACAGAGGGCTCTGGCTGTAAAGCTGGGAAGAGAGCCTTCAAATGAAGAGATCGGCAAAGAAGTAGGAATGTCTGAAAAAAGAGTAACGGAGTTGATGCAGTCTTCCGGCGATACGGTTTCTTTAGAGACTCCGGTAGGTGATGAAGATGGTTCCAATCTGGGTGATTTTGTGGCAGATGATTCCAACGCATCTACGGAAGAAAAGGCAGAAAGCGTATTCTTAAGAGAAGAGATCGAGCAGATGCTTCAGGGATTAAATCCAAGAGAGAGAGAAGTGATCATCCTGCGATTCGGTCTGGAAAGCGGACATCCTCTGACTCTGGAAGAAGTAGGAAAGCGCTTTAAGGTCACCAGAGAGCGTATCCGCCAGATTGAGACAGCAGCTCTGCGGAAGCTTCGCAATCCGTCCAGAAGCAAAAAAATACGGGATTTCCTGCCGTAGAAAACAGCATAAGTGCAAAAGACCTTTTGAACCAATAATAATATTATTAAAAATTCATAGAAGGGCTGCTGCGAAATGACGGGCGCGTTTTGGCGTTTATTGCATTTTGCAGCAGTCTTTTTTGCGTTTAAATACGGCAAATTGCAAGGGGCTGGTTAATAAAATAAAAACTGCTAGCACTCGACTAAAATGAGTGCTAATTTTTTATTGACTTTTAAGATAAACAGTACTACAATATGTTTTGTGAATGTTAAAAAGATTACAAAAATTGGAGAATTTCCAGTTTCCTTAAAAAGGTAATGTACTCTTAAGGAGTGCATAAAGAAGAAAAGAAAGAGGCGTATATTATGGCAAAGAAAGGCAGTTTATCTATAACAAGTGAAAATATTTTCCCTGTGATCAAAAAATGGCTGTATTCCGACCATGACATTTTTTACAGAGAGCTGATCAGCAATGGCTGCGATGCGATTACAAAATTAAAGAAATTAGAGCTGATGGGAGAGTACGAAAAGCCAGAAGAGGCTGAATACAAGATCCAGGTAAGCGTAAATCCTACGGACAAGACCATTACCATCGAAGATAATGGTCTTGGTATGACAGAGGAAGAAATTGACAAGTACATTAATCAGATCGCTTTCTCAGGTGTTCAGGATTTTATGGAGAAGTACAAAGACAAGGCAAATGAGGATCAGATCATCGGTCACTTTGGTCTTGGTTTCTACTCTGCATTTATGGTAGCTGATAAGGTTGAGATCAATTCTCTGTCTTACCAGAAGGATGCAAAGCCGGTACACTGGGAATCTGAAGGCGGCATCGACTTTGAGATGACCGAAGGAGATAAGAAAGAAGTAGGTACTTCCATTAAGCTGTATCTGAATGAAGAAAGTACAGAATTTGCAAATGAATACCGTGCAAGAGAAGTCATTGAGAAGTACTGTGCATTTATGCCGGTAAACATTTTCTTAAAAAATGAAACTGCAGCTCCTGAATATGAGACCATTGAAAAAGATGAGCTGACTGATAAAGATACAGTAGTTGAAACCGTTATCGAGCCTGCAAAGACAGAAGAAAAGGAAAAAGAGGACGGCACCAAGGAAACAGTAGAAGTAGAGCCATCCAGAGAAAAATATAAGATCTTAAAGCGTCCGGTTCCATTAAACGATACAGATCCATTGTGGAATAAGCATCCAAATGAGTGTACGGATGAGCAGTATAAAGACTTCTACCGCAGGGTATTCAGAGATTACAAGGAGCCTCAGTTCTGGATCCATCTGAACATGGATTATCCGTTTAACTTAAAGGGTATCTTATACTTCCCTAAGATCAACATGGAATACGACAGCTTAGAGGGAACGATTAAACTTTACAACAACCAGGTATTTATCGCTGATAACATCAAAGAAGTTATCCCTGAATTCCTGATGCTGTTAAAGGGTGTGATCGATTGTCCTGATCTGCCATTAAACGTATCACGTAGTGCACTGCAGAATGATGGCTTTGTAAAGAAGATTTCTGATTACATTACCAAGAAAGTAGCAGACAAACTGTCCGGCATGTGCAAGACTGACCGTGAGAATTATGAGAAATACTGGGACGATATTGCTCCATTTATTAAATTTGGTTATATCAAGGACGAGAAATTTGCTGAGAAGATGGGTGATTATATCCTGTATAAGAACCTGGAAGGCAAGTATCTTACTTTAAATGACTGTCTGGAAGAAAATAAGGAAAAACATGAAAATACCATTTTCTATGTAACCAATGAAAAAGAGCAGAGCCAGTACATCAATCTGTTTAAGGAAGAGGGCATTGACGCAGTGATCATGCCTGCTGCCATTGATAACCCATTTATCAGTCATGTAGAGCAGAAACATGAAGGACTTAAGTTCCTGCGTATTGATACTGACTTAAATGCTTCCTTCAAAGAAGAAGTAAAGGAAGATGATGAAACCTTTAAAAAGACCAGCGAAGAGCTGACAGAAGTATTTAAAAAGGCATTAAATAATGACAAGCTGGATATCAAGGTTGAGAAGATGAAGAATGCGTCTGTTGCGTCTATGATCACTGTATCTGAGGAGACAAGACGTATGCAGGATATGATGAAGATGTACAGCATGGGTGGAATGGATATGAGTGTTTTTGGTGCAACAGGCGAGACTCTTGTATTAAATGCAAATCATCCTCTGGTAAAATACGTTCTGGAGAACAAAGAAGGCGAAAATACAGCCAAGATCTGCGAGCAGCTGTATGACCTGGCAAGTCTGGCACATGGCCAGCTGTCACCGGAGCGTATGACTGCATTTGTAAACCGCAGCAATGATATTATGATGATCATGGCTGGACAGAAAGCAGAATAAATAGTAAAATAAGAAGCACGACACAGATTTGCGGGGGCTGTTTCACAGGTATTTTGCCTGGGTCGGCCCCCGCTTTTATATGTATGTACTCCCGGAATCTTTTATGCATTTGCCTTTGCGGCGGATTTTCCTGGAGCGCATAATGATTCAGGAGGAATTTACATGAAAAAACGTACTTTATCTAAGAGTGTACTGGCACTTGCTCTTGGAATGTCACTGACGGCAGCAGGCGCTTTTGCAGCTTTTGCAGATCCGCTGGGACTAAGCTTCATCAACGGTCAGAATATCACCAGCCGTTTTGGCGGTTTTGAACTGTCCGTACCGCCAGAATACAAGGTAGACAGAAGCGGTGCTTCTTCCTCTGCTCTTTCCGGTGAGATCGTAGCCGGTCTTGTAGGAAACGGCGGTAAAGTGGATTTTGTTGCTTCTATGGTAGATGAGACCAATAAAAGCTATATCATCAATACAGCCCTGATATTGCCGGAAGATGACGGTTCCGGACAGCCGTTTTCTGTAGAAGCTTTGAAAGCAGAGCTGGCAGAGTCGGGGCTGGATCCTGCACAGACAGAAAGCGGTACAGTTAGACTGGGAGCAGCTGATTATGAGTATCTGAAAGTAAATTATGGAAAAATGATGGCAGACTCCATGCGCAGCCGGTTGGAGTCAGGCCAGCTTACACAGAAACAGCAGGCACAGGCCCAGACATTTTTAACACAGATGGAAAAAATGCTGGTCAATGGTTTTTACATCCGTAATATGGGAGATCAGATCTACGTGCTTTGTCAGACCTACTCTGCAGACCAGGAGCAGCGTGCAGCGGCCTTTTTAAATCTGTTAAAACCTTATACAGGTGTAGAAGGCTGGTATAAAAATGGTGAGAACTGGCTGTACAAAAAGGCAGATGGACAGACAGCAGTAAATTGCTGGGAGCAGGATGAAAATGGTCTTACCTATCATCTGGATGGAAATGGAAATATTGAACGCAGTGCCTGGGTACAGGAGAATGGCGGCTGGAAATATGCAGATGAAAGCGGACATATGGTAACATCTGTAACAAAATCCATTAACGGAACACAGTATACCTTTGACGATAAGGGAAATATGATCGCCGGAAGTGAGAGAACTGCTCTGGACTATTCCCTTGGAAAACTGGAAGGGAATACCTATACCAACTACTGGGCTGATATGTCTCTTTCCTTCCCACAGGCAGCGACTGTTATGATCGGAAACGGCAGTGCACAGACCTATGCCCTGGTTGGCGGTGAACATGTAGATGTAAATGATCCGGAATTAAGCTATCGCATCACATTGGATTTTACAGGTGCGGATATGGAGCTGGACCGCTTTATGGATGCAGTAGTAAACTACGGCGGAACAGACGGCTATAAGGTAGACGCTTCCGGCGAAGTAAGCCTTGGCGGCTACAACTACCGTTACTGCAAGACTTCTTACGATTTTGGCGATGGAACAGCGCACCACTCTGACTGGTATGTGCGTCAGATCGATGATAAGCTGGTCCTGCTCCATTTTGATTACTATGATGAGCTGGAAAACCAGGTACAGCAGGTTTATGACAGTATCAGCCAGCCACAGGCGTAGTCAGATAGTTGGTAAAAAACGTCAAAGAGTAAAGAAAGCTCTTTGACGTTTTTTCGAAATTACTAACGTATTGTGAATGTTAAAAGTTTTTTGATATATGTGTCGTTACATGGGGCCTAAGTGAATCATTTGAGCGATAAATACCAGGGCACTTCCTACTGCCAACCAGAGAAGCATGATTTTCCACATAAAGCGCATCCAACGATCGTAAGGAATATTTGCAACACTTAAGTTCCCCATTAATGCGGTAGACATAGGAAGAATGTAATTGCAGAATCCATCGCCAAAGTTGAATGACAGAATAGCAGTTTGACGAGTAATACCGACCATATCTGCAACGGGAGTAAAAATTGGCATAACTACAGCAGCTTGTCCGGAACCGGAAGTTACCAATATATTGATGATAAAATTAACCCAGTACATACACATGCCACGCAGTGCGGGAGGAAATGCGTTAAGTACAATGGTACATCCGTAAACCAGAGTATCCAGAATATTGGCTGAAGATAAAACACCAGATGTAGCTCTTGCAAGACCAAGGATTAAAGCGGATACAGTGAGTTTTTGACATCCGACTGCAAAGTGTTTAGCAATAGTACTTGGACCAAACCCTGCAAAAGCACCTGAAATTACACCAAGCCAGATAAAGACAACAGATATTTCAGGAAGATCCCATCCTCGTGTTACACAACCCCATACCAAAACAACAAGGGAACCAATTAAAGTTAAAAGAACCAGAAACTTGCGTGAAGTCAGAGAAGAGTCGTGAGAGGAATCAACATCTTCATCATTTCTCAGTTTATCTAATTCATACATAGGGCTTGAAGCAGGATTGGATTTAACTTTACGTGCGTAACGGATCAGAGCAATACTGGTAAAAATCCAGAAAACGAAGAAGCAGAAGAAACGGTATTGAATACCGGAGTAAAGTGGAAGTTCTGCAATTTTCTGGGCAACAATGGTAGTTGAGGTATTTAAAGTGCCTGTGGAAAAACCAATGGCACCACCTAAAAGTGGCAGTGCAGCACCAGTAATGGAGTCAAATCCCATAGCTCTTGTCATCATAATGATAACAGGAGTAAATCCAATAAATACAGTTACAGACTGTGTAGTAGCAATGGCAGCGAAAACCAGGAGCAGAAGTGGGATGAAAATAGCTTCCTTATTGCCAAATTTTGCTACTACTTTTGCGATTAGTACCTGAAGTGCACCGGTTTCAACCAGAACGTTAAAAGCACCACCAGACATTATGACCATAAAAATCAGCTTTGCACTGCTGGAAAAACCGTCTATAATATAATTAGGAATTAAAAGTGGATTTACAGGGGTTTTAGCAATAAATGAAAACTGATCAGGAACAACTACTTTAATGCCCTGAGCATTTTCAACACGGGCAAATTCTCCAGCCGGTAGAATCCATGTGAGTATTGAGGCAATGAATACGATACCAATGATGATGACAAAGGTATGAGGCACTTTGAACTTTTTCTTAGGTATGTTTTGTTTTTCGGATAGCATAAAAATTCCCCCTTTAGTAAAGATTAAGAAAATGAGAACAGAAATGAAAAGAAACAGCTTCCTGTTGCAGGAAAATGTTGAGTGAAGTATAATCAATAAACAAAGAATTGTAAAGATAAAATCTGTTTATAACAGAATACTTCCCATAAAGTTTGATTATACTGAGAAAATTTCACATATTCGGCAGAGAGGAGGAAAATGGTCTTTGAATCTAAAAGAACAAATTTATATGCTTTCTTTGGAACGTCATAGTAATATTACAAGAGCGGCAAAAGAACTGGGAATTAGTCAACCGGCATTAACTACATTCTTAAATCATTTGGAAAAGGATTTGGATGTAAAGTTATTTGACCGCTCTGCAGTTCCTATGAAATTAACTCCTGCTGGGGAGCTTTATATTAATAAGGCTAAAAAGATGCTCTGCATAAAAGAAGAATTTGATAGAGAACTTCAGGTGTTGAAAAAACGGGATTTATCATGTATTAGAGTAGGAATCCAGCAGATCAGAGCTCCTCATGTTGTGCCGCCATTGACTATGGCAGTTAAACAGGAATTTCCTAAATTGGATGTTGTTTTTAACGAAAATCATGGCGAAAATTTGTTTAAAATGCTGGAAAAGGGAGAAATTGATCTTTTACTTCATAATCATATGAGGCAGATACCGGGAATAAGTGCGGAATTTTTGATGAAGGACCGGTTGCTGTTTATCACTCCAAAGAATCATTTGCTAAACGCATATGGAATTAGATCTGCCAATCCATATCCCTGGATTGATTTATCTTGGTTTAAAAATGAAAATTTTATGCTACTGCCGGAAGCATATACATTGAGGGAACATGCAGAACAACTTTTTTCCTCTTTAGGATGGAGACCAGAAACAATAGAGATATATACCAGAATAGAGACTATTTTACGCCTGGTCACTGCAGGCGCAGGGGTTGGCTTTATTTTTGAAAGCTATCTATCCTATTTTAACGAAGAATGCAAACCTGCTTGTTTTCTTATAGGAAATCCTCCGATTACGGTGGATTATATGGCTTTTTATCCGGAAAAAATGAAACAATATCCGGTGTTTACCCGTTTTTTGGACATGATTCGCTTTGTATTATCAAAGTAATGTTGGTATAGATGATGAGTGACAATAATTGAAGATAAAAAAGATTGACAAAAAAGAAAATGTGTGAGAAGCTTTAGATAAATGAGACAGTGAAATGAATAGAATGTGAAAAGGAGAATTGCATAATATTCTCTTTTTTGTAGTACAGCCAGTCCTGAATAAGGTCTGGCTTTTTTTGAATGGATTACATGATTTTGAGAAGACATGCTATTAAAAAAAGGAGGATTTATAATGGAACATAAGTCTTTTTCAGATCACTTAAGGGAGTATTTAAAAGAAAATGAAAGTAAACTTATAGAAGGATTATCAGAGATTGTAGCTCAGCCTAGTGTAAGCAGTACTGGTGAAGGAGTATCTAAATGCTGTGAACTAATAGTGAAAAAGATGAAAGCAATTGGCATGGACGTACAGACTTATCCAATCGAGCCACATTCAGTGATTATTGGAAAAATTGGAGCAGATCCTTCTAAAAAGACAGTTTTGATATATGCTCATTATGATGTACAACCTCAGGGTGACCTTACTCAGTGGAGAACACCGCCATTTGAGCCAACAATTATAGAAGGGGTAATGTACGGACGTGGAACAGCAGACAATAAGGGACCATTAATGGCTCATTTAAATGCAATTGAATTTTGGCTGAAAGAATATGGGGAATTGCCTGTTAATATTAAAACCATTTTTGAGGGTTCAGAAGAAAGTAATAGTGAAGGATTGCCAGAATTTCTTCGCTCACATAAAGAATTATTAAAAGCTGATATGGTATATTTTAGCGATGGATCTAAAAACCATAATGACCAGCCGATTATTGCTCTTGGTGTAAAGGGAATGCTATATGTAGAATTAGTGTTGACAACTATGACCAGAAATGTGCATTCCCAATATGCACCTGTTTTGCCGAGTGCAGCATGGCAAATGGTTCAGCTATTAAATAAATTAAAGACAGAGGATGGTACTGTCCATATCCCAGGCTTTTATGATGATGTTGTACAGCCGACAGAAATTGAAAAAGCTATATACGATAAATTGCCGGACGTGAGAGAAAATCTATTTAGAAGTTATGGAGCCTATCCAATCTATCCGGCAGATAAGGGCTATTATATACAATTAAATGGAACCCCAAGCTTTAATATATCGGGAATCAGTTCTGGATATACAGGAAGCGGAACAGCAACAGTTCTTACATCAAAGGCAATTGCAAAAATTGATATGCGTCTTGTAGCTGCCCAGGATGGCAATAAAATATTGGATAATCTGAAACGATATATTAAAAAATTAGGATATGATAATGTAGAAGTCATTTGTCATGGAATTACAGAGCCTGCCAAAACACCGGTTGATACTCCGTATCTGCTTCCGGTGGAGAAAGCGACCCAGAATGTATTTGGTCCGTACATGGTATATCCTAATCGGCCATCAACGGCACCGGATTATTTGTGGACCAATATTCTGGGGCTTCCTACGATCCAGGTGCGTTGGTGTGATGCTACTTCTGATAATCACGCACCAAATGAACATTTAACTTTATCCAATTATATCAAAGGGACTGAGCTTACAGCTACAGTTTTAAAAGAAATCAGTGAAATGTAAAAGAGGATGGACATGAAAAACAAAAAACTTTTATCAGATATTAAGGAATATCTAAAATATTATGAGAATCAGGTTTTGGAAGATTGGTATGAACTGATCCGTCATATAAGTGTTAGTGAAACAGGGGAAGGAATTGAAACTTGCTGTGACTGGATCCAGAAAAAAATGGAAGAAATTGGAATTCAAGTGACAAAATATTCTGTAAAACCCGCTCCGGTCCTGGTAGGGAGGTTTGGCAATGATCCGGAAAAAAAGACAGTTCTGATCTATGCCCATTACGATGTGAAACCGGCTGGAGAACGAAAATTGTGGCATTCAGATCCGTTTGTTCCTACAGTACGTGATGGAAAAGTTTATGCAAGAGGAAGTGCTGATAATAAATCACCTTTAATGGCGCATTTAAAAGCTTTGGAATACTTTGTCAGAAAAAAAATGGAAGTTCCCGTAAATGTTATTTTTGTATTTGAAGGGGATGAGGAATGCGGCAGTAGAGGATTGGAAGAATTTCTGGCAGAGCACAGGACGGAATTGGCAGCAGATCTGGTGTTTTTCAGCGATGGTCCAAAGGATCCTAGTGGATTGCCTATCATTGCGCTGGGAGCAAAGGGAGATTTGTCTGTTCATATTACAGTTGAAACGATGAATAGGAATGTTCATGCCCGTTATGCACCGGTACTGCCTTCCGCTGCGTGGCAGCTGGTGGAGATATTGGGAAAGTGCAGATCAAAAGATAAGATTCTGATACCTGGTTTTGAGGAAGGAATATTACCTTTTACAAAAAAAGAAATTGAGATCATGGATAAACTGCCGAAGTCAGAGGACAGTTTGAATACAATTTATGAGGCAAAGTCGTCTAATTATGGCGAGGACTTTTATCCAAGACTTTTAGGACAGCCTACATTTAATATTTGTTGGATCAAAACAGGAGCTAATGGGGTAGTTCCTGCAAAAGCGGAAGCATTGATCGATTGCCGTTTAGTACCAAATCAGGATCCTGAGAAGGTATTTCAATGTATCAAGAGGCACGTTGAGATGATGGGATATGATAATGTAAAAATTGAAAATGATGGTTATATCCCTTCTTCAAAAACAGATGTGAACACGCCGTATCTTCCGACTGTTGAAGAAATTTGTCGTGATATTTATGGTGAATATGTAATCTACCCTTGCAGACCATCATCAGCCCCTGATTATTTGTGGACTAATGTTTTAAAGCTTCCGGCTATTCAGGTGCGATGGAGTGATGCTGATTCAGATAATCATGCGCCAAATGAACATTTATCCATTAAAGAGTATATGGATGGAATTGCGCTGACAGTGTGTGCGTTGCAGGCATTTTCTGAAATTAATGAAAAGGACTAAAGAAAATCGCTGACTTGAAAAAGTAAATTCCAGTGCAACGGTAAATTCCACCGTGCATTAAAATTGCTTGATTTTATTGAATTATAATAGGCAAAATCTTGGGATAACTGCTATAATTAAGCTGACTTCTCAT
>UQTA01000067.1 GCA_900543885.1 uncultured Clostridium sp.
AAAAGCACTTCAGCTTAGGCCGATTCCACCCGACGAGGTCAATCTGACACCTAAGCTGATTCGCTTTAACCGTTAACTTATCATAAAAATCTGCTGTCAGACTGGAATTTCGTAATTCACATTTTTAGGATGTGGCCTGTGGAATTTAGTCTCGCATACCAAATATTCAGAGGCCTCTTTACCTATGCCATAAACTCAGATTTTTTATGAGAAGTCAGCTTAATTATAGCAGTTATCCCAAGATTTTGCCTATTATAATTCAATAAAATCAAGCAATTTTAATGCACGGTGGAATTTACCGTTGCACTGGAATTTACTTTTTCAAGTCAGCGACTGTCAAAAGTAAATTAATAAACTGGTTTAAAGCGTCCAAAATTAAAGGGACTCCGATAGATTGTCCTAATATGAAGCTGCCGAAAAATAGATGAATGATCTATGAAACGGCAGCTTCTTAAATGTAATAATGATTATGACTGATTACCCGTTACAATGTAAGGCTGGATGGAAGCGGCTACATTGTTGATCGGCATAGTTTGAAGCCATACTTTTCCTGGGCCGGTTACTACGGTGTTAAATAAACCTTCTCCGCCGAAAAGTATGTTTTTCATGCCAGGAATTGTCTGGATATCCATGCTGCAAGTGGCTTCCATGGCAGCAAGATGTCCGGTATCAATGACGATCTGCTGACCAGCTGCCAGGTCATATTCTACGATATGGCCGTCAAATTCAGCAAATAAAATACCTTGTCCACTTGTTTTCTGCATGATAAAACCTTCGCCGCCAAAGAATCCGGCACCTGCTTTTTTCTGGAAGAACACAGACATAGTCACGCCGCTTTCACTGGCAAGAAACGCTTTTTTCTGCAGGATAATGTCATTTCCCGGAGCAATAGAAAAGGCGCGGATAGACCCTGGAAAACAGGAGGCAAATGCGATCATGCCAGGACCATACTGAGCGGTATAGATGTTTTGAAACATCTTCTCACCGCTGAGTACACGGCCAAATGCTTTTCCAAAACCACCGTTGCTGGTAGTTTCCATCTTCATATTCGGTGACATCCATGACATAGCACCGTTTTCTGTGATCATACGTTCATTTGCTTCCAGATGGCAGATGACAACAGGAAGTGTTTCGCCTTGAATTTCGTATCTCATGTGTGTTCCTCCTTGATGGGTAATGTATTTTATGTTTTTTCTTTATGATATGTCTATTATACGATGAATTATAATATTTTTAAATAATACTTGAAAAAATATGATCAATGTGTTAGTATAAAAATGCAAACGGAAAACGATTTCCGTTAAGCAGATTGGAACAATATGAACAAAGATAAAGTAACTATCCATGATGTGGCGAAAGCAGCTAATGTTTCTGCGGCCACGGTTTCCAGAGTATTAAACAACTCGGACCATCCGGTTAAACCGGAGTTAAAAGAAAAGATCCTTCTTGCATCAAAGCAGTTAGGATATATACCTAATCTTCAGGCCAGAAACTTAAAAAGCAAGAAAAGTACATCCATCGGGATCATCATTCCGTCTATTGCGAACCCATTTTATCCGTCTATTGTACGGGGAATCGAAGATGAGATCGTCAGCCGGAATTACCATATGTCCATATCGAGCTGTGACAGAGACAAAGAACGTATTAATTACAGCATTGAAAATATGCTGGCAGTAAATGTTCAGGGCATTATCAGTATTTACATTGATGAAATTCCAGAAGCCATGTTCAGACTGGTAAAACGGGGCGGTGTTGCTTTAAATGTTGTTTCTAATGGTATCTGTATACCGGATATGCATACTATCCTTGTAGATAAGGTAGAGGAATGCGGACTGGCAGTACAGCATCTGCTGGACCTGGGACATAAAAAGGTTGCTATGTTGTTTGATAAGCTGGACAATTCTATTCGAAGAAGTCGTCTGACTGGCTATAAACAGGTGCTTGGAAAGGCAAAGATCCCATATCGGGAAGAATACGTTTACATCTGGGGGCGGGATGCGGCTGCTGATGTGACAGAATCCGCAGATAAGGGGTATTACCTTACAAAAGCTCTTTTAGAAAGAACACCGGAAGTTACAGCATTTGTGTGTATGAACGATGCTATGGCATTAGGAGCTTTTAAAGCGATCCGGGAAGCAGGGAAGAAAGTACCGGATGATTATTCTATCGTTGGATTCGATGATCTGGTTTTTGCAGATTCTGTGGATCCATCCCTTACTACAGTAGGTCTTGAACAGTATCTGTGGGGAAAGAAACTTGCGCAGTATTATTTTTCTTTGCTGGAGCATCCGGAAGTAAAAGAGTCTTGTGTCAGTGAAGAAGATGTTCTGGTAAAATCAAGGCTGATCGTGCGTCAGAGTACGAAAAGAATTGATTAAGTATAAATCAACGGAGAACATACATGGACAGGCAGGTCACTGCTTAGTGGCATTGCCTGGAAAAAATAGGACTTGCACACCTAAAGTGGTGTGCAAAAAAAACAGGCAAATGGAAAACGATTTCCATATATTTTTTACTGCTACGGAAAACGATTTCCATAAACACTTGTCTGGGACAGGTGATAATACAAAGGAAAAATTATTATCCAGAATAAGGCTGTATACAGTAATAAACTGTATGAGTATAAAACCAAAAATATTTTATGTATTTAGAAAGGGGTTATTTATTATGAGAAAAATGTTTTATGTAATGTGCGCAGCAGGTGTGGCAGCATCTTTGGCAGGATGTACAAAGATGGACACAGCAGCTACTACAGCAGCACCAGCAGCGACGGAGGCAGCTGCCAAAGAAGAAACAAAGGCAGAGTCAGAGGCAAAGACAGACACAGCAGCAGAGCCGGAGGTAAAATTGATCGGTGCTCATGTTAATACTGTTGACAGTTCCTATCAGGCTGGTTTCGATGCAATGAAGGAAAAACTGGAAGAGGTATCCGGCGGAAAGATGACCGTTGAGATCCATCCAAACGGTGAGTTAGGCGGAAATGAAGCAGAGTTAGTTGAAAAGATGGCAACAGGAACCGTTGATATGATCGTTGCATCTCCAAACTTTGTAGCAACCACCGGTGTTGCAGAAGCAGACCTGTTCTCCATCCCATTCCTGTACACAGGCTTAGATCACTGGAATGCAGTTGTAGATGGTGAAGTTGGCCAGACCATTACAGATAAGATCAACGCAGGCGGCGTTCTTCACAACTTAGGCTACTGGAGCTGCGGTACCAGAGAGTATTTTGGTGTTAAACCAGTAAATACAGTAGAAGATTTCAAGAATGTAAAGATCCGTGTTCAGGACTCTGATGTAGTCCGTTCCGTATGGTCCGCTCTGGGAGCTAACCCAACAACACTGGCTTACAATGAACTGTACAGCGGACTTCAGAACCACGTAATTGATGCAGCAGAGAATGACCTTGGAAACATCTTACTGCAGAAGTTCTATGAAGCTGGTCCTTACGTATCTTTAACAGATCATGACATTGCAACCAGAATGTTCCTGATCGGAGCAAATAAATATAACAGCTTAACAGATGAGCAGAAACAGTGGGTAGACGAAGCAGCTGATTACGCTTGCAAGGAGCAGAGAGCATTTGATAAAGAGCTGAATGATAAGGCACTTGAGACCATCAAGGAAAATGGCGGTATCGTAAACGAAGTAGATAAAGACAGCCTGATCGCAGCATGTGCAGATGCAAAAGACGCAGCAGCTGAGAAGATCGGTGTAACGGATCTTTATAACAAGGTAAATGAAGCAGCAAAATAAGCAGGCATAGCAGATACGGTATTGTAAGGAAAACGCGTATGGCTGTGTAGATAGTTGTACGCGTTTTTCATATGTTTTTCCGGAATGTTTTTGCACCTGATCCCGTGAAAAGATTCCGGGAGAACATTGAAAATGGAGGTTTTAACGTGAAAAAGATATGTGATCTGATGGAAAAAGTTCTGTATATCGTAGGAATGGCGTCTGTTGCAGTTTTCTTTGTCTGTACCACTGTACAGGTATGTTCCCGTGTGTTTGGATTTCAGGCGGCATTTACAGAAGAAGTTGCTAATGCTGCACTGGCATGGTGCTGTTTTATCGGATCAGCACCCATGGTACGTTCCAATGAGCATTTTAAATTTACAGCATTAACCGAAAAATTAAAAGGAAAATCCCTTTTTGCAGATGAACTGATCGGACATGTATTTATCCTGATCTTCAACCTGGTAGTTGGCATTTATGGAATTAAACTGGTACAGCAGTTTGCAGCCTGGAAGATGACTTCCATGCCTGTAAGTAAAGGCTGGAGCTGGTTATGTGTTCCTATCTTTGGCCTGACAGCTGCTTTGTTCTCTGTAGAAAATATCATAGATTGTATCAAGCATCCTGACAGAGGCCAGGTAGAAGATGCAGTTGAAAAGGCAATGAAGGAGGCAGAATTATGATACTGGTACTGGTTGCAGCATTTCTTATCTTATTATTCGCAGGAATCCCCATTGCCTACATTTTAGGTCTGGTGGCACTTCTTGGAATTTCCCAGTTAAATTCGATTTCTTTAATTACAGTTGTGCAGAAAATGTTTACCGGTTTAAACAGCTTTACTTTATTGGCAGTTCCGCTGTTTGTTCTGGCAGCTAACATTATGAACCGCGCAAAGATCAGTGAAAAGCTGATCCAGTTCTGCAATGGTATTGTAGGAAGATTTCCAGGCGGTCTTGCATATGCAAATGTTTTAGTATCTATGTTATTTGCCGGAATTTCCGGTTCTTCTCAGGCGGATACAGCAGGTATCGGTTCTATCCTGATCCCGGCTATGGAGGAGGAAGGCTACAATCAGGAAACTTCTGTAGGTGTAACAGCAGCTTCTTCTACCATCGGTATCGTTATCCCGCCATCTATCCCTATGGTTGTGTACTCTTCCGTAGCAGGTGCATCCATTGGTGCTCTGTTCTTAGGCGGAGTTGTTCCTGGTATTCTGATCGGTCTTGGACAGATGTTTGTTATTTTCATAGGAAATAAGAAATATCATTATCCAAAACAGGATCCAATGTCTTTTAAGGACTTCTTAAAACTGGCTATAAAATGTCTTCCTCCAGTATTAACACCTGTTATCATTATCGGTGGTGTTATCGGGGGCTTATGTACGGCAACTGAATCCGCAGCTATTGCATGTATTTATGCGATCATCCTTGGTGTATTCGTATTCAGAAACCTTACTTTAAAAGATGTAAAGCCATTACTTTATGACACACTTCGCACCAGTGCCACTTCCCTGTTTGCACTGGCAACTGCAAATGCATTAGGACAGCTTTTAAGCTACTACAATGTAAGTACCAGTGTTCAGCAGATGTTCGCTACCTACTTCCCATATAAGTGGCAGTTCTTACTGGCTGTTATCGCATTCTATTTATTCCTTGGAACATTCATGGATGCGATTCCTGCAATGATCCTGTTCGTTCCTGTATTAATGCCAGTTGCAACTGCATTTGGCATCACACCAGTCCAGTTAGGTCTGATCATCGTTATCACACTGGCAGTTGGCCAGGTAACACCGCCTTATGGCCTGTGTCTGCTGATCGCAGGAAGAATTTCCGGAATGAGTGTGCAAAAGTCGTTTAAGGCAGTTATTCCGTATATCATGGTTTCTGTTGTAGTAGTAGTGCTGATCGCATTTTTACCGAATATTGCCTTTGCATTACCGAAACTTATTAAGCCAGAGTGGTTTTAACAGGCGGGTATTTTTATAGGCATATGTTCTTTCGGAATCTTTCTGTACTTGATTTTGTGAGAAGATTTTTTGTCAGTTGTGCCCAAATTTCTGAGGCGTACGCGGTGCGTACGGTGATGAAATTCGGGTGCGACCGGCAGAAAATCGGCCACAAAGGCAGGTGCAGGAAAGACTCCGAGAGGACATTCATTTCTAAAGGAGGGATTTCTCATGGAGAAAAAGAAGGTAGCGCTTGTCACCTTAGGTGACAGCCGTCGCGAATTTTATAAAAAGAGAGAAGCAATTGTAGCAAGCGAGATCGAAAAGGTAAAAAAGGCATTTGGGGATAAATATGACCTTTATATCTCACCTATTGTATTTGATGCAGAAGATGGACAGAATATTTCTGATGAGATCAAGAAACAGGGCATTGAAGCTGTGATCATCCATGTGCCCATCTGGGCAACCCCATCTTTGGCATTCCGCATTGCCTATGGAACTTCTTATCCGGTGATGCTGTTAGGCAACCTGCAGCGCAATACGTCCAGCCTTGTAACCCTGCTGGCAGTTGGCGGTATGCTGGATCAGACGGGTAAGAAATGCATCCGTGTATCTGGTGATTACGAAGATCCACAGATCCAGGAAAAGGTGGATAACTTTGTAAAAGGCATTTATGTAGCAGAAGGAATCCGCCGTTCCAGCTATGGAATGATCGGTGGAAGAAGTATTGGTATTGGAACTACAGTAGCAGATCCAAGCCAGTGGCAGAGTACTTTTGGAGTAGAGTTTGACCACTGTGACCAGTATGAGATCGTATACCGTGCAAAAGCACTGGACGAAGAACGCGTTAAAAAGCATTTAAAATGGGTAAAGGAAAATGTCCCGAAGATCGAATACGGGGATAAATTTACAGAGGCAACTCTGGAATTACAGGTACGCAGCTATCTGGCATTAAAAGATATGGCTGCGGAAAAGAAGTATAACTTTATGGGCATCAAGTGCCAGCAGGATATGAGCGATCATTTTGTTCTCCAGTGTCTGGGCGTGGCATTATTAAACAACCCATATGACGCAGACGGCGAAAAGACACCGATCCCTACCTCTTGCGAGTGTGACTGCGACGGAGCTATGACCATGCGCATCTTAAATCTGTGTGCAGAAGGAAAGCCTTCCTGCCTGCTGGATATCAAGTTCTTTGATGGAAATGATAAGGAATTTGTACTGGCAAACTGCGGAAGCGTAGCGCCATATTTTGCTGACCCGGACAACAAAGAAGAAGCTATGAAGAAGATTGCTTTAATGCCCCATATCTTTGGGGAAGCAGGAGGTGCATCCATCCAGTTCATTTCCAAACCAGGTGATGTAACGGTTGCCAGACTGTTCCGCAGCAACGGAAAGTATGTATTAGGCTGTTTTGAGGGAACCACAAAAATGTATCCTCTTGAGAAGTTAAAAGAGACTACATACTGCTATCCACATGCATTCGTAGAAGCAGAAGCAGACTACGAAAAGTTCTACGAGAAGATCAATTCCAACCATCTGCATATGGTTTATGGAAAGTATGCGAAGGTTCTGAAGATGTTCTGCGAGATCGTGGGAATTGAGTATATCTGCTTTAATAAGTAGTGATTGTACAAAAAGCAAATGAATGAGCTGTAAAAGTTATAGGTTTACGCAGCAACGGCAAAATGTTATGGTATCATGAAGGTTGGCGAAATAATGAAAAAACCTTGTGATAAGAAAAATATAATGTTATGATACAGTACACTAGGGTCCTGAGGCCAGAAATCCTCCTGCAAGCAGGCTTGCATCAGATTTCTGGCCTTTTGGCTCTGTTATTATCATGATGTTGTGGCAAAAGGTATTTTGCGGAAATTTGGGCACAACTGACAAAAAATCTTCTCACAAAATCAGGCACAGAAAGATTTCGAGAGAACATATTAACAGAAGAGGAGGGGAAATATATGAGACTCTTATACGAGTTATCCTGGTTATGGGAGATGATGGGTATCGCCATGGCTGCGGCGGTTGTCTGTGTAGCTTGTGCTGCGCTGATCTATAAGGCAGCAAAGAAGAAACTCAGCAGGAAAGTGATAGCAGTTGTTGCCGCTGCTGCGTTTGTGGGCGCTGTTTTGGCAGTTATTCTGATCGCACGGACACCTATGCCGCTTTGAAAAGTGGCATACCGCATCAACACTGGCTTACTTATACGGTTTAAGATAAAATTAACCCCATTTTTCCAGGAAATGTGCTATACTATCAGCACAGCAGTTACCAAGGAGAAAGGCGGGGAAAAGTACTATGAACAAGGTGATTACAGTGAGCCGTGAATTCGGCAGCGGAGGAAGAGAGCTGGGGGTGAAACTGGCAGAGGCGCTGGGGATTCCTTTTTATGACAAGGAACTGATCTCCATGGCAGCTGATGACATTAATATTGCAGAGGAAGCATTCCGTAAATACGATGAGCATGTGATAGAGGATGATCCGCTGGATCACAAGATCCATCATTCTTTTTCGGAACTGTACAAAGTTCCCATGTCTGATCAGATCTTTGTGGCGCAGTCTAATGTGATCCGCAGACTGGCTTCCCATGGTCCCTGTGTGATCGTAGGCCGCTGTGCAGATATGATACTGGAGGACAGCGTAAACATTTTCATATATTCAAAAATGAAACAGCGCGTAAAGCGATTAATGGAACTGGAGCCGGAAGAAGGCGCCAATGAAAAAGACATGGAAATGAAGATCCGTGCCGTTGACCGCAAGCGCCGGGATTATTACCAGTATTATACAGGAAATACCTGGGGAAGAGCCCAGAATTATCATCTTTGCGTGGACAGCAGCTTAGTTGGCGTTGACGGCTGTTTAAGGGCTGCACTGGCATATCTGGAAGATGTATGCAAAGATGAAGAAAAGCCGGAAGAGAGTGAAAATGCAGCTGTATAACGGATAAAGAAAATATCAGATTGAAATTAAAAACGGTGAATAATTCCCGTCCATAAGGCTCATAATAAGAACGTGCAAAAGAAGTACAGATCAAAAAACAGGTGAGTCCATGGAAAAGCCGGGAAAGAAACTGAAGAAATTTTTTATTATAATAGGAACTACAGGAATGGTGTATGCAGGTCTTAAATATCTGCTGCCCCTTGTAGTTCCTCTTTTATTAGGTTATACACTGGCTCTGCTGCTTCGGCCGTCAGCACGTTTTTTGCAACATCGGATCATAATATGCGTATTTGGGAAAAAATGGAAACCATCACTGGGATTGCTGGGAACGGTTCAGCTGCTGATCCTGGGGGTGCTTGGCAGTTTTCTGCTGACTATGGGAGTCCGTCGTCTCTGGGAAGAAACCTCTACCTTGATGGACCAGCTGCCGGTATGGCTTGATAGGCTGTATTTCTGGATCGAGGAAAAATGCTTTGGGCTTGAAAAGCGGTTTGGCTTTGATCCGGGATGGGGAATCCATGTGGCAAGAAGCATGATCGAAGCAGGAACAAAGTATGTGAAGGAAAAATCAGTTCCATCTTTGATGGTGGGTTCTTATTATACAGCTGGAGTTATAGGTCGCATTGGATTTATAAGTTTATTTACTTTCTGCAGTGCTGTTTTAAGCTTACAGGAAATGGAAGAGCTGAAAGAACGGCGGGATCGGTCTGCTTTTAGCAGGGAGTTCCGCCTGATCGGAGACCGGCTGGTAAGTACTGGGAAAGTATGGTTTAAAAGCCAGGGGATCATATTTTTGCTTATTTCATTTTTGTGTACGGCAGGTATGTTTCTGGTGGGAAATCCGTGTCCCGTACTTGTGGGAATGGGGATCGGGATCATGGATGCTTTTCCGGTGCTGGGAGCGGGAACGGTGCTGATACCATGGGCGGTCGTTGAGGTTGTAATGGGAAAGTGGAAAACAGCGTTGATATTAGCTGGTTTATACCTGATATGCACCCTCATACGCCAGTTTTTAGAGGTACACCTGATGAGCGGGCAGATGGGACTTTCGCCTTTTGAAACTTTAGGAGCAGTGTATGCAGGACTTAAATTGTTTGGGATAGCAGGGCTGTTTCTGGGACCACTGGGGTTATTGCTGATCGAGGATATGACAGAACTATTGGTCACGCAGCCTGTAAACAGAAAGCCACAGAAGAATGGAACAAGTCAGCTGTGACGGGGGAGTTATAGTTTAGCCATAACACGGGGGATGACAACTAGTATAATCCACGATAATTACCGATCCCTTACACGCAGGATAAATTTTCATGTGCAAGGAAGCTGAATGAGGCGATGCCGGTAGCATCGTCGATTGAAGCTGACGCGGCAGATGGAAATTTAGACAAGTAAAAGGGGCGTATAATTATTGTGGATTATACTAGTTTTCAGCCCATTGACAAAACTCCCGTTCTGACGTAAAATCGAAAGGAAATGACGTAAATCAAAGAGAATCTATGAAATTCCATGAAAAAGGCGTTGAAAGGGATCATTAAGTCAGAAAGCCCGTTACAGAGAGAGGAACAGTGGTGGAAGTTCCTTACGAAAGCGTGACCCAACCTGCCCTGGAGCTCTGTATGATAAATACAGCGAATTTCCCGCGTTAAGGGATAAATAAGAGGGTTTCTGTCACAGATTATTTTGCAGGAACTAAGAAGGGTGGTACCGCCGAGTCATTCGGTCCCTTGCAGTAAGTTTTATGCATGGGATCGGATGGCTCTTTTTGATGATAACAGTACATCGTTTCGTAAATAACTGTACTAATCACGCAGGATGCGGATTACGAATGGTTTGAAGATTGTGAGAGTACATAGAATGTAAAAGGAGAAAAATCATGGCAGACAACAAAAAAATGGTAGAAGCGATCACATCCATGGATACCGATTTTGCCCAGTGGTATACCGATGTGGTTAAAAAAGCAGAACTGTGCGATTATGCAAGCGTAAAGGGATGTATGGTCATCAAACCGGCTGGATATGCGATCTGGGAGAACATCCAGAAAGAACTGGACCGCAGATTTAAAGAAACAGGCGTGCAGAACGTATACATGCCTATTTTCATTCCAGAAAGCCTGTTAGAGAAGGAAAAAGACCATGTAGAAGGTTTTGCACCAGAAGTTGCATGGGTAACACACGGCGGATTAGAGCCGCTTCAGGAGAGACTTTGCGTAAGACCTACTTCTGAGACTCTGTTCTGTGATTTTTATGCAAGAGATATCCACTCTTACCGTGACCTTCCAAAGGTATACAATCAGTGGTGTTCTGTTGTCCGTTGGGAGAAGACAACACGTCCATTCCTTCGTTCCAGAGAGTTCTTGTGGCAGGAAGGACATACTGCCCATGCGACAGCTGAAGAAGCAGAGGCACGTACCATCCAGATGTTAAATGTATATGCTGATTTCTGCGAGCAGGTTTTAGCGATCCCGGTTATCAAGGGACAGAAAACAGATAAGGAGAAATTCGCAGGTGCAGAGGCTACTTACACCATCGAATCCCTGATGCATGACGGTAAGGCATTACAGTCCGGTACCAGCCACAACTTTGGTGATGGATTTGCAAAGGCATTTGATATCCAGTTTACAGATAAGGACAATACATTAAAGCATGTTTACCAGACTTCCTGGGGCATGACTACCCGTATGATCGGCGCTATCATCATGGTACATGGTGATGACAATGGACTGGTACTGCCTCCAAGAATCGCACCTGTACAGATCATGGTGGTTCCGATCCAGCAGAAGAAGGAAGGCGTTTTAGACAAGGCATTTGAGTTAAGAGATCGTCTGATCAAGTCTGGATTCTCTGTAAAGGTAGACGACAGCGACAAGAGCCCAGGCTGGAAGTTTGCTGACTGCGAGATGCGTGGTATCCCGTTAAGAGTGGAAATCGGACCAAAGGATATGGAAAACAACCAGGCAGTTTTAGTACGCCGTGATACCCACGAAAAGACCGTTGTTTCTCTGGATGAGTTAGAAGCAAAAGCAGCAGAACTTCTGGATACCATCCAGCATGATATGTTAGAGAAGGCAAGAAAGCACAGAGATGCTCATACTTACACTGCTTTAGGCTGGGATGAGTTTGTAGAGACCATCAATACAAAGCCAGGCTTTGTAAAAGCTATGTGGTGCGGATGCCAGGAATGTGAAGATAAGATCAAAGAAGTAACAGGTGCAACTTCCAGATGTATGCCATTTGAGCAGGAGACTCTGTCTGACAAGTGCGTATGCTGCGGAAAGCCAGCTAAAAAGATGGTTTACTGGGGCCGTGCATATTAATATGAAGATGAATATCCCGGAACCTGCAAGAAAGATCATTGACAGGTTAAATGAACATGGTTATGAGGCTTATGTAGTAGGCGGCTGTGTCCGGGACATGATCCTGAAAAGAGAGCCGGGAGATTGGGATATTACTACCAGTGCCAGACCGGAACAGGTCAAGGCTCTTTTTAACAGGACACTGGATACAGGAATACAGCATGGTACTGTGACCATTATGGTAGGAAAAGAGGGATATGAGGTAACTACATTCCGGGTGGACGGCGATTATACAGATGGCCGCCATCCGGATACTGTTACATTTACCCCTTCTCTGGAAGAAGATCTGAAGCGCCGTGATTTTACCATCAATGCCATGGCTTATAATCACAACACAGGTCTGGTAGATATCTTTGGCGGAAGAGAGGACATTGAACGTAAAGTCATTCGCTGCGTTGGAAATCCAACGGAACGCTTTACAGAAGACGCCCTTCGTATTCTGCGTGCCATTCGTTTTTCAGCCCAGCTGGGGTTTGAGATTGAAGATGCCACGAGACAGGCGATCACCCAGATCGCTCCCAATCTGATCCATGTAAGCAAAGAACGGATCCAGGTGGAATTGACCAAACTGCTTTTAAGTGACCGGCCTGAGGCAATGAAGCTGGTGTATGAAACAGGTATCAGTCCCTATGTTTCAGAAACATTTCACAAAATGGGAGATCTGCTGTCAGATATGCCTGTTACAGTTCCTGCAAAAAAATCCCTTCGATGGGCTTTATTTTTAAGAAAAGGAACACCGGAGCAGGCTGTACGCATTTTGCGGGATCTGAAACTGGACAATGATACCATTTATCAGGTAAAGATTCTGACTGGATGGACCGAGAAGTCCATTTGCGGGGAGATCGCCCAGCCGGATGAAAAGGCTGGGGAAATGTGTACACTGGAAACTGCCGGAGAATTGGAATTTGTGCCTGGACCTGAGAGCAAACCTCAGATCCGAAAGGTTATGAGCCAGATGGAGCCGGAGCTGTTTGATGATCTGTTAAAGATCAAACTGTGTCTGGCAGAGCATGCAGCGCAGACGGAAAAAATGGCAGAAAGTTTGACTGTAAAGCAGCTTTGTGAGATCCGTAAGCTGGCAGATGAGATCCGTCTGGATGGAGATTGCATTTCTTTAAAAACTCTGGCGGTGACGGGAAATGACCTGATAAAGGCCGGAATGAAGCCGGGAAAGGAAGTTGGGCAGATACTGCATCGTTTCCTGGAACTGGTGTTAGAAGAGCCGGAAAAGAATGAGAAAGAGTATCTTTTAAAGGTTCTTGCCGATATACTTTAAAGTAATGAACAAGCATTTCTGCGTTCAATAGCAATTACTATTGGGCTTGGAAATGCTTGTTTTTTGTGATTATACAAGAAAATAAATGGACATTTTCAAATGAAAATGTATAATAAAAATGTTACAGATCAGGCGACAACATGAAACGCAAAGTAAGATGGAGATTAAAATGACAAAAATTCCTAATGACGACATGGAAAAAATGACTGGAAGAGAAATATTTGGAATTGCGGATATTATTGGTGTACTTGGTGATGACTTTAGCAACATATATTGTGTGGACTGTAAAACTAAAAATATAGAAATATACAGATACGAAAACGAAAATGTTGGCGTAAAAGAAGTATTAAATGAAAAAAATCCTTATGAAGCGGCGATACATGGCTATATTGAGGCCCATGTATACGTGGATGATAAGGAAAAGATGAAGAACGCTACAGAGTTTGGCAATATATGTAACCAGCTCAGACATGCAGCACAATTTACAGTGCATTACCGGGTAAAAAGATACAATGAAATTTTATATTACCGTATGAAATGCGCAAGGATCGGGGAAGCGGATCGTTTTCAAAAGATCATATTTGCATTTGCAAGTGAAGATGCAGATGTAAGGCTGAACGAACTGGGAACTATGATGAAATCCAGTGGTGCGACCGGAAAGCGAAAGATACTGATCGTAGAAGATAATGAAATGAATCTAAAAATGTTAGATGCGCTTCTGGCTGATAAATACGAGGTTCTTACGGCAAAGAATGGACGGATCGGTTTAAACATATTGGAAGAGAAATACAAAGAACTGTCTCTTGTTTTATTAGATGTCCATATGCCGGTATTGAATGGATTTGAATTTTTGAAAAGAATGCGGGAAGACGCATTGCTTTCCAGTGTTCCGATTATGGTAATAACGGCAAATGGAGGAATTGATGTAGAATTAAACTGCCTGGATCTTGGAGCGGCTGACTTTATCACAAAGCCCTACCACTCTGATATCATTATCAGAAGGATCCGGAATGTAATAAGGTTAAAGGAATCATCACTGACTCTGGAAGCGGTAGAACGTGATGAATTGACCGGACTTTATACGGAACAGGCATTTTCACATTATGTGAAGCAGATCATGAGCTTCAAGCCGAATAAAAAGATGCAGCTGATCGTGGCAAAAGTAAAAGACTTTAAACTGGTAAATAGTATTTACGGAGCTGAGAAGGCAGATGAATTTCTCCGCTATCTGGCGTCTGCTTACAGTAAGAGGCTGAAAGACGGATTGATAGCACGGAAGGCAAATACCTCTTTTGTATGTTTGCTATATGGCGATAAAGAATTAGATCATCGGAAAATGGCGGATACAATAAATGAAATATCGGAAAATGCACCGATAAAAGGTGTGAAGGTTAAGTATGGTATCTATGAAGATATTGACAAAAACCTTCCTATTTCCACATGCTATGATTACGTATCTCTTGCTATTGAGACGATAATGGAAAGCTATGACCACGACATTGCCTTTTATACAGAGGAGATTGCTAAGAAACGTATTCATGAACAGATGATCGAAAACTGTTTTGAGGAAGCTTTAAACGATGAGGAGTTTCTTGTTTACTATCAGCCGAAAATAGATCTTTCTACAGAAAAGGTAATAGGTGCAGAGGCACTGGTCAGATGGAAAAAATCCGACGGAACCATGGTGCCGCCAGGAGAATTTATTCCTGTTTATGAAAAAAACGGACAGATTGAAAAACTGGACGAATACGTGTTTAGAAAGGTCTGCCAGCTGCAAAGAAGAGAAATGGATGAATGGAAAAAACTTATAAACATTTCTGTAAATTTATCCAGATCCAGCATTCTTCACGATGGGATTGCAGAATGCTATATTAAAATCGCTAAGGATAATAAAATCCCGTTTTCCTGTGTTCCTCTGGAAATAACAGAATCAGCAGCTATTTATGGGAAAAGGATCCATAGTACGACGGAGCAGCTGGTAAATGCGGGATTTAAACTTCATATGGACGATTTCGGTTCAGGATATTCATCCATGCTGTGTTTAAATCAGATCCCATTTAGTGCTTTAAAAATAGATAAAAGCCTGATCGACCATGTCTGTGAAGAAAAAGGAAAAACATTAGTAGAGCAGGTGATCATGCTGTCAAAACTTTTAAATATGAAAGTGATTGCTGAAGGAGTAGAAACAGAAGAACAGATCATAGAATTAAGAAAAATGAACTGTGATGAGATACAGGGATTCTACTATGCAAAGCCAATGCCGGAAAAAGAGTTTACTGAATATGTGAAGGGGAATCACTGATCTTATACAAAAAAAATTAGGTTAATAAAAATTTGTAATGTATGTTTTCACTTAATCTTAAGGTTGTATATGTATAAAAACATTGCAATATTTACAAAGGTTGA
Organism: uncultured Clostridium sp.; assembly: GCA_900543885.1. Taxonomy (GTDB): domain Bacteria; phylum Bacillota; class Clostridia; order Lachnospirales; family Lachnospiraceae; genus Enterocloster. The sequence continues at coordinate 15,652 of UQTA01000067.1, forward strand.
CTATAATATTGGATACAGAGTTCAAAGGAGGATTTGAAAAATGAAATTAATCAACACAGAAAAAGCACCAGGCGCAATCGGACCTTATTCTCAGGGTTTTGAAGTAAACGGTATCGTTTATACTTCCGGACAGATCCCAGTAAATCCAGCTGACGGCACTGTACCAGAAGGAATTGCCGGACAGGCAGAACAGAGCTGCAAGAACGTAGGTGCTATCCTGGAAGCAGCAGGAAGCGGCTATGACAAAGTTATCAAGACCACCTGCTTCTTAGCAGATATGGGCGACTTTGCAGCATTCAACGAAGTATACGCTAAGTACTTTACTTCTAAGCCAGCCAGAAGCTGCGTAGCAGTTAAGTCTCTTCCAAAGGGCGTTCTTTGCGAGATCGAGGCAATTGCTGAGAAATAATTAAGGAATGTGACAGCACATAGTGCGAAACGATCCGGTATCATAAAAATCACGTAGTGAAATGACAGAGAGCCGCTGCAAGATGAGTTTTCATTTGCAGCGGTTCTTTTTTGCTGTATACTGGTTTTTAGGATTATAAGAGCACAAAAATATAAGAAGGGGACCATAGATGAACAGAAATATCATTATCATGAATTTCAGCGGAGTGTATGAAAAACAGAGGTTAAAAGCAGTCCTTGAAGAAAAATGTGAAACAGGAAATGTAACAGAAGTAAACTTTCGGGATATTTCGGGAACCAACTGCTATTGTGACGGACCAGCGGAGGAAGAGATAAAAAAGAGGATCTGTTCTTATGGACCGGAGGGGATGCATTTTCTGGATTCTGGAAATTACCATTATCTGACTAAGATCTGGCTGGAACTTGTAAAGGAACCTTTTGAACTTCTTGTATTTGATCACCATACAGATATGCAGAGACCGGCTTTTGGGGGGATTTTATCCTGCGGCGGCTGGATCCGGGAAGCATTAGAAACGAATAAGAATTTAAAACATGTAATTCTGGTGGGACCGCCAAACACAGCGATGGAAGAAACGCAAAAAGAACTATTAGAGGATGGGGAAGAGCTGATAAAAAAAGTCACCTGGATCTGTGAGGAAAAGTTTTTAGAAAATGTGGACAACCAGGATAAAATCCGGGAATTTTGTGGAATATTAGAAGAAAGCCAGGAAACAACATCCCTTCCGCTGTATATTTCCATTGATAAAGATGTGCTGTTGGAATCAGAAGGAAAAACGAACTGGGATCAGGGAAATGTAAGAGTAGAACAGATTCTGAAATTTACTGAGAATTATATAAAGGGAAGACGTCTGATCGGTACAGATGTATGCGGAGAAGACCCGGAAAATGACAATGATGAAGAGCAGGTGATCTGCCGCGAAACCAGTGAAGAAATTGCCAGGATCATGGGAATATCAATAGAACAGATACGGGAAATGTTAGATTGATAAAGAAATTATATTGCGATTTTGTTCCGAAGGGTCCGAAAGAGCCCCGCCATGTATAAACGCATTCACGGCAATTTTCTGGACCTTTTGTTCCGCCGCCAATTAGACAGGGCTCCGGCCAACTCACACGCTTCGCGTGTTCAGGCAACGCCTCCG
>UQTA01000068.1 GCA_900543885.1 uncultured Clostridium sp.
AGAACTTGTGAGTAGCGTATTGTTTACAATCGCCAAAGCATACACAATGAAGCAGTAAGAAGTATCCGCAAGGACTTCAATTTCTCGATGTGTTTGAGTATATTTCAACACATTTTGAGTGGCAGGAAAAGTCCATGAATAAGATCACACTTGGCAAAACAGGACTTGTCGTTGAAAAAAATGGCTTTGGATGTCTGCCGATCCAGCGCATCAGCCAACAGGATGCAGTATATCTGCTTCATAAAGCCTGTGATGGCGGAATCAACTTTTTTGATACTGCACGTGCCTATTCTGACAGTGAACAGAAGGTTGGAGCAGCATTTTCATCCATGCGTGACCGCATAGTTCTGGCAACAAAGACAGAAGCGAAAACAGCAGAGGGATTTTGGAATGATCTGGAAACCAGTCTTCGTACGTTAAAAACAGATTACATTGATATATACCAGTTTCATAATCCGCCCTTTTGTCCGAAGCCAGGCGGAGAGGACGGTCTTTATGATGCTGCTTTAAAGGCAAAAGAGCAGGGAAAGATCCGCCATATATCCATTACCAATCACCGGCTGACTGTAGCACATGAAGCGATCGATTCAGGACTTTATGATACTCTGCAGTTTCCTTTCAGCTATCTGGCCGGTGAACAGGAAATGGAACTTGTACGTAAATGCCGTGAGAAAAATATGGGATTTATTGCGATGAAAGGCATGGCAGGCGGCCTTATACGTGATGGTTTTACAGCGGCAGCATGGATGGATACACAGGAAGGTGTTGTTCCAATCTGGGGAGTCCAGCGTGAAAGTGAACTGGATGAATTTTTGCAGTGCATTAAAGAAGGTGCAGAACTGACAAAAGAACGTCTGGCAGCCATCGAACAGGACCGCAAGGAACTTTGCGGTGAATTCTGCCGTGGCTGCGGCTACTGTATGCCGTGTCCGGCCGGAATCGAGATCAATCAGTGTGCCCGCATGTCCCTTATGCTCAGAAGAGCTCCGGCTGCTGCATGGCTGACGGAAGGCTGGCAGCAGAAAATGCACCAGATTGAGAACTGTCTCCACTGCGGACACTGCATGTCTAAATGTCCTTATGGCCTCAACACACCAGAACTGCTGCAGGCCAATTATGAGGATTACTGGAAGGTGCTTGAGGCAAGCAAAAAAGATAAATAAGATGGAAATTTAAGATACAGAAAAGTCCCCTTGCACAGTGCTTTTTGCACTCAGCAAGGGGACTTTCTATTTGGGTCAAAGGATATTCTAAATAGGAGCAGAAAGATTCCTTAATTTACTATGAAAGTCCCGGACGGCAGCCGCGAATGAGCCATGCTTGCATGAGCGAATTCACGGGTATCGGACGGGCAAGCCGGTATGAGCAAGGAGCGCGATAGCGCGGATTGCGAATGCTGGCGACGATTGCGGGAGCACCAAAGGTGCGGAGCAATCGGCTTTCATGAATGGTGATGCCTGCGTCAGCAGGCATGTCAGTTTAGCTAAAATACAGTTATTTCAGACTTCCATCTCCACCCATTAACTGCGTCATCTCTTCAATGCGTTCCAATGGAAATGGCGGTTCGCATAAAGGCTTCATGGCAATGCTCATCAGTTTCATAGGATTGTCATCTGCGGCAACCCGGTTGGTTACTTGTCAAGAAAAAGGGGACTATCGTTTGATGAAATCCCATCATAGTTAAAATTTCTGATAAATTCAAGGGTTTTCCTGACTGCAGGGGATAAATCATGGGTATCCCGTACACATGCGCCGATCACCCGTTCTTCCGCTGGAGTGATAGGAAGCATTTTCACTTCATCTTCAAATCCGTACATGGTCAGAAGGGGCATGATCGCAAAACCAAAGCCGGCTTTGACCATTTCGACGGTTGTTTTATCATCTACTACGTGGCAAACAGTGCGAACGTCAAGGTTTAATTTGTCGATCATCCGTCGGGCATCTGCATCACAGGATTCCCGCTGCATGATAAACGGTTGATCGGCAAGGCTTTCAAGGGAGATATCAGTGTCTGATGCGGTTTTTGTTCCTTTAGGAAGAATACAGATCAGGGGATCTGCAAAAATACGGTAAAAGGGAAAATGTGGATTCACAGTCTGAGACAGGAAACCAATGTCAACTACTCCGGTTTTCAGCCACTCAATGATATTTTCATAAGAACCCTGGTAGATTTCAAATGTAATATGAGGATACTGTGCTTTAAATCCATAGATCAGAGCGGGCATATATTTGCACATGGAATTGAAAATGCCAAGGCGTACATGTCCTTTTTCCAGACCATTCAGATCAGACAGATATTGGAGCAGATTATCTTCTTTTTGCACCAGAGAGGAGATAAGGGGCAAAACACTTTCGCCGGTAGTGGTAAGAGTGACGCCCCGCCGGTTTCTGATAAAAAGAGAAACTCCGAATTCCTGTTCCATCTGCTTTACAATGTGACTGACTGCAGGCGGTGTAATATTGTGAAGCTCTGCTGCTTTTTGAAAACTGCTGTATTGTACGATGGTGAGAAATATGCGGTAATTGAAAGTATCCATAAGATATCCTCTTAGTATTTTTTAGATAAAAAAAAGTAAATTATAAGATAAATAACATTATATTTATTTACTATTATTTTAATACTATGATTACATTGTGTCAAATAAAGTAATATGAAAATGGGGGATACAAATGAAAAAGAAAAGTAGTTTTACAGGACAGCTGGGATTTGTTTTTGCGGCAGCTGGAAGTGCAGTTGGTGTGGGGAACCTCTGGCGCTTTCCTTTTCTGGCTGCAAAGGATGGAGGTGGTGTTTTTCTGCTGATCTATCTGGTTTTGATCTTTACAGTCGGTTTTGTGCTTTTGACTACGGATATTGCCATCGGGCGCAGAACAGGAAAAAGTGCCATTTATGCCTATGAAAGCATGAATCACAAATGGAAGTTTCTTGGTGTGATCACATTTTTTGTACCTGTTCTGATCATGACATATTATGCGGTGATCGGTGGATGGATCCTTAAATATATCTTATTATTTCTTACCGGCAATGTAGAAGCAGCTGCACAGGACAACTGCTTTACAGGATTTATCACTGCACCAGGCTCTGTGTGGTACGGACTGGCCTTTATGCTTGCTACGGCCTTTATTGTGTATAATGGTGTGGAAAAAGGAATTGAACGTGTATCTAAAACAATGATGCCTATGCTGTTAGGGATCGTGATTGGAATTGCTTTCTATTCTCTGACACTGAAAAACACAGCAGATGATGGAAGTATCCGAACAGGTATGCAGGGCTTAAAGGTTTATCTGACGCCGGACTGGTCTGGTATGACTGTGTCAAGGTTTCTGCAGATCACACTGGATGCCATGAGCCAGCTGTTTTTTTCTTTAAGTGTTTCAATGGGTATTATGATCACTTATGGCTCTTATGTAAAACCAGATGTTGACCTAGGAAAATCTGTGTCAATGATCGAATTTATGGATACAGGCGTTGCACTTTTAGCGGGAGTTATGATCATCCCGGCTGTTTATGCATTCTTTGGTGTGGATGGAATGTCTGCTGGTCCTGGTCTGATGTTTATTTCGCTGCCTAAGGTATTTTATCGCATGGGTGTTGCCGGAAGGATCATCGGCATTCTCTTTTTCGTTCTTGCAGCGTTTGCAGCACTGACATCCTGCATTTCAGTTTTGGAGTCCATCACTGCAAACTGCATGGAGATTTTTCACACAGAACGGAAAAAGACAACAGGAATTTTATCGGTTATTTATTTAATAGCAACTGCTGTTATAGCGCTGGGATACAGTATTTTCTATGTGGAAGTCATGCTTCCTAACGGAAGTACAGGGCAGTTATTGGATATTATGGATTATATCAGCAACAGCTTTATGATGCCTTTTATTGCTTTACTGTCTGCCATTTTTATTGGATGGGTCATGAAACCAGGCTGGATCGTGGAAGAAATGGAACGAGGCGGAAAGAAATTTGGCCGGAAAAGACTTTATGTAGTCATGATCAAATATCTGATGCCGGTTATTATGTTCGTACTGTTTTTACAGTCCACAGGTATCCTGAATCATTTTTAAGTATAAATCTGTCGGAACTAGCACATATAAGCAGAAGCCTTATAAAAATGACATCCCGTTCAGGAGCAATCCTGCAGGCGGGATGTTGTTTTTTTATGGAAAACCCATCAAAAGCAAAGCTGGAAACATTGACACGTTGACAAAAAGAGTGATAAGCTGTAAATCAATGTATTGTGTAAGAATGATGGGGACAACAGAGTGTGAAAATAAAAGATAAAAAACGAAATTAGCTTTGCTGCTTTGCAATCTGCTATTGATCTTGTTTATGGTGATAGCAGCGGGGGCATATTCCGGGCATATTTATAGGCTTCAGGAAAAGTCGAAAACAGAAGATTTCATTAGAATGGTGGAATCTATGAAGCAGTTTTCACAGAATTATATTAATAATGAAAAAGGTTATGTAAAAGACTGGGCTGCTTATATTTCAGGACATGATATGACAATGGGAGAGGCGCTGGAGTTTCTGCGTGATATTAACGCAAATGAAGAGCGCTTTACACATATTGTAGATATGGACTCTTATGAAGCGTACTCTTCTTATTATTCTCCGGGAGAGGAAAAGACCGATACATATCTGGAATATATCCGGGGATATAATTTCCAGGATGATTATAATAAGGTAAATGAGCTGCGAAACCGGCTGGAAAATACAGAAAGTGGGGTTTTGCGCTACAAAAATTTCAGGGAAACAGACTGTTTCTGGTACTATTCATCTTTTGGTTCAGGCTCTGCCCTGGATATTTTAGGGGAGAAAAGCGTCTATGCATACAGAGAACCATGGTTTGGATTTTCAGCCAATACAAATGGAGATCATTATGAGTATGCAGTTGAATTTTTACGTTTTCTGGCAACAGAAGATGAAATTAATAAAATGGGCACAATTAAGGGAATTCCTTCTGTAGCAGTTAAAAAGACAGAAAATCCTGTTTATCAATATGTTTTAAATCTAAAAGATCCTCAGATGGAGTATGTAAATGACGGAACGATCACACCGAAGATCATGTCTGGGTGGTATGAATGTACCAGTCAGTACGGGGCAGGGGAATTTGTAAGTGGCAGAGAAGCTTTGGAGTATTTTATAAGTTCCTGTAAACAGTAAAAGCAGAAAAGACTGCCGGCGTTAAGCAAGCGCCTGCAGTCTTTTTTTGCTGTTTTTGGAACAAAGACCTATGATCAGTCCGATCATTGCCGGTATGATCCAGCCAAGATTTAAATGAAAGAATGGAAGGAAGGTCTGGGCAAATTCTACAGCCTTATCCAGATGGAATAGCATTTGCACCTGCTCTGGAAGGGTTTTAAAAAAGTCGAATATAGAAGCAGCCCAGGTAAAGGCAGTGACCCATATATATACATTTTTATCATGGTCAAGATGTTTCCCAAACATGGCTAAAAGGATCAAAGCAATAGCCGGAGGATAGATCAGCATAAGAACCGGCACAGAATAGCGTATGATGGTGGAAAGCCCCATGTTGGATATAATAAAGGAAAATAATGTAAAAATAATGGCCCAGGTTCTGTAAGACAGTTTATTAGGGAACATTTGTACAAAGGTTTCAGAGCAGCTGGTAATCAGTCCGATGGAGGTTTTTAAACAGGCAAAAGTAATGGTAACTGCCAGGATCAAAAGACCGGCTCTGCCCAGATAATGACTGGAGATCTGAGATAATGCAATGCCGCCGTTTTCAGAAATGGCAAACAGCCCCAGGGACTGAGCACCCATAAGGATAGTCAGCATATAGATCAGCACCATTAAAATACCGGCAAGAATCCCTGAACAGAGCACTTCATGTGCTATGACGGTATCTTCTGTAACACCCATCTGACGGATCACATTGATCACTACGATTCCGAAAGCCAGTCCTGCAATGGCATCCATGGTTCCGTAACCTTCTGATAAAGCGTGGAACATGGCGCCTGTTTCATAAGAAGCATCTGGCTGGGCTGCTGATACAGAAATACCAGGATGCAGCAGTGCAGCAAGGATAAGGATCGCCAGAAAAAATAAAAACAAAGGATTGATCACTTTGCCGATCCACAGTGTGATATTGCCTGGTTTTAAGGAGAAAAACAATACCAGTGCAAAGAAAACAGCGGAAAAAACAAGAAGAGCTGTTCTTTCTGAAATCTGGCTTCCAAGGATAGGCTGGATGCCGGTGGTAAAGGATGTGGTAGCACATCTTGGAATAGCGAAGCAGGGACCAATGGTCAGGTAGAGCAGGCAGGTAAAAAAGTAGCTGTAGCGTTTTCCGACTTTTGCAGACAGTGCCTGTAAGCCGTCAGAATGGGTATTTCCAATAGCAGCAACACCTAAAATAGGAATTCCTACAGCAGTGATGATAAAACCAGCTGCAGCCGGAATCAGGTTCTTTCCTGCCAGCTGTCCAAGGTGTACCGGGAAGATCAGATTTCCGGCACCGAAGAACATGCCAAAAAGGGTAGCAGCCACCAGCAGTCGCTGATGGAGAGAAAGTTGTTTTTTATTCATAGTGTGATTCACCTCATGATTTTATGATATACAGCAATCGTTCGTTTATATATTTTCCTGAACGGTTATTTTAAGTGTACAGCCAGACTTGCAGTTTGTGAAATCCGTGTTTATAATAGAACTATGACAAAATGTAATACCCTGTTGATAGCCGGTGGCTGATAGGATCAGGGGATGGAAATCGTTATTGAAGATCTGTGAAGGGAGAATGGTTAAACAGATGGATGCGAAAAAACTGGAAATTTTAATGACAGCGGTAGATCTGGGAAGTTTTTCAAAAGCGTCAGAAGTGGTAGGATATACACAGTCTGGTCTTACTCATCTGGTAAACAGTATGGAGAGGGAGATCGGATTTGCGCTGATCATAAGAAGCCATAATGGTATTTCCCTTACAGAGCAGGGAAAAGAACTGGTACCTGCCATCAGACAGTTCCTTCAGGCCAATGCAAGTCTGGAAAACCGTATTCAGGCTATGGCAAAGCAGCAGGGGGAGACCATCCGTATTGCAGCTTATGCCAGCATGGCAATGTTCTGGATGCCGGAGATCTTATACCGTTTTCGAAGGATCTGCCCTAAGGTGGATGTAGATCTTCGGATGGTGGATCATGCACTAGAGCCGTTTGAACTGCTTCAGGAAGGAAAAACAGATGTGATATTTGCCAGCAGACAAAGTGGTGTAAGCTGTGAATGGACGCCTCTTTATAATGAATTATTGTATGCCATCCTTCCAAAAAACTATCCATTAAATGGGCGTACCTGGTTTCCTTTAAAAGAGTTTGAAGGAAAAGATTTTCTCATGCCCTATGGCCGTTTTGATATTGATGTTCATGCCGCATTTAAAAAAGAAGGAGTAAAAGCCAGGGAACAGACCGTCTATGTGGATGATGAAACGGTGATCCGTATGGTTGGAAAAGGACTTGGCATATCCATGATGTCGGAATTCATGATTCGGGGCAATACAGATGATGTCTGCTGTGTGCCGGTTGTGCCGGAATGCATCCGGGAACTGGGGATGGGAATGAAAAAGGATGAGGAGCCTTCGGACAGTGTGCAGAAGTTAAAAGACTGCGTATTGGAGTATGTAGGGGAGTTAAAGAAAAGAAAAAAGTCTTGACTTTTCTGATCAAAATGACTAGAATGATTTACAGACTATGAATGTCCTTAAGGGACAGACATACCTGCAATTATAAATCAGATCAAAAGCGAAGATCGTGTTTTTAAGATACTGTTTTCGGTCAGAGAGAAAAGGTCATCGGCTGTGAGCCTTTTTCCGTTCAGACAGATATCCGAATTTCCCACGGGAGCTGCATTGCTGAAGAAAAACAGTAGGCATTGCCGTTTAGTATACGTTACATACTGGAAAGTGTCTGTGAACAGAAAAAATGTTTACAGGAAACTGGGTGGTACCACGGTAAATGATCGTCCCTCTGCGCATATGTGCAGGGGGATTTTTTGCGTAATAAATTATAAAGAACTTTCTATTACACAAACCATACCGTCCATAAAGAATGTGCGATGGGAATTTTTACGTTTGATCTAACGTGAAGATTCTGGGAGCGCATAAGATAGAAAAGGAGAGAAATCATGCAGGATTTAAAAGAACTGAATGAAGTGATCGCTGGGATCAAAGATGAGATCTGCAAGGGCGCAGAAACTCTCACTACTTCCAGAAGTGTTTATGAATTCAAAAAGACCTTCCTGGACAACAAACAGGGCCGGATCGGTCTTTTAATGAAAGAGATGCGCAATGTACCAAACGACCAGAAAGCAGAGTTTGGTAAGACGATTAATGGCGCTAAGGAATGGGCGAATCAGTTTTTCGATGAGTTGGATCAGAAATTAAAAGAAAAAGAGCAGCAGCAGCGTTATGCATCTGAAAAGATCGATATTTCCATGCCGCCAAAGAAGATCCGTTATGGAAATCTTCATCCTGTGACCACTGTCCGCAATCAGCTGACAGACATTTTCGCATCCATGGGATTTGAAGTATATGAGGGAACCGAGATCGAAACAGATTACTACAACTTCACAGCTTTAAATACACCGAAGGATCATCCGGCACGTGATATGCAGGATACGTTCTACCTGTCTCCTGAGTTCTTGCTGCGTACCCAGACTTCCGCAGGACAGGTTCATGTAATGGAAGCAAAGAAACCTCCGATCAAGGTAGTTTCACCAGGTAAGGTATTCCGTTCAGATGACGATGCCACCCATTCACCAATGTTCAGCCAGATGGAAGGCCTTGTTGTAGATGAAGGCATTACTCTGTGTGACTTAAAGGGAATGTTAGACATGTTTGTGCAGAGGATCTTCGGTGAATCTACAAAAACCAGACTTCGTCCTTCTTACTTCCCATTTACAGAGCCATCTGTAGAAGTAGACGTAAGCTGCTTCCAGTGCGGCGGTAAGGGATGCAGACTGTGCAAGGGAACCGGCTGGATCGAGGTTTTAGGCGCAGGTGTTGTAAATAAAAAGGTGCTTGAAAACTGCGGCATTGATTCTGAGAAATACAGCGGTTTTGCTTTCGGCCTTGGTCTGGAGCGTATCGCAATGTTAAAATACGGCATCAACAATATCAAGATGCTGTTTGAGTCTGATCTGCGCGTGTTAGATCAGATCGATGACTAATAGGTTCGATCAGGACAGGAGGATTAAAAATGCTTGTACCGTTAAGCTGGTTAAATGATTATGTAGATATTAATGTTTCCGCAGATGAATTAGAGAAAAGACTGTTTGACTGCGGATTTGAAGTAGAAGAAAAATGGCAGGTAGGAAAGGACATCAGCGGTATCGTTGTTGGTTATGTTGAGTCCTGTGAGCCGATTCCTGAGACTCACCTTCATGTATGCCAGGTCAATGTAGGCGGACCAGAATTATTACAGATCTGCTGCGGCGCTGACAATGTAAAAGCAGGAGGAAAGTTCCCTGTAGCAATGATCGGTGCCCAGGTTTACGCAACTGCAAAGGATCACGTTACCATTGAAGGCGTAGCTACTATTAAGAAGGGCAAGTTAAGAGGTTATGAGTCTTATGGTATGCTGTGCTCCGGAACCGAGCTTGGCTTAAACGAAGACCTGTATCCAGGCGCTGGTTACAACGGACTTCTGGTACTGCCGGAAGATGCAGAAATCGGTGCAGATGTAAAAGAGATCACTGGATTAAATGACTGGATCTTTGATGTTTCCATTACTGCAAACCGCCCGGACTGCCAGAGTATCTTCGGTCTGGCAAGAGAAGTAGCAGCTTCCTTAGGACAGCCACTTAAGATGCCTGCTTTAGACTTCACTGAGACAGAAGTAGAAAAGACTGGATTTGATGTAACTGTAGAAGCACCAGATCTTTGCCCACGTTATATTGCACATTATGTATATGATGTAAAACTGGCTCCGTCTCCTGCATGGATGAGAAGACGTCTGGCTTTAGTTGGAAATAATTCAATCTCCAATATCGTTGACATTACCAACTACATTATGCGTGAGTTAGGACAGCCGCTGCATGCATTTGACTGTGATTATCTGGAAGGCAATGCCATCTGCGTAAGACGTGCAGCAGAAGGCGAAAAGATCGTTACTCTGGATGAAAAGGAATTTACTTTAAATCCAAATAACCTGGTGATCTGTGATGGCAAGAAGCCAGTTGCACTTGCCGGTATTATGGGTGGTTTAAACTCTGAGATCCGTGACACTACCACAGAAGTAATGTTCGAGTCTGCAAAGTTTGCCCGTGACAATATCCGCAAGAGCTCCCGTGCATTAGGACAGTCTTCTGACGCTAGCCAGAGATATGCAAAGGGTGTTGATGAGTACGCAACAGAAATGGCTATGAAGCGTGTTCTGCATCTGATAGAAGAACTGGGAGCAGGAAAGGTTTCTAAGACCCACAAGAATGTAAATACAGGAAATTCCCTGGAGCCAAAGACCTTTAAGACCAGCATTAAGAAGGTGAACGGAGTTTTAGGTATTACAGTTCCAGATGAAGATATTCTTCGTATTCTTACCGGTCTGGACTTTAAGCCGGAGATCAATGGGGATGAGCTGACTTTGCATTTCCCTGCATACCGTGAAGATATGGAAGATTACCCGGATGTAGCAGAAGAAGTGATCCGCATGTATGGATATGACCATATTAAGTCTACCTTCCTTCCAACTGCTAAGGTAACCGTCGGCGGAACCAATACCCGCCAGAAGACCATTTTAAAGGTGAAAAAAGCTCTCTGCAGCGTAGGCGCATTTGAGGGAATGCATTACTCCTTCTTCTCACCGGCTGACTTAGATGAAATGGAATTCTCGGAAGATGCCGTTGAACGCAAGGCAATCCGTATCATGAACCCGATCAATGAAGATCTTTCTCTGATGAGAACTACTCTGGCGCCTCAGATGATCCATGCAATGGGACGCAACCAGAAGAGAGGAATCTTTGAAGGACGTATTTTCGAGATCGGAAATGCATTTATTCCAAAGTCTCTTCCGTTAACAGAGTATCCAAATGAGCGTGAAACACTGTGTATCGGTGCTTTTGGTAAGGATGAATCTTTCTTTACTTTAAAGGGCATGGCAGAAACGGTAGCAGATGTGCTTCACATTACTTTTACTTATGAAAGAACTGAAAAGCCATTCCTGCATCCATACAGAACTGCTTCTATTCTTTGTGAAGGTGAAGTGGTTGGTTATCTGGGCCAGGTTAAATATGAGATCATGAAGGAAGAGGCAATGCGTGAAGATGCCTATGTTCTGGAGATCAATATGCAGGCTCTGGAGAAATGGTATGGCAAAGCACCGGTATTTGAACCACTTCCAAAATTCCCGGAAGAAAAGCGTGATCTGGCTCTGGTAATGGATAAGGATATTACCTGCGGACAGGTAGAGGAGTGCATTTACCAGGCAAGTCCTTTTGTTAAGGATGTAACACTCTTTGATGTATATGAAGGCAAGCAGATCGCTGACGACAAGAAATCCATGGCATTTACTGTACTGTTCACACCAAAGGAAGAAGCTTTCCAGGCTGATACAGTAGACGGATATGTAAAGAAGATCTTAAAGCAGTTAAATAAGTCTTATGGAATTGAGTTAAGAAGCTAAAGATGATCGGTCGAAAAAAGTAAAAATAAAAAATATACAAGAAAGATAGTCCGGAAATCCTGAAATTATGGAATTCCGGACTTGTTTTTTGCTGTGACACATCATCCTGTTTCATAATAGCAGCGAAGCGCAGCAGCTGTTTTAAAGAAGCCTGGGCAGTTGCATTTTCCGCTTTGATCTTTTCAAGGGCAGCTTCGTTGATACGGTCCTGTTCTGCCAGAAAGGCAAAAAGGTCATCGATTTCTGCAATAGACGTATCGCTGGCATCATATTCCTTCTGGCAGATGCGTTGGATGCTCTGGTATACCGGGATCAGGTAGCGGTGGGAGAAATAGAGGCAGCAGCTGGCAGCGGCAGAAAGGGAAAGCAAAAGAAGCAACAGGATACGCAGTCCGTCTGCTATGGCTTGTGTGCGGTAGTCTGTAAAAGGCATTAATACACTTACGGAAAAGGGAACATCTCCCGGGCGCAGGTGTACAGGATTTGAAATACCAATGTAGGAAGAGGTGTCATTTTGGAAACATTTTAAGCCATTGCCGAAGTTTTGGGTGTGATAAGTGCCGGAAAGCGCCAGATAATAGTCGTTTACAATACCGGCACTGAAGCAGTCTCTGGTATCTGCCAGACCATCATTCCCACTGCATAAACAGAAAAGAGCTCTGGAAAGGGAAGAAGGCTGTGCAAATACATGCTTAAAATAGCTTTCACTGATTTCAAAGCCACAGAGACCGAAAAAAGTTCCATCAGAGCCGGTGAGAGGCAGTGCAAGGAGCATAACACGTTCTGAAGTTCCAGGCAGAGTGAACATATCTGTAAGTTGATAGCTGGAAAAAAGTGGCAGATCTGCTTTTTCTTTTATATGTTCAAAATCTGGAACATGGTCTGTGCGAAATTCCAGCCGCCATGTTCTATGGGGCATACAGCCTTGCTTTTTTCCGATGGCCGCCAGGCCTCTGTAAAGAAGGATGCGGTTGTCAGAAGAGTCCAGGGAACTTCGCTGCAGATACAGACCGGACCGTGAAACAGAGGCATTTTCAACAGAGGGATTGACCTGTGCATTTAAAAGGATAAAGGCACCGGTACAGTCAGCTTCTAACAGTTTATGTTCGAGAGTGTCAAAAAGAGCTTCCTGTAAAGAGGACAGACGTATTTCAGAGCCATTTAGCTGTTCAAAATCAAGTGCGTTTTCCTTTAAGTAGGAAGCAATGATGTGGTCCGATTCTTCAGCCAGTTGGATTCCCATAACTGCCAGATTGTTAAAATGGGAGCTGATCTGCCGTTCAAATACCTGGGACTGCATTTCCCGTAAACCATCATATAATGCAGAGACTTTAGTGTAGTAATTGGGGAAAGAAGGCTCTTGGATCATTTTTCCTGTGTGCTGTACTGTTTCCAGGGCAGTGTACAGGTTTTTATAGGCATCGGAGGTGAAAGTATAATGAGAAATTTCCTCAAATAATGCTTTATTTACAGGAAGATAGCCGGTTTGAACACAAAAATCCAGATTTCGCTTATTTTCTGTAAGCCAGTGGGCAAAAACGGAAGCTGCCTGTGTTTTCTGATTGGTTGTTTTAGAAGCACAAAGACCTACACCTGCAGACCCATAGGTTCAGAGGTGTTGTTCGGGTAGGTCACAGTATCATTGTAATAAAGGATGGAGGCAGAAGAGCCAATCCCAGAAGCAACTTCCCCGGTCATGATCTGCGTATTAGAGTAAAGGTCGGAAACTACAATGTGCCCTTTTGCAAGAGAACGGGCAAATTCCATCCAGGAGTCCTTAAAAATGGTATTTGTAAGATCATACCAGCCATCATCCGTATAAATATTTTCAGCGCCTTTTTCAAAAGCATTTAATTCTACGCTGCGGATGAGATAGTCCAGAGCACAGACGATACGGGATCTTGGCGTGGAAAACTGCTATCTGGCGACAGACCGCGGACAGAAAAACTTCGAATACCCGGTTGAAGCATTGATGATGTTTATGGATGCGATGCTGGATGAAGGATTTTCCAAAGAAGAAGTACGGATCATGACACATGATGTTCCGGAGCGGGTAATTGGATAAAAGAACAATATAATATAAAACGAAATAAAGGCCGAACCTTTCTGTGCCTGCTGAGTATGGCAGGTGCAGAGAGGTTCGGCCTTTTTTGCTGTATGTGTGCGGGATGGCAGATGAGCGGGTTTTGTTCTAGTCCAGACTTGCATGAGAAAACCAAATATGAAATAATAAAAGAAAACAAGTTACCGGCTTTGTGCGTAAACAGTAACCAAAATAACGAAAGAAGAGGCCAAAATGCCATGATGACCTTACAGCAGATTCAATATTTTATAACCGTGTGCAAATACAAGAGTTTTACTAAGGCAGCGGAAGAAATGCATATTTCCCAGCCCGGCATTTCTTCTGCGATGAAAGAACTGGAGCGGGAATGCAAGGTGACATTGTTTGAACGCCGCAATAACAGTTTGTATATTACGGATGCCGGTGTCCTGTTTTTACGGGAAGCGAAAAAAATGCAGCGTCAGTATGAGTCTATGGAAGTGGCTGTAAAAACACTTTCTGAGGGGCGGGAATTTGTGCGGATCGGTCTTGCGACTATGTTTGGAAATGCCGTATACCCGAAACTGCGGAGAATGTTCTGCCAGCAGTATCCGGAAATAGAAATTTTTTCTGTGGAAGATACAGTGGATGCGCTGTTTCAGCTTCTGGAGCAGGGAAAAGTGGATCTGGTCTGCTGTGGAACCGGGGAAATGGTGGCAGGAGCGGATTGTGAAAGTTTAAATATCCGGGAGTCGCGGCTGATGTTTTGCGTAAACCGGGATCATCCGCTGGCGAAAGAAAAAGAAGTGACCTGTGAGATGATCGGCAGAGAACCGCTGGTTATGCTGACCGATCAGTTTTATCAGACGCAGCGGCTGAAAAAGTTGTTTGAAGAGCAGAATATTCCGCTTCATATTATTCATAATACCAATCAGGCATACACGGTGCTGCGCTTTATCCGGGATGGTGTGGCGGCAGGTTTTTTGACAACGGACATCATAGCGGAGGATGAAAAGCTGGTTGGCTTTTCCGTTCCGGGGGACCAGGTCTACACGATTGCCCTGTACTGGAAAAAGGACGTATTCCAGTTCTCGGCGGCAAAGAAGTTTATTGAGGTGACCAGGGAGTATGTGAAACAGGTCCATAAGTAAAAGTTAGTCAGCCTAATTTAACACCGTTTGCGAAAATCAATCAAACTGTTATCATAATAGTAGATGTTGCGAAAACAATTCATTGAAAGGTTTATGAGGAGGTATTCATTATGGTAACACACAAAGTAGCAGTCATTGCCGGAGATGGCATTGGTCCGGAGGTCCTGGCAGAGGGCAAAAAGGTATTGGAGAAAGTCGCTGAACTGGATGGAACGTTTCAGTTTGACTTTACGGATTTTCCGTGGGGCTGTGAGTATTATTTAAAGAATGGACGCATGATGGCAGAAGATGGCATTGAGCAGCTGTCAAAATTCGATGCGATCTTCCTTGGCGCAGTTGGCTATCCGGGCGTGCCGGATCATATTTCTCTTTGGGATCTGCTGCTGATCATCCGCAAGAAATTCGACCAGTATGTAAACTTAAGACCGGTAAAACTCTTAAAGGGTGCTCCGTGTCCGTTAAAAGATGTAAAGCGTGAAGATATCGATATGATGTTTGTCCGTGAAAACAGTGAGGGCGAGTATGCAGGAAGCGGAAGCTGGCTGTTCCCGGGCAAACCAAATGAAGTTGTGATCCAGGATGGCGTCTTCTCCCGTGTCGGCTGTGAGCGTATTATCCGCTATGCATATGAGCTTGCAAGAAAAGAGAAGAAGACCCTGACCAGTATCAGCAAAGGAAATGCATTAAATTATTCCATGGTATTCTGGGATCAGATCTTTAAAGAGGTTGGTGAGGAATATCCGGATGTGGAAACCCATTCCCTTCTGGTAGATGCGGCAAGCATGTTCATGGTAAAAGATCCGAAACGTTTCCAGATCGTAGTTACGTCCAACCTGTTTGGTGACATCCTGACCGACCTTGGTGCTGCGATTTCCGGCGGTATGGGACTGGCTGCAGGTGCGAACTTAAACCCGGAGCGCAAGTTCCCGTCCATGTTTGAGCCGATCCATGGTTCTGCACCGGATATTGCAGGTCAGGGTAAGGCAAACCCGCTGGCAACCGTATGGTCTGCAAGCCAGATGCTGGATTTCTTCGGACATCCGGAATGGTCAGCACGCCTGATCGATATCATTGAGGAAATGCTCGTAGAAAAAGCGGTCCTCACCCCGGATTTGGGCGGAACCGCTAAGACAAACCAGGTTGGCGATGAAGTTGTGCGCAAGCTGGCTGAGAAAAAATAAGTTGTTACTATAATTTGATAGAATCCCCCTATATCTGGACTGTGTGAAGAAAGTTAGTGTGTCTGTCCTTCCGCAGTCCGGATATCGTTTTCATAGCTTCCAATTGCCTGGATCGCAGCTTCGATGCCGCGGGCGATATCGTGCAGGTTCATGGATGGAGCCGGTGCAGGTCTTCCAACAACCTGTTCTGGAACGAATGGAACATGCATGAAACCGCTGCGCACACCTGGATAGTTTTTCGCCAGGGTGTAGAGCACACCGTACATTAAATGGTTGCAGACAAAGGTACCTGCGGTATTGGAGACACTGGCCGGAAGACCTGCTTCGCGGATGTTCTGGACCATGGCTTTGATTGGCAGGTCAGAAAAATATGCCGGAGTACCGTCTTCATAGATCGGCAGATCAATCGGCTGGTTTCCTTCGTTATCCTGGATGCGGGCATCATCTAAGTTGATGGCTACGTGTTCCGTCGGTCACTGCGTAGGAAGGTCTGGTCTTGAAAAGCAGCAGTGCCACGATCAGTGCAATGGCACCGGAGATACCGATGGCGTTGTTGGCGCCGAGTACTTTTAAGAACGTTGCAACAAGGACGGCGCTGACAGCCAGGGTAAGCGGCGGAATGAAAACGGAGTAGCCGATTTTGTCGGCTGCTTTTCGTTTGCGCGCCATGGGCGCGCTCTCGCAGGTGAAAGTCCTGAACATGCCCAGGTAGTGGGAAATGTATAGCTGAACAGCAAGGGTGTCCATCGTGAGGTGGAATCTGAAGGAAGCTGTAGGCA
>UQTA01000069.1 GCA_900543885.1 uncultured Clostridium sp.
TTATTTCCGCTCTGCCGGAGGGGTATGACACTGTGATTGGCGGGGGCGGCGGCACTTTGTCCGGCGGTGAGAAACAGCGGATTTCCATCGCCCGCGCCATGCTGAAAAATGCGCCCATCATCATTTTGGACGAGGCAACAAGCAGCGTTGACCCGGAGAATGAGGATGAATTGCAGCGGGCTATTGAGGCGTTGACCCACGACAAGACCATCATCATGATTGCCCACCGGCTGAAAACTGTTCGGAACGCCGACCAAATCTTTGTGTTAGACAATACCCATATCGTCCAGCGCGGCACTCATGCAGAGCTGATCCAGCAAAAAGGCCTGTATGCTGACTTTGTATTGACCAGACAGGAGGCCATAGGCTGGAAACTGAATCAGTAAAGGAGGTTCAGATGAAACTTCACGAATCTGGAGAAGATTATCTGGAAGCAATCTTTGTTCTGCAGCAGAAAAGAGGAATGGTTCGATCTGTTGATGTGTCGCAGCATCTGGGTGTGAAAAAGCCCAGTGTATGCCACGCGGTTTCTATTTTGGAGCGAGGCGGCCTCCTGGTTAAAGATGAGGACCATTTCCTTCACTTAACTGAAAAAGGCCGGGAGACGGCTGAGGCAATCTATGAAAGGCACTGCTATTTTAAAAACTGGCTGATTGAGGCAGGTGTGGAGGATGCCACAGCGGAACAGGAAGCCTGCAGGATCGAGCATGACATCAGTGAGCAGAGCTTCCAGAAATTGAAGAGATGGAAGGAGCTGGGACATTCTGAAGAAACAAATGGTGATTGAATTTCCAGAGGAGCGGCTGCCGGAGATCTGCAGCTTCAAGAGAAAACTCCAGACTTTGGAAGGTGTAAAAATCTACATGGAGCCGCAGCAGATCCGATATCCGGGATTTTTTCTGAATATGCTCCAACGTAAGGTTATGGTGGAGGAAAAAGAGGTGCCTCTGACTGCCAGGGAATTTGACATCCTTGCAGTCATGGCCCGGCATCCGGGACGTGTGTATACCTATGCTCAGATTTGCCACCTGATCTATGGGGAAACGGATGTCGGGGAAGAAATGTACAGTAGTGCCTACTGTCTGATCAGCAGCCTGCGGAAGAAGCTGGAGAAGGAACCACGGCACCCCCGGTATCTTGATACCGTATATGGTGTCGGGTATCGGTTTGAGATTGCATAATATAATAATCGTTATAGCCATCAAGGGGGCGCTGTTTTTTACACAGCGTCCCTTGAGTTCTTCATAAGATATTTACTACAGTTTCTATTATGAGAATGGTATGGTCGAGCCATGATAACCATCCACATGAAGCGGGAGGACTGTAGCTCCGGCTTCTATTTTTTTGATCTGCACGTCATGAGATAATCCCAGGACAGCGCAGCCACACGAAACCTTTTCAATGACTGACTGGCCCGATGCCAGGTCAACGATTGCATGGCCGTTCATTGTTCTAATCCGTGTATTTTCATTCAAGCTCAGAATACGGGAGTTGTCCTGCATGGTATGGATCTGGCTATCCCTATATACATGACGAATAAGTGAAATATCTTTCATCTTATGGACAACTGCATTCTCGCACAAATTAGAGATCATAGCATGGTCATCCAGGCATTGGATCTGAGCGTTTCCCTGCACATTCTTAATGAAAGAGTTCCCTGTGATGATCTCTGCCTGAGCATGATCCTCCATCGTATCGATGACAGAATCAAAACAGTAGATTTCAGCATCTCCGCATACGGTGTCCACGTCACAGTGATACAGGATATGCTTACCACTGCTGATCAACTTGATCGTCTCATTTGCCCGCAGGTATTTCTTCTGCCAATCTTTCAATGCGGCGATTAACCGTTGCTGGATAGGTTTGTTCTTTCGTAAAGGTCTGTCAAGCCAGGAATCGGGGGTGAACATAGAAAAGTTCATTTCCTCCTGCTTCGGGCTGATCCACCATTTCCAACAATATGGATGCAATCTAAAAATAATGGGATAGGTGCCGTCCTTGATATATCCGGCATCGGCTGAAGATGCCAGAATATCCTGTACCCCTTTATCCCCTCTTGCTGTTGCGTAACCTTCATTTTCAAATAATACAATACTAAATTCTAAATCCATTCTTTTCTCCTTTTTTGTGGGTGTTCCTCCGGAAATTTAATTCAATCCTCCTCTCCTGCTTTCAGGCATAAAAAAAGAGAATGATGCCGGATGCTCATTCTCAAACTTCGTACAGAAATCTCTGCAAAATAAAAAGCCAGAAGGTACTGCCTGGTGGCAGAATATCCCTCTGACTGATTACAAACCTAAACAGCATATCCTTTTCCGGATAAACACAATTAATGATTACAGAATAAGTATATTACTACATCTGGTATATGTCAAATTATATTGCAACAAAATATAGGAATATTTCTGCTTTTTCAATAAAAGTTGCTATTTGCATATCCCATACGTATGAAATAAGTAACAGAGCCATATGAAGCGTTAAGGAAAGATATAGTATTGAACAAACAGAAAATCATCCACTCTGCGAAAATGTAGCCCTATTATTCTTATGAAAAGTAAAAATACAGGAGGAAATTACTATGGTAAAGAAAAAAGGCGTATTATGCTATGACCGGGAATCCGGGAGGTATGACATCTACTTTGGAAACGGCAGCTATTACGGCGGCCTGCATTGCGGGGACTGCTTTGATGTAGAAATGAATGGAGACTGGGTGCCGGTCCGGATTGAAATGGATGATGACTGGTATCTTGTGGGAGTTCCGAAGATCCGGCTGGACGGCCTGACAGTCCGGGCGGATTGGTACGAATAATCTTGTCAGGAGGGCGAACATGAAAAAGGAATGGGTGAAACCTGAAATCAAGTTTATCACGGATCCGGATATTATCCTGGGATGTCTCTATGAGGTGTATGGACAGGAAAAGAAGTCTGTATTGGCTGGAAAGAATATCCGGCATACGATGATCTTCCCTTTTCTCCGGATGCTGGCAAATAACACGCAGGGAGATATCCGGGATCTGGAAGCTCTGCATCAGCGGCTCTGGAAGATATATGAAAAAGAACCGGAAAAGCAGGTGTTTGTACAGCAGGGAGAGAAAATCCTGGAAGCTGTCAGGAAAGGAGAAGATGGTGGATGATTTCCTATGAAAAAGCAAAAATGGGGAAGCAGCTGATGAAACAATTCATTGCGGAAGGGGAACTGGAAAAAGCAGCGTTTATCGGGCTTATGTACCAGATGCCGATTCGGATAGGGGATGCGATAAAGCTGCGGAAAAGTGACCTTTCCGGGAGGAATGTTTTAAAGATTTCTGCCAAATATGGAAAACCTTATACGAACCGGCATGGCAATCCTTATCGGATCACCAGACAGCTGAGGAGTCTTCTAAATTCTATCAACAGGGACTCTGATTTCATCTTCACACGGAAGAAGGAGTATTATATACATTTATTCCACATATATTGGGGGTATTATCATCTAAATGACTTCCGGTGTGAATATTTGAGGAACGAAGAACTGCTTGAATGTCAGAGACGGAAGAAACAGTCCAAACCAGCCCAGCGCTTCACCGTTGAGGTAAAGGACGGGAAGCTGATTTTCAAAAGGGTGAGCGGCACCTAAGCTGCCCCCTGAAATCATCCAGATCGGACAGCGGAAAAAATCTGCTGTCCTTTTTGCGTTTTTATGCTGTGAAACGTATGGAATATATATAGGAAGCGTGTCAGAACCGTGCCATTTTCTGAACACAACATAATAGCAATTATGTTGTGTTGGAGCTGAGCGAGGCAGGGGTAATCCCATCTGAACGCAACATAATTACGTACACATCACTGAAAAGTGAACGCAACATAATCGCAGAGGGGAATGAGAAGCATGGCATTACTGGATGATTATAGAATTTATCTGAAGGAACAGGGGAAAGCGAAAAATACCATTCAGACTTATAGCAGGCACGTTGATGAATACTGTCGGTGGTACAGGGACACGTTTGGGGAGGAACTGACGCTGCTTTACCATACCAACATTTTGGATTTTCGGTCATACCTGCAGAACATTAAGAAACTGAAGTTTAAAAGCATTGATACGAAACTGTCCTCTCTGACCAGCTTTAATGAGTTCCTGGTGCAGATTGGAGTTCAGAAAGATCTGGTCATCACGGCAGAGGACCGGCTGAAATTCCAGCAGGAAATTGCAAGCCCGGCGGAAATAGAAAAGAAAGATGTGGAGGCGTTTCTCCAGAAGGTACTTGTGGATACTGGAAAGAGAAACTATGCGATTGCGGTGATCCTTGCATATGCCGGCCTGCGTGTCAGCGAGTGTATCAGTATTGGCCTGACAGATATTGATTTTCAGGCAAGGGAACTGCTGGTGACTGGAAAAGGCAATAAGCAGCGGATCGTGTTCATCAATGACAAGATCATCCATGCAGTCCGGGAGTATCTGAAGGTAAGAAACTCTCAGTCTGAGTACCTGTTTGTCAGCAGGAATGGCGGAAAGCTCCACCGCAGCAGTGTGAGCCGTTTTTTCAATCAGTGTTCGGACCGGATTACACCGCACTCGCTCCGGCATTACTTCTGCTCTCATGCCCTGGAGATGGGATATACAATTGCGGAAGTCGCAAATCAGGCCGGACATGCCAGCGAGCGGACCACGCTGATCTATACCAATACGAGCCGGGAACAGATGAAGGAGAAATCGAACCTGTTGTAAGTAACTATAAGAATATAATTGTCCTTGTATAAACAGACAATAAGTTGATTATAATAAAAGTATGAGGTATAATAATGACAAAACTAACGAAGGACGTGGATTGTATGGAGATGATAAGACGAAATTTGTATCTGGATAAGATACGTCCATTCATTGACCAGGATCTGATCAAAGTATTGATTGGCCTTAGAAGAAGCGGAAAGACCATCCTGCTTTCGCAGATCCGGGATGTTCTTTTGGAGCGTGGAGTGCCAAGGGAAAATATCATAGAGATCAATTTTGAGTCCCGGCGGTTTAAAAAGCTAGAGGATGCTGATCACTTCTATCGGTATGTCACGGAACGGGCAGAGCAGGTGGACGGCAAAGTATATCTTTTTTTTGACGAGATCCAGCATGTAAAAGAGTGGCACTCAGTTATCCCTTCCTTCCGGATTGATTTTGACTGTGATATCTATGTGACCGGTTCTAACAGCAAATTGCTGTCCGGTGAACTGGCAACAAATATGGCAGGAAGATATGTTTCTTTTCATGTGTATCCTTTTGTGTTGTCTGAGATACAGGAATTTTATGAGATCAATGGGCTTCCTTATACCAGAGAACAGCTTTTTACGGATTATCTAAAATATGGCGGCCTTCCGATGCGCCTGGTGCTGCCGGATGAACATTCCGTCCGCACCTATCTGGAGGATGTTTATGATTCTGTCGTGATGAAAGATATTCTCTCCAGATATGCCATCCGCAATGAGAGTCTTTTGCGAAAGCTGCTGGAATTTCTGCTGGACAATATTGGGAACCCGTTCTCGGCAAGATCCATCTGCCGGGCGCTGACCACAGGCGGGCAGTCAACAACGGTGGACACGGTACTTAATTATATTGATAAGCTGCAGGCAGGTATGATTCTTTCAAAAGCGGAAAGATATGATATTAAGGGGAAAAACATCCTGGCTTCAACAGAAAAGTATTATGCGGGTGATATTGGGCTTCGCAATGTGAGCAAAGCAAGCGAACAGATTGATACAAGCAAATTGTTTGAGAACGTGGTGTATCTGGAAATGTTAAGCCGGGGATATGACGTGAAAGTAGGCAAGCTGGATACTCAGGAAATTGACTTCGTATGTTACAAAGGACAGAAGAAACTCTATATCCAGGTGGCCTATGTATTGTCAGAGGATTGCATTGCAAGAGAATTTGGCAATCTGGAGAAGATAGATGACAATTATCCGAAATATGTGATCAGCAGCGACATCGTAGATATGAGCAGGAATGGAATTGTTCATTATAATATCATTGACTTTCTGCTGGATGAAAAGGACATATAAGTCAGCGAAAAGGAGCCGTCCAAAGTGGGCGGCTCCAATTAATATCCCGTTTGTTTATACATATAATTAATCTTTGACTATTTTGTTTCATTATTTCAGAGGTATAGTCAAATAAAATGTGGCCCCGCCACCAGCCGTATCTTCAAATCCTATTTTGCCTCCAAGTATTCTTGAGAGTTCTTTCGCAATACTTAATCCCAGGCCAAAATGAGATTTATCTGTTCGTGATTTATCTGCACAGTAAAAACGGTTAAATATAAAAGGTTTGTCTTCTTCAGCCACTCCGCACCCATGATCAACAACATAAAAGGTCAATTCTTTAGAAGTCTGTTTTGTTCGTATCTCAATGGTGCTGTTTTCTGGTGAATAGTAGACTGCATTATCAAGATAGATACTTAAGATCTGGAACAGTCGTTCCCGGTCTGTATAGAGTACAGGGTAGCTTTCTTCACTAATATCAAGTTTTAAGAAGATGAATTTACGGATACATACTGGCTCAAACGCTTCATACAGTGTAATCAATAGTGTATCAATATTTACATCATTCTTCTGGATGGTCCATTTATCAGCATCAGAAGACGCAAGGAGAAGCATATCTCTTACGAGCTTAGACATTCTGCTACATTCTGAGTCAATCGTTTTCAAGCAGGTTTGTGCCTGGGGGTCTTGTATTTCTGTATTATGGACTGCTTCAACATTTGCCATGATAACAGCCAGCGGTGATTTTAATTCGTGTGAAGCAGCGGCAACAAAATTTTTCTGGCTCTGCAGGATCTGCTCAGTTGGCTCAAAGGCTTTTCGCAGGAGAAACCTGCTGATAAAGAGGATGCTGATCAGGGAAACGATCCAAATAGATAAATACTTTGGCGCTTCCCGTAACAGCAGGTCTACAATAGATGTCCGCTCATAGAATAAAGCTAATGTATAAACTGTTCCCGCTTTCGTGCTGACTGTAGCCGGGATAGCATAATAGTGGTCATGATCTGCTCCATCCATTTCTATAAATCCGCCCTGTTCCGTTACCGTCTGAAATTTCTGACTGTCCGCTGCGCTTTCCGTGGAAATGCTGTTACTTATTTTTTTGAAGAGATTGGCAAAGTCAGTAGCGGTATCAGGAATACTTTGATATAGCACCTTTCCTTCAGAATCTTCTAAAATGCTGTAAACATTTGTCCCACTTTCATAGTTTGAGAGAACCGCTTGCGGGTTAGAAGTATCGTCCTCCAACTGATAGATGATTAGGGAAGTCATACGTTGAATATAGGATATATCAGCAAGCTGCTGTGACTGATACATATTCCAGAGGGAAAAACACAGGATCAAAGTAATGATGACCATTAGGATTCCTGCTAAAAACAGATGTAGTCGGTTGGATAATTGTTTAAGCATGTGTGTTCTCCAATCTGTAGCCTGTAGCATATACCGTTTTAATGATACAGGAGCTTTTAAGCTCTTTCAGCCTTTTTCTTAGAAAGGAAATATAATTATCAATATTTCCAGGAGTAATATCCGAGTCAGTTCCCCAGACCTTTAAAACAAGCTGTTCTTTTGTAAAAAGGGTTTCCGGCTGTTTCATAAATGTATACAGAAGCTCCGCCTCTTTTCCTGTCAGGTCTAATTTTTGCTCATGGCAGGTCAATTCCCTTATTTCTCTGTCAAACTGCAGATCCCCGTAAGTTAATATTACATCGTCATGGATCTCTTTGGAGCGCCTGGTTAATGCCCTTATCCGGGCAAGTAACTCCCGGATATGAAACGGCTTAACCAGATAATCGTCCGCTCCGCCGTCCAGACCATCGATCCGGTCATCGAGGGCAGACATACCGGTAATAATAATAACCGGAATCTGTATGTCCTTTCTTCGCATCGCCTTGATTATTGTCAGTCCATCTATAATGGGGAGCATCCGGTCAACAAGGGCAAGGTCATAGCCATAATCTTTATTGAGTGCGTAAAGCATGGCTGTTTCCCCGTCATTACAGCAGTCTACGGTATGCCCGCTTTTGGATAATTCTTTCTGTATCAGATCGCATAGATCCAGGTCATCCTCCAGAAGCAATATTTTCATAATCCATTCATCCTTTTTTAGTTCATATCATCAGTATAACAAGTATAGCAAAGAAATCCTCTAAAAGTTCTCTAAAAACTGAGGTCGATTTCTTTATTTCTTAGATGAGTTTTACAGAAGTTTTTTTGTATGATAGGCCCATAAAACAGAAAGGAGCTATGTCAAATGAAACATATGAAATTAGTAATGGTAACTGGAGTCTTGATTTTTGCACTCTCACTGGCAGGCTGTGGAAATTCCAAAGGGGAACAGGCCGCAGATAGTGGGACATCTGTGAACAGTCAGAGTGAGAATCAAGCTGGTGACACAGGAGCATCGGACGATGGCGGCGAAAACTCAACAAATCTGGACAATTTGGTAGAGACAGCTAGTTTAAGAGGCAGCGTAGCTGATTTTCAGGATGGAAGTTTTCAGGTCGTTCCCGATCAGGATGATGGGCAGATAGCAAAATCAGCGGCAGAGGGAATGGAAAGCGGCATGGAAAGCACTACGGTTTCTTATGGAGAAGATTGTACCTTCCAGATTGCCAACATCAACAGTTCCACCGGCGCAGTGGAATTAGAAGCGGCTACGGCTTCCGATGTAAAAAAATCTACGTCTGTTTATGTTTATGGAGAAACACAGGATGATGGGGAAATCCATGCTACAAAAGTGCTGATTACCCGGTTTAATTAACAGGAGGGATAGATCGATGCCTTTTTATAAGAGAGGCTTCCTTTATCTGATGCGGAAACGCGGAAAGTCGGTGCTGCTGCTGTTGATTTTCCTTTTTGTCAACAGCATGATCCTCAGTACAAACATGATTTTACACGCAACAGAAAGCACAGAGGCTGCCATGCAGGAAAAAGCAGGAGCAAAAGTGGTATGTGAAATTTCAGACACCGCAAATCCGATTACAGACAAAGAAGCCGAAATGATTAAAAATTTAGCGGAGGTAACGTCCATCAATCGAATGGGGCAGCAATCCGCATATTTAACAGATCTTGCGCCTGTGACCGCAAGCGCTTCCACAGAACCGGACAACTTGAAAGTCAGCCTGCTATCCTTTGATGATATGGATACAGACAGTCCCTTTGCGGATCAGTCTTATCGGCTGACAGACGGTGAACTGGTCAAGCCGGAAACCAAATATGGCGCCGTCATTAATGCGGGATTTGCAGAATACAATGGTTTGCAGATTGGCGATACACTTTCTTTTGAAACAGAAAACGGAAAAGCTGTTACCGTGGAAGTGATTGGGGAATATCTTACTGGCAATGAAAGCCAGCAGGAAAACAATACACTTGCCGTCTATCGGATGGAAAATCAGATTTATATAGATAATACGGCATATTTAGAATTATTTGACGGCAGCGGATTTTATAAAGTATCGGCATATACCGGTCAGCCGGAGCTTTTAGATCCATTGGCAGAGAGCATACAGGGCATTTTGCAGGATAAAGCGGACATTACCACGTCGGATGCCCTGTATCAGCAGATGAAAGCTCCATTAACACAAATAACAAGGGTGGTATCACTGATGCGTTTGCTTACCTTTTTCGCCGGCACGGTGATTGTCTCCCTACTGCTTTGTATGTGGATGCGGAGCAGACAAAAGGAAATGGCTGTATTTATCAGCTTGGGCGAACAGAAAGCCACTATCTTTTTGCAGGCTCTTTTGGAAGCGGCAGCCGTGTTTCTCATTGCCCTGCTTTGCTCCTGCGGTCTAGGTTCGCTGGCTGCAGGAAGCCTTACAGAACTGTTGCTGTCTTCTGTGGAAACAGGCGTTTCTCTGCAGGTTTCCTTACAATTTACCGATATCGCATTGCTATTGGGAATTGGCAGCGGAGTGGTTGTAATTGCTGTATTGCTGTCTTTGCTGCCAGTAATCCGTGCAAATCCGAAAGATATTCTGTCACGAATGGAGGGATAATACGATGAACTTATTGCAACGGGCAATTCGTTCCTGTTTTAGAAAGCCGGTTAAAAGTCTGCTGCTTCTGCTTGTAGTTTGTATCATCAGTCTGCTTTTCCTGTCTGGTATGGCAAGCCGTTCTGCAAACATTGCTACGAAAGACAGTACACGGCAGGCCATCGGCGCAGGATTTTTACTGGAATATAATCCAGAAAACAGAAGCCAACGATTAGAAGAAGCCTGTAACAAGATATTAGAACTTAATCCGGACGGTCAGGGAAGTTACGGTGGAGTACATCAGGAAAAAATTACTGTCAATGGTTCTGAAAACTGGCGTACAACAACGGACAATTCCTTTGAGTCGTTAAAATCAGATGATATTGAAAAGATTGCTACCGTGGAGGGAATCGCCGACTATAATATAACCACAGTTCCTACTGCGGTAAAACAGGCAAATTTTGAACGGATTGAGGATGCCGATGCAGACCAGACCAATGATTTTCAGGGAGTAGCCTTGATTGGTAATCGGGATATGTCAATGGACGCCAATGTCCTCAGCGGCAATGTTATCATCCTGGAGGGACGGATGACAACAAAGGATGATACAAATGTTTGTGTCATTTCCGAAGATTTGGCAGAAAAAAACCAGCTAAAGGTAGGCGACCATCTGCAATTTCACTCAGTAAAAGCGGAGAAACCCGTACAGGAGGCAACGATTGTAGGAATCTATCAGGTAAAAGAACAGATGAAACCTTATATGTCCGGTGATACTTACCGCTCTGAAAATGTTATTTTCACGGATTTACATTTTCCTGAAAAGGTGAAGCAGGATGATCCGCTGTATGAAAAGGCTTATTTTAAAGTGGCAAATGTGGATGATTACGATGCGGTAAAGGAGGCCATCAAGAAAACGAATATTAACTGGCAATGGTATGATTTGATCGACAACAACGGAAATCTTGACACAATGGCTTCCAACTTCAATGATTTGGAAAAAATCAGTAACACGCTGCTTCTGGTCGTGACCGGAGCAAGCTTTGTGATCCTGTTTTTGATTTTTATTTTCTGGATCAGGAACAGAACAAATGAGATTGGCATACTTCTGTCCATTGGAATTGCAAAGGGAAAGATATTTTTGCAGATTTTAACCGAAGCTGTTCTGATCGGCGTTTTGGCGCTTGCATTTTCGTTCCTGCTTGCTCCGGCAGTTTCCAATGCCGCTGCTGATTATCTGGTGGGTCAGCAGGCACAACAGGCCGAATTGCAGGATGAAATGGATACGGGCAAAGTTGCCACCGATTATCAGGCGCCGGAACTTACCGTCACGGATGTAGAAACAGAGATTACCTCTACTATGCTGCTTGCAGATAGTCTTAGCGTAGGTGTCTTGATTGTTTTATCTACAGGTGCGGCAAGCGTCCTGATTTTCCGCAAGAACCCGAAAGATATTTTAAGCGAAATGAGTTAGGAGGAATGGAAATGATTTTAGAGGCGAAAAATGTCTTATATTCTTATAAATCGAAGCGGGATAAAATAATTCTAAAAAATGTATCTGCCACTTTTGAGGAAGCTACGTTCTATGCGATTGTCGGTTCCAGTGGTTCAGGAAAAACCACATTTCTTTCCCTTTTGGCGGGCTTGGATAACCCGGTATCAGGAACCATTTTTTATAATGGAGAGGATATTCGTAAAAAGGGGCTGAATTATCACCGGAGGCACGATATCTCTCTTGTTTTTCAGAACTACAACCTGATCGATTATTTGACAACGGAAGAAAATGTGAAGCTAGGTGGAAAGAAAGATGCAGAGAAGCTATTACAGGAAGTCAGTATTCCAAGGGAAGACTGGAAGCGGAATGTGCTGCAGCTTTCCGGTGGCCAGCAGCAGCGTGTGGCGATTGCCCGTGCTTTGGCAAGTGAAGCCAAGGTGCTCTTAGCGGATGAACCCACTGGAAATTTGGACGAGGATACGGCAGGGGAAATTATTGAATTGCTAAAGAGAACGGCACACGAATTGGGAAAAAGTGTGATTGTGGTGACTCATAGTAAACAACTTGCAGAAGAGGCAGATGAAATTTATGAAATAAAGAATGGCAAATTGTGTACAGAGTAAGGGCTGCGATCTATATGAACCCGATAGAAACAGTTATTTGATTGGAGATGGGAATATAGGATATATTTTACTCGCAGAATTTGATGATACAGAAAAGGCTATTTTAAATGAAATTATGGCTGTATTACAAAGATATTCTGCTAAGGATAAATGTGAAGAAGAGAACATAAAAAAGATCGATTATCGTGGGCTTGTCATTTATCCAGATCAGCGGAGGATATTAGCAGCAGAGAATGAAGTATTTCTATCACATTATGAGTTTGATATCTTCCTGCTTCTTGTAAATCATCCAGGCTGGGTATTTACCAAAGAACAGATCTATGAAGCAGTCTGGCATGACATCCCTGTAAGTGTGGATGCCAAGGTTGAGTGTATGATTTACAGCATCCGGAAGAAGTTTCGGGAGTATACTGACAGGCAATACATTCGGACTGTCTGGGGTGTAGGCTACAAATTCGATCCGGAAACATAGAAAGGAGCCGTCCGTGAGGGCGGCTCCAAGTCATTTGTTATTTGCTTTTCTTCTTTGGGCACCATGCCGGAGAGGTCTTTATCGGAACCTCATCGGACCAGGCCTTTCCATAATCCAGGAATCCTGGATCTTTCGACATTCTGTGTTCCTGAAAATAATCTAAAATATAATGCTAATCCGGATGTTTACAGCGAAAAGATGCCCGACTGTTTCCATACGGGCGTAAGGATTTGCAAAATTCACATTCACTGCACTTAATTTTTTCTTTCATAACTTATCACCTCATAATTTTCTTTTTGTTATTAGCATACATGAGAGCTTCCGCCACGCTAATCTGAAATGTCTCTTCAAACCAGTGCCAGATTTCTTCCCGGTGTGTTCCGGATGAAAATCCGTGCCAGGCTTGCTCAATACATTCTGTTTCCGGGTTCATAGTGATGTCTCCAAATTCCGTCCAGAGACGCCGGATGCTGTCCGGCAGGTACAGGATGGTAAGGGTAAAGCAAGACTCGGAAAACAGAGGCATAAGGATCTGGCTGTAGACCGTTTCCCAGTCACCGCCTGCAAGCCCGCATCCCAGATAACCGGGAATGGCAATCTGCGATAATTCCCGCTGTGCTGCCAGGAACATCATGGCAGTCAGGCTCTGTCTCAGTGCTGCATAATCGGTATCTAATCTTCTGCCTGTGGGAATATTCTCGGCAAACAGATGTGCCACATAGCGCAGCGAATCCTTCTGCTGCGTCAGATAACAGGCGCCAAGAAGGGCTTCCCTGTTCTTTTTGCAGAGCTGCTGATATTCCCGATACTGGCCTGCAGTTAAGAGATTTTCCCGGATCTGTCTGGCGATACCGGCTCCCATGACACCCTGGCAGTTGACCTGGTGGGCGATCATCGGGGCATCTGCCTGGAGCAGATTTCCTTTTCTTTCTTTGATCATAGCTTTTCCTCCCATCTTTCTTAAAGATATTCATAGGTTATATTCTGGCTCTGGCACCATTCTTCCACCAGCTTCAGGTTTAGTGGGCTGTGCGCCGGGTGCCGGGAGATCCAAACCGAAGGTTTAGGGCTGTGATACCATAAATTTTCCGGAGCTGGCCCTAGCGTGTCCTCAAACAGAAGGACAACTGGACGTTCCAGAAATTCTCTCTGCCGAGCAGGTATCCCTTCCTTCTCCCGGTAACGGAGCCGGTAGCCGAGTTGGCACTGACTGTATTTGCAGCGCTGGAGCTGAACCTGGATACAAGGATGAATAGAAATTCCGCTGTTATCCATATAGGCCAGATAACCGGACTTGGACCGGCTGACCTGCTCATAAGAGATATAATCATGATTCTGGACGGGCAGCATGGTGCGTTCTTTCTGAAATGATATTTGAGGAAAGCCAAACGTATCACAGAAATAGAAGTGGCTTTCTCCCGATGAGTCCTGTACTTCCACAATGTCAGAGACTGACATGGAATGTCCGGTAAAACCAATCTTTTCCAGATAGCGGGTATCCGCTTCATCTTTGCGGTTAAAAATCCGGTAGATTTCTTCCAGCGTGGTGACTTCAGTCTCTCCGTAGAATACAGACTCATAAATTTCCGCGGGCGGTGATGGATATCCGGCTTTTTGAAAATAGGAAAGCGGCATAAACATCAGCCTGTGCTGATCCAATTCCGGGATGATCTGATAGATCGTAATTTTCATAAGGCATCGTTCTCCTTTGCTAAAGAAGGACCTCCCTGGCCGGAAGATCCTTCGTAATCATTATGGTTATTCGTTACACATTGCTTTTTCGTATGTGAGGAGCTGCTCCCAGGTCAGCCATTCCGGCTTTCCGTCTGCAGGAAGCTCCTCCCATAATTCTTTCATACGGTCAATATGATGCTGCGGATCATTCCTGGATAAGATGGTAACACTCCGGTTCCCATAGCCGAGAAAATATTCACAGTCACTCTGCATCCGGCTTAACAGCATATACTGGAACTCATACGGATTTCTCCGGAATGGTTCCGGATCAAAGATATGTTCCTGTCGGATTGGAGATACTGGTTCCCCATCCATGTCATTGCCTGTAACAGAATATAAGTCTGGATTTTCGGAATGTCCCAGGTTAAGGTCCTTCCATAAGCGGCTATACTGATCCTGGTATGTTGGACAGGAAAAATCATCTATGCCGATGAATTTCAGCGTTAAGACCGTCTGCTTCTTTTCTTCCATGGTTCATTCACCCCTTCATGCAATTTCATTTTCCATTTCCAAACTCCATTTCAGCTTTTCACGTACATCCATCAGGATAAGCCCTAACTGATTTTCTCCGTTGCCGTTGACCTTGCCCCAGAAGTAGTCGCCCCAGGTATTGCCTTCTATGAGAAGGCTGTTTCCTGTGGCAAGCAGGGCATCCCGCAGCTCCGGGTTCTGCATAAATTTGCACATACAGATTTCATACATCAGGGAAATCTTTACCTTGTCCCAGTCCGGGCGCAACGTGAGTTTCTTTCCCCGCTTTTTGGCTTCTGCCGGGTTATGCAGGCGGAAAATAGAGAATTGCTGCTGCTCTTTCGCACAGCTGGTCTTCTGTGCCTGGAAAGCGGCTTCATTATTGGCGTAGGTCTGGCCCATATAGGTGACAGGAGCCGGATAAAAATTGCTGAGAAATGTGTATTTCCCTGTAAAAGAGGAGATAACATTCCTGTGAGTTTGTTTATGGATAGTTTCTTTCGGTTGATAATTAGATTTCATGCACATTCCTTTCCGCACAAAAAAAGGAACCGCCTATCCTATAGGTAGTTCCCTTCTTAAACATAGTGCTTCAATATTCAGTTTGTCTGTAATTCTTTTTGTTCCTGTTCTTCATAGAACCGGTCTGCAATATAGCCCGCTGACTCCGCCCAAAGCGTATTCTCGGTATTCTGCAGAGCCTGATACGTCTTGGAATGGTAAAAGGCTCCAGCGGCATCCTGGAAAGAAAGATGGCTCCTTTCCTTGATGATGTCGATCACGTCCCGGATCTGGATACACAGGTTCATCGTGATATCTTTGTTATTGAAAAATATTTTCCATCCATAGCTTACGAAACCTCCCTTCGGGATTCCAGTGTCAGGTGTTCCGGGGCAAGGGGCGTATGGAAAATCGGATTGAATACTCATACTCATCATTGCCTCCATTTGCCCCTATTATACCAGAAATGAATTTGTATTCCAACGGAATTATCTGCGGAATGGCCGCAGCATTTCCGGGACTGTAATGACAGGAGCGGGCTGGATCTTTCTTCTAAAGGGAAGGAAACTGCCCGGCAGTTCCTTTCCCGAAATCCTTTATTCTTTTGTAGCGTTATCTGGATCAATCACCCTGCAGGAGTCTTTCCCATATACGACACCTAGGCAGTGATATCCGTCCCATGATATATGTATAGTTCCGATGTCATCGACGTTTATTACCGTACCTTGGGTTCCCTTTGGAATTTTTGTGTAGGGATCATCCATGCGGATCAGTTCCACACGGATTCCCGGCGGAAAAGTATTCCTGAGCTTTGCAAGGTTTTCCTGGCTTATTTCCATTTCTTTGTCTCCTGTTCACTTTTCATGCGTCTCTGTGCTGGCATCAGCCACAGAGAGAGGTTGGATTTTCTGTTTGTTCCAAAGAAGTCTCCGGATGGAAGTTTTTGCCGTCCTCATAGCCTTGTGCGGAAAAACTGCGGAAGTTTCCAGGATTCAGATTTGCATAAACCCCGCCATTACGCAGGGAAGCTGCCGCCTTTTCTACTTCCTGGGGAACAGTAAGGACAAGCCCCCAGCCTTCTTCGTGTTGTTTGTTCTGACTCTGGAAGGATTCATAAAGACCGGCGGCAAAACCTGCACCATAGGCATTGCAGAGTTCCCGCAGCTGCGTCCCGCTATAAATCTTCTTGTACTTCTGGCGAAGCTCCTGG
>UQTA01000070.1 GCA_900543885.1 uncultured Clostridium sp.
GCGTGTGAGTTGGGTTCGCAGTTCTGACACTAGGCGGCGCAAGCCCACGAACAAAGGATTTTCTCCCAAATGCGCATCTGTAATGCGCGCCGGTGGCTTTCGGACCTTTCACGACTATATCGCAATAAGACAACAAAATAAAAATACTGATATAAGTGACTGCATTATAGATAAATAGTTATAATAACTATAGACATGATAGATAAGAGACAATCACTATTTCGAAATGTCTCAGATCATATCCAAAAAAGTAGCAACGATCCGTGACATATACCGGTTCCGTTTGTAATAAAAATTTACTTCCCGAAGGGCGTCCTGGTGATTTAATTTATAATAAACCAGTCCTTCATCATCTGGTACATGGCGGACCAGAGTATCAGAGCAGAAAGAAATCCCCATGCCATACCTGGACAGATTATAAGCTGTGATCTGCTGATCCAGTTCCAGCTTTACTTTGGGAATAATATGAGCATTGTGGCAGATACGGTCTGCACGGGAGCGTGTATCATTCCCTGATTTTAAAAGCAGGAAGGATTCGTTTTGAAAATTTTCCAGAGGTACCGGGGGAATACGGGAATTTAAGTGGCGGTTTTCCCTTATATCCGAAGCAGTAAGAGCATAATTTTTCATTTTTTCATTTACTGCCAGACGAGTAGGAACGGCCAACAGCAAATGTTCTTCGCTAAAGAAACTTTTTTGGTAAACTGCCGGATCCATGTGTTTGTTGTCAATGAGCAGATCCAGGGATCCTGAAAACAGCCGTTCCGTAAGCTGGGCGGTGTTTGCCTCCACCAGATCCACCTGAACCTGGGGATATTGTTCTGTAAAACGTGACAGAAGAGGCGGAAGTACATAAGAAGCAAACAGATTGGTACCTCCAATGGCGATAGTTCCGCTTTTTAATTCTTTCATATCATTAATATAATTCTGAAATCCATTTTCTACATCCATAATGATCTCAATGGAGCGGATGTATTCTTTCCCTAATTCTGTTA
The DNA here is from genome assembly GCA_900543885.1 of uncultured Clostridium sp. GTDB lineage: Bacteria > Bacillota > Clostridia > Lachnospirales > Lachnospiraceae > Enterocloster. The sequence continues at coordinate 996 of UQTA01000070.1, forward strand.
ATTGTATATGGTTGGAGCTGCGGTCGAAAATGGGAAATCCGATCTGTTTTTCTGCCTTTTTAACGGCTGCGCTTAAAGAAGGCTGGCTGATAAAAAGATTCCTGGCAGCTTTGGAAAAACTCATTTCTTTATAAACTTCATAAACGTAGTGCATTCCCTGAAACATGGGAGTCCTCCCTGGTATGATATATATATTTCTGTAATCGATCCACTGGAAATATGTCATAGTCATTTATCTATAGAAAGTATGAATTCATAAGTATTTGAAAATATTGTAGTCTGGATTTATATTGGAGTCAAGAAGAAAATCCCTTTATAGGGTGATGAATATTGTATAGGTACGGGAGGAAAAATCATGAGTGAGACAGAGAAAAAATACCGCCTGGAGCATGACTCCATCGGAGAAAAGGAAGTACCTGTTGATGCTTATTATGGAGTACAGACATTACGCGCACATGAAAATTTCTATATTACAGGTTTAAAAATGCACCCAGAGCTGATCAAAAGTGTGGCTCAGATCAAGAAAGCGGCAGCAATCACGAATTTTGAAGTAGGAGAACTGGATAAGAAGCGTGCTTCTGCCATTACACAGGCTTGTGACGAGATTATAGAAGGTAAGCTTCATGACCAGTTTATTGTAGATCCGATCCAGGGCGGTGCAGGAACTTCGCTGAATATGAATGCCAATGAGGTGATCGCAAATCGTGCCATTGAGATTTTAGGAGGAAAAAAAGGCGATTACAGCCTGGTAAACCCAAATGACCATGTAAACTTTGGCCAGTCTACCAATGACGTATTTCCTTCCTGCGGCAAAATGGCAGCTTTAAAGCTGATCTCCAATGCCCAGGAACAGTTAAAACGTCTGGAAACGGCATTAATGGATAAATCCAAAGAATTTGATGCTGTGATCAAAATGGGAAGAACCCAGCTTCAGGATGCAGTGCCCATCCGTTTGGGACAGGAATTTCATGCATATGCATCAGCGATCCGCCGCGATATTAAACGCTTTGATAATGCAAAAGAAGAGATCCGCTGCCTGAACTTAGGCGGAACTGCTATTGGAACCGGTTTAAACGCAGATGTACAGTATTTCCACAGAGTGGTTAAAAATATGTCCACCTTAACAGGAGAAGAACTGGTACAGTCCTATGATATGATCGATGCGACTCAGAACCTGGACAGCTATGCCAGCGTATCTGGTATTGTGAAAAACTGTGCTGTAAACCTGTCAAAGATGTGCAACGACCTGAGGCTGATGTCTTCAGGCCCAAGAACAGGTTTTGGAGAGATTAATCTGCCGGCAAGACAAAATGGCTCTTCTATTATGCCGGGAAAGATCAATCCTGTTATTCCGGAAGTAGTAAATCAGGTTGCATTTAATATTATAGGAAATGATATGACCATCACCATGGCAGCAGAAGCGGGCCAGCTGGAATTAAATGCTTTTGAACCGATTATTTTTTATAATCTGTTTGAATCCATCGAGACACTGACTTCTGCAGTAAAGACACTGGTAGACAATTGTATTACAGGCATTACTGCCAATAAAGAACATTGTAGAAAGCAGGTGGAGAACAGTATCGGTGTCATCACTGCTATCTGCCCGTATGTAGGTTATGAGACAGCTGCAAATATTGCAAAAGAAGCACTGCGCACTGGAAGACAGGTACGTGACCTGATCCTGGAAAAAGGGTTGATGGATGAGGAACAGTTAAATACAGTGTTAGATCCATATACCATGACAGAGCCGGGTATTCTTGGAAAAGATCCCATGGAGCAGCTGCGCTAAAACAGCCAAGATATAAAAATATAAAAAAGTACTTGACTTCAATTGGTATTATATGTATAATAATCTTCGCAGTCGCGATTAAGGCTGCGAAGATAACTAATGGGCTATCGCCAAATGGTAAGGCAACGGACTCTGACTCCGTCATTGTGAAGGTTCGAATCCTTCTAGCCCAGCTGAAGAGAGTCTTTGATTTCTGAGTGATCGGAAATGAAAGACTTTTTTGTTGCACCGAGAATTTTCCCGTGCTATACTTGTGGGGAAAAGCAGTTAAGAATAGCTGCTCATTATAAATAAGAAGAAACAGAGGAAATGCATGTATACATTTGACAGCAGGATCCGTTACAGTGAGACGGATGAAACTGGTGCTTTGAGTTTGTTGGGAGTGATCAATTATCTTCAGGACTGCAGTACTTTTCAGTCAGAGGATATTGGACTTGGGGTAGAGCATCTGGAAGAAAAGAAGAGAGCATGGCTGTTATCTTCCTGGAGGATCGTGATCGACCGGTATCCGGTTTTGGGAGAAAAGATAAAGATAGGAACCTGGGCGACATCGTCTAAGGGGATTTATGGCTATCGCGATTTCGTGATCATGGATCAGGAAGGAAACTACCTGGTACGGGCCGAGTCAGTCTGGTTTTTCTATGACACAGAGAAGATGATTCCGGTACGTGTAATGCCGGAAGATGTAGCGGCCTACGGAGAAGAAGAGGCTTTTGATCTGGAAAAAGCTCCAAGAAAGATCGCTGTTCCAAAAGAATATATAGAGGGAACACCTGTTACGATCGCAGCTCATCACCTGGATACCAACCATCATGTAAATAATGCCCAGTATGTAGATATAGCAAGGGAAGCGGTTCCATGTACGAAAATGGTAAAGGAGATCCGGGCTGATTATAAGAAGGCAGCTGTTTTAGGGGAAGTCCTGATACCGAGAGTGACAAATACAGGAAAAGACGAGTGGACGGTCGTACTGGCAGATGAAGCAGGTGAGGCCAGAGCAGTGGTCTGGCTCAGATACGAAGAGTAAGGATAAAAAGGAGTATAATATATGATAGAATTAGGAAAGACACAGGAATTAGAGATCGTTCGCACAAAAGAATTCGGTGTGTATTTAAGTGAAAAAGCAGGAGATGAAGCAGCTGTGCTTTTGCCGAAGAAACAGGTTCCGGACGGAGCGAAGATTGGAGATAAGGTAAAAGTATTTATTTATAAAGACTCATCAGATCGTCTGATTGCAACTACAGGTACTCCGAAGCTGGAAGTAGGACAGTGTGAGATCCTGGAAGTAAAAGATGTGGCAAAGATCGGTGCTTTCCTGGACATGGGTCTGGAAAAGGATCTGCTCCTTCCATTTAAAGAACAGACACATCCAGTGAGAAAGGGAGAAAAATGTCTGGTATGTCTTTATGTGGATAAAAGCCACAGACTGGCAGCGACGATGAAGGTTTATTCTCACATGAGCAGTGAATCACCTTATAAAGCAGAAGACTGGGTAAATGGTACAATTTATGAGATCAATGAGACCATCGGTGCTTTTGTTGCAGTTGATAATAAATATTATGGACTGATCCCTAAAAAAGAAATGTATGGAAAGTTCCGCGAAGGAGATACTGTTAAGGCAAGAGTTATGAGAGTCCGTGAGGACGGAAAACTTGATCTTTGCGTAAGGGAACGTTCTTATGTGCAGATGGGATCTGATGCAGAGCTGGTGTTAAAAGTCATTGATGAGTTTGACGGAGTGCTTCCATTTAATGACAAAGCAAGACCAGAGACTATTTTAAGAGAGTTCAACATGAGCAAGAACGCATTTAAGCGGGCGGTTGGCCGTCTCTTAAAAGAAGGAAAAGTAAGAATTACAGAAAAGACCATAGAAAGGGTATAAGTACCTTTGCGAAAAATCGCAGATTTAATATGGGTAGCAGAAAGACAGTTGTGTTTATTACAGCTGTCTTTTTATTTTAAATAAGGAGGAAGCATAAAAATGCAGAAAGTATGGAAAGATTACGGCGCCATCACTTTGGGAACCATTCTTATTGGTCTGGCCACCAAAAATATTTTTGATCCCGCCAGTATGGTAACAGGAGGCGTTTCTGGTATCGCTATTATCGGAAAAGAACTTTGGAACCTGCCCTTGTGGCTGACGAATACGGTTTTAAATATTCCTTTGTTTTTAGCTGGTTTTAAGATCATGGGCTGGAAGTTTATCAAGCGTACATTATATGCAACGGTATTGTTGTCTGTGGCATTTTATATTTTGCCGGAAGGAATGTATATCGAGGATGACTTGCTGTTGTCGGCTCTTTTCGGCGGCATTATCACAGGCGTGGGAACAGGCCTTGTGCTGGCTGGCGGCTGTACTACCGGTGGAACAGATATGTTGGCGGCACTGATCCGGGCAAAATTTCCTCATTATTCTGTAGCCCAGATCATGCAGCTGTTAGACGGGCTGATTGTAGTAGCAGGTGCCACTGTATTTGGCATCCGGACGGCACTGTATGCTTTGATCGCTATTTTTTGTATGGGAAAAGTGGCAGATGGCCTGATCGAAGGTATGAAATTTTCCAAGCAGGTTTATATTATTTCAGATCATTATAAAGAAATTGCAGATGCCATTATGAGCCGTATGGGAAGAGGCGTAACCGGTCTTGCTGCAAAGGGAATGTACTCAGATGAGACAAAAAATATGCTTTTTTGTGTAGTTTCCAGAAAAGAGATCGTTGAAATCAAAGAAATTGTATCGGAATATGATTCCAGGGCATTTTTTATTGTCAGTGACGCCCGTGAAGTTTTTGGGGAGGGGTTTATTGAAGATAAAAACCAGCTAACATAATAACCAAACTTTTTGAGAAAAAACCGGGGGAATTTTGACAGATACAGCATTTTTTGAATTGAATATACATTTTAGCTAAATAACAAATTTGGATTTTGTGGATTTACAGTATGGAATAAAAAGAAGCTTTCCTGTATGATAGAGACAGTTGCAAATGAGCTAAGAATCCTTCCGAAAATGGGGGTGAGGAAGGATATCTATCTAATAGGAGGAAAATGTAAATGGCTAGTTTATCACTGAAGAATGTAACAAAGAAGTATCCAAATGGATTTGTGGCAGTTAAGGATTTTAATCTGGAGATTGCGGACAAAGAGTTTATCATCTTTGTAGGCCCTTCAGGATGTGGAAAGTCAACTACTCTTCGTATGATCGCAGGTCTGGAAGATATTTCTTCTGGTGAATTGTATATCGACGGAAAACTGGTAAATGACGTAGAGCCAAAGGACAGAGATATTGCGATGGTATTCCAGAACTACGCTCTGTATCCACATATGTCTGTATATGACAACATGGCATTTGGTCTGAAATTAAGAAAAACTCCAAAGGATGAGATCGATAAAAAGGTACATGATGCAGCCAAGATCCTGGATCTGGAACATCTGTTAGACCGTAAGCCAAAGGCTTTATCCGGTGGTCAGAGACAGCGTGTTGCTATGGGACGTGCCATTGTCCGCAGCCCTAAAGTATTCCTTATGGACGAGCCTCTGTCAAACCTGGATGCAAAGTTAAGAGGACAGATGCGTGTTGAGATCTCTAAACTGCATCAGAGACTGGAAACAACCATTATCTATGTTACACATGACCAGACCGAGGCTATGACACTTGGTACCAGAATCGTTGTTATGAAGGACGGCGTGGTACAGCAGGTAGACAGCCCACAGAATCTGTACGATAAGCCATGCAACAAGTTCGTTGCAGGATTTATCGGAGCACCTCAGATGAATATGATCGATGCTCAGGTAGCAAAAAACGGCGCAGATGTAACATTAACATTCGGCGGACATACATTAACACTTCCACAGGCAAAAGGCAAAGCTCTGGAAGAAGCAGGCTATGTAGGAAAGGTAGTTACCCTTGGTATCCGTCCAGAAGATCTTCATGACGAAGAAGCATTCCTGGCAGAGAATCCAAAGAGTATCTTCCAGGTAGAGATCCGTGTATATGAAATGTTAGGTTCTGAAGTACTTCTGTACTTTGATATTGATGATGCTAACTTTACAGCAAAGGTTAACCCACGTACCACCGCAAGACCTGGCGATACTGTAAAACTGGCCATGGATCTGGATAAGGTTCATATTTTTGATAAAGAAACAGAGGCTGTGATCATTAACTAATATTTAACGAATATCAGAGAATACAGTGAAAAAACTCTGTTAAAAACGACAGTAAAAAGAAGCAGGAGAGTTTACAACTCTCTTGCTTTTTTTGTTATTTTGCATTAAAATATGAAAATAGGGAAAATAATAACTCCACTATGCATTTTCATGGCAATGTTCATAAAAATCCGAAAGGGTATTAAATCAATAAGACGAAAAGGAGAGAGTGGAATGATCTCAAATCAGATACTTCAGACCACATTGGATGGATTAAAGGGAATCACAAGGATCGATTTAGGAATATGTGACACCGAAGGAAAGGTACTTGCTTCTACTTTTACAGATGCAGAAGAGTCTGAAAGCTCTATTCTGGCATTTGTAGATTCACCGGCAGACAGCCAGGTGATTCAGGGATACCAGTTTTTTAAGGTGTTTGATGAGCACCAGTTAGAGTATATATTACTGGCAAAAGGTGCCAGCGATGATGTATATATGGTAGGAAAACTGGCAGCTTTCCAGATCCAGAATCTGCTTGTTGCATATAAGGAGCGTTTTGATAAGGATAACTTTATTAAGAACCTTCTTCTTGACAACCTGCTGTTAGTTGATATTTACAATCGTGCAAAGAAGCTGCACATTGATACTGACGTAAAGCGTGTTGTGTACATTATCGAAACTCACAATGAAAAAGATGTAAATGCATTAGAAACAGTACGCAGTCTGTTTGCTTCCAAGACCAAAGATTTTATCACAGCTGTAGATGAAAAGAACATTATCCTTGTAAAAGAAGTACGTCAGGGTGAGTCTTATACAGAACTGGATAAGACTGCAAATATGATCCTGGATATGTTAAATACAGAAGCTATGACAAAGGTTCGTGTGGCTTATGGTACTGTAATTAATGATATTAAAGAAGTTTCACGTTCCTACAAAGAAGCAAAGATGGCTCTGGATGTAGGCAAGATCTTCTATGCAAGCAAGAACGTGATCGCATACAGCAATTTAGGTATCGGCCGTCTGATCTACCAGCTTCCAATCCCGCTGTGCAAGATGTTTATCCGTGAAGTATTTGACGGCAAGTCTCCAGACGAGTTCGATGAGGAAACCTTAACTACGATTAATAAGTTCTTTGAGAACAGCTTAAATGTATCTGAGACTTCCAGACAGCTGTATATCCACAGAAATACACTGGTTTACCGTCTGGACAAACTGCAGAAGAGCACCGGTCTTGATCTGCGTGTCTTTGAAGATGCCATTACCTTCAAGATTGCCCTCATGGTTGCCAAGTATATGAAGTACATGGAAAGTCTTGACTACTAAATGAGAGCAGCCAAAAACAAAGGGCTGCGCAGCAGACATTTGTTTTTTGCAAGCCATTAACGAACGGAAAGTTAAAAAATGATAGAAATAAGTCATGTAAGTAAATCCTATGGAACAGGCAGCAAAGCGATCCGTGACTTGTCCTTAACCATTGAGGATGGGGAATTTGTGTTTATCACAGGCCGCAGCGGTTCCGGAAAGAGTACATTGATCAAGCTCCTGATGAAGGAGCTTGATCCTACTAAGGGACGTATTGTGGTCAATGATATGGATCTGGGGAAAATGCCCCGCAGATATGTTCCGAAATACAGGAGAAAATTAGGAGTTGTCTTTCAGGATTTCCGTCTTTTAAAAGACAGGACTGTATTTGAAAATGTTGCCTTTGCCCAGAGAGTGATCGGTGTATCTCCAAGAATCATCCGTGAGACAGTTCCTCAGATGCTGCGCATGGTAGGCCTTTCATCTAAATATAAGGCATACCCGGGGCAGTTGTCAGGAGGCGAGCAGCAGAGAGTGGCCATTGCGAGAGCGCTGATCAACAAGCCTGAGGTGCTTTTGGCAGATGAGCCTACAGGAAACCTGGACAGTTTTAATACCCATGAGATCATGAACCTTTTAGATGAGATCAATCAGAGAGGCACTACAGTGATCGTAGTAACTCACAGTCATGAAATGGTAGCTGAGATGAATAAAAGGGTTATTACCATGGACCGGGGGGAAGTCATCAGAGATGAGGGCGGGACCAGGAGATAAAAGCAGCCTGGGACCGCCGGAAAGGCATAGGAGTAAATGAGTACATTTTTATATTGCCTGAAACAGGGCGTAATTAATATATGCAGGAATATATGGTTTTCTCTGGCATCTGTGGCAACCATTTCTGCATGTATTTTTTTATTTTGTCTGTTTTTTTCCATGATAGCCAATGTGCAGCACGGAGCCCGGGCTGCAGAAGAGACAGTGGGTATTTCTGTGTTTTTTGATGAAGGAATGGAAGAAGATAAGATACAGGCCATAGGAGACCAGATACAAAGCTGGAGTGAAGTCCGGGAAGTGAAATATATATCTGCCCAGGAAGCATGGGAATCTTTTAAAAGTGAATATTTTGAGGGAATGGAGGAACTGGCAGAGGGATTTGAAGCAGATAATCCTCTGGCAAATTCTGCTTCCTATGAAGTATATTTAAAAGATATATCTGCTCAGGATATGATCGTAAAACGGCTGGAAGTAATAGAAGGGGTGCGCAAGGTACGCTATTCCAGCGCTCTGGTAGCCGGCTTTACCAATGCCGGAAAGATGATCGGAGCCTTATCGGCAGTTATTATCGGAGTATTGCTTGCAGTTGCAGTTTTCCTTATCAGCAATACGATTTCTGTAGCAGCTGCCTTTAGAAGACGGGAAAATGAGATCATGCGTTATATTGGAGCAACTAATTTTATGATCCGGGCTCCTTTTATTGTGGAAGGTCTGCTTTTGGGATTTTTCGGAGCAGTGATCCCGTTAGCGGCTATGATTGTTATTTACAAACGTGGACTGCTGTATCTGAATACAAACTATGAGATGATAACAGGATTGTTTGAGCTTTTGCCCTTAGGACAGATCTTTCCTTTTATGGCGGCATCGGCTATGGGCTTAGGCGTTGGTATTGGTGTGATCGTAAGTTTTCTGACCATACAGAGACATTTGCGTGTATAGAGAGGAAGGAACAGGATGAAAAACAGGAAAAGCAGATTGCTGGCCTTAAGTCTTGGCTGTGTCCTTGGTTTTAGCTGTGTTTTTTCTTCTTATGCAACGAATGCAGACCTGAAGGATGCGAAAAACAAGATGTCTTCTCTTCAGGAAGAAAAGAAAAAGGTTCAGGATACTTTAAAACAGCTAGAAGGTCTGAAGTCCGATGCAGCAGCTTATGTAAAGGAACTGGATAAGAAATTAACTTCTCTGGATGCAGAATTAAGTCAGCTTGAGAAGGATATTTCAATCAAAGAAAGTCAGATCGAGGATACAAAAGCGGAATTAGAAGAGGCGAAAGCAGTGGAAAAGGAGCAATACGCCTCTATGAAACTGCGTATCCAGTATATGTACGAAAATGGAAATGTCAGTTTTGCGGACAGTATTATGACCTCAAAAGATGCGTCCCAGATGTTGAACCGGGCGGAGTATGCAAGCCAGATCGCTGCTTACGACCGGAAAATGCTTAAAGAGTATCAGGCAACTAGGGAAAAAGTAAACCAGAAGGAACAGGATCTGGAGACTGAGCATGCCAATCTGTTAGAACTTCAGGATTCTACAGAAGCAAAGCAGGCATCAGTGAAGGAGCTGATGAATTCAAAACAGAAGGAGCTTTCTTCTTATAATAGTCAGATCGGTGCAGCACAGAACAGCATTGACCAGTATGATGCAGATATCAAAGCCCAGGAAAATCAGATGAAGGCCATTGAGGCAGAGATGAAGCGAAAGGAAGAAGAAGCCAGAAAGAAAGCTGAAGCTCAGAAAAAGACGTATAAGGTAACAAATCTTGGGAATATTAGCTTTAAATGGCCCTGTCCTTCCAGTGGACGCATCACTTCTGGATTTGGCAAGAGAAATTCGCCTACGAAAGGAGCTTCTACCAATCATCAGGGAATCGATATTTCAGCCAGCACAGGAGCTTCCATTGTGGCGGCTGCCGATGGTGAGGTAGTGATAGCTACATACAGTTATTCAGCGGGGAATTATATTATGATCGATCATGGCGGTGGCGTCAGCACCGTTTACATGCATTGTTCTCAGCTTCTTGTAAGCAAGGGGCAGACCGTAAAGAAAGGACAGACCATCGCAAGAGTAGGTTCTACCGGATATTCTACTGGTTCCCATTTGCATTTTGGGATCCGCTCCGGAGGAAGCTATGTAAATCCAAGCAATTATGTAAGTCCGTAGGTGGAAAATTTGGCAGGTCATTTTATAAAGTATGAGTGAGACACTGCACCAGGTCATTTTGGTACAGTTCAGCCTTGCATCTTCTTGCCCGCTTACAGCGGACAAGAAGCTTTGGTTTTCAACATACTTTTGACCCTAAATCTTCGCAAGGCTGAACTGTAACGGTATTTTATAGGAAAGAACAGCATAGGCTGTAAATAAGAGTGTACAGGCAGATAGGAGACAAAATAGTGGAAGAGCAGGACAGAGGAGAGATCCAGGACAGTTTAGATAAAAAGAAAGGGCAAAAAGGCGGTCATTTCTGGGCCGGCGTTTTAACAGGTGCCCTGATCATGGCATTGGCTGTTCTTTTAGTAGTGGGCGTGTCTGCCGGAATCTATATTACAGGCAGAAGAGTGATCAATGCAAAACAGCCTTCCGGAACGGAAAATGGGGCTATTGGCATTACAGATGGGGAAAATGACTCAAAACCGGATCTTAAAAAAGTATCTTCAAAAATGCAGATGATACAGAGCATTATCGATCAGGTATTTCTGTATGATGAGGATGCCGCAGAGGTAGAAGATTATATTTATCGCGGTATGATGGCAGGTTTAAATGATCCATATTCTGTATATTATAATGCAAATGATTATCAGGCCCTTCAGGACAGTACAAACGGAAGTTATTCAGGTATAGGCGCTATGCTCAGCCAGAATAAGACTACAGGCCTTTGTACGATCGTAAAGGTATTTGAAGGTTCACCGGCGTTGGAAGCTGGTATGAAACCTGGGGATATTGTATACAAAGTGGGAGACACTTTGGTAGCAGGAGAAAGCCTGGATGTATTGGTAAGCAATTATATCAAGGGTGAGGAAGGCACAGATGTGCAGATCACGGTATACAGGGCAGATTCTGATACCTATGTGGATATGACACTTACCAGACGCAAGATCGAGGTTCCTACAGTAGAATCCCAGATGCTGGCAGATAATACAGGATATGTGGTAGTAAGCGAATTTGACGCTGTCACAGTAGAACAGTTTGAAAAAGCTATTGATGATCTTGGAAAACAGGGCATGAAACAGCTGGTCATTGATCTTAGAAGCAATCCAGGCGGTATTCTTGACAGTGCTGTCGCCATGGTAGATTATATTTTACCGGATGATATGAAAAATTTTGAAAAGGGTGATGGAAAGACCCTGATCGTATACACAGCAGATAAAAACGGGGATGGAGATACCTATACTGCTTCTGACGGACATGAGTTAGACCTGCCCATTGCAATCTTAGTTAATGAAAATTCTGCCAGCGCTTCGGAAGTATTTACAGGTGCCTTAAAAGATTATAAGAAGGCTGTGGTTGTAGGAACGACCAGTTATGGAAAGGGCATTGTTCAGAACCTGATCCCACTGGGAGACGGATCTGCTATCAAGATCACAACTGCCCATTATTATACACCAAGCGGTTTTGATCTTCACGGAAAGGGAATTGCCCCAGATGTAGAAGTGGAACTGGATGAGAATTTAAAGAGTCAGGCAGTAGTTACACCTGAGGAGGATAATCAGGTGCAGGCGGCGATCCAGGCACTTGGAGAAGCAAAGTGATCATGTATTAGCCAAATCTAAAGAAAACAAAAAAGTGAAAGTTTAGAAAGTCTCCGGATATTATACGCAGATATCCGGGGGCTTTTTATGTAAATCTAGTAGCTTTCCCCCTCCGTCTATGGTATAATCAAATATATCTACTGTGCAGATTATGCACGAAATTACTGTGGTGGGGGGGGGTAAAAGAAGTGAGAAAAAGAGCTGCTCATTTAAAAAATTATATGATTGTAATGGGACTTTTTATATCGTCAGTGATCCTGGGAATTATGATCTTCTTTGGCTGCGTCCAGTCATCGGTGGGTGAAAATTCCAGACAGACCATGATGCACAATGTTTCGCGTCAGAGTGAATATTTGCGGACGATATTAGACATTCATTATCAGTATTTGAATGGGATAGCAGAAGAGATGGCGAAAGAAGAGGATCTTTTTTCAGAGAGCAATCTGAATACGCTGGTAACCATCCATAATAAGACAGATCTGGAGCGGGTGGCACTGATCGAAGCAGACGGTACTGCCCATTATGATACCGGGGATGTGAAAAACGTATTCCACAGAAGTTATTTTAAAGAAGCTTTTAACGGAAAACAGACTTTAAGCGATCCTGTAGAAAGCAGTGTGGATCATGAGGTAAGGGTAGTACTGGGAGTGCCTGTTTTTAAGGATAATGAAGTGATCGGTGTTCTGGGCGGTTCTTATAATGTAACGGCTTTAAGCCGTATGATGTTTGATGATCTGTTTGATGGAGCGGGCTATAGTGTGATCACAGATAAGGATGGAAATGTGATCACGTATGACCGTGTTTATACACAGCAGGAACAGGAAACAATATACAACAATGTATTTGAATATTTTGATAAGTATCAGATCCGGACTTCCGAGATCCAGAATGTGAAAACGGATTTTGCAGATGGAAAAGAAGGAATTCACGAAATTCGTTTTACAGTGGGGAAAAAGCCATCTTATTATATTGCCTATACCCCTCTTGGAATGAATGACTGGATGATCAGCTATATTGTTCCTGTAAAGGCAGCGCAGGCTTCCTACGACTTTATCAGGGAATATGAGATTATTTTTATTACTGTTTTCGGAATGCTGATAGCAGCGGTCATCTTTTATATTGTTTATAAAAACCGGCAGGAAAAGGCCAGACTTTTAAAACGTGCCCAGAGAGATGCATTGACCGGTCTTTACAATAAGAAAACAACAGAGGATATGATCGAGAGGTTCTTAGAAGAAAATGGTGAAAACAGCTGTAATAGCCTTTTGATCATGGATGTGGATTATTTTAAACAGGTCAATGATACCTATGGACATATTGTGGGAGACAAGGTGTTAAAGTCCTTTGGACGTCTTCTTGCAAAATTATTCAGAGAACAGGATATTATAGGCCGCATTGGCGGTGATGAATTTATGGTCCTGATCAGAAATATCAATGATGTGGAGATTGCAAGGAGCCGTGTAAAAAAGCTGATCGAAGAAGTAAGAGCCCTTCAGATACCGGAACTGGCGGGGAATGGTATTACCATCAGTGTAGGCATTGCTTATGCACCGGACCACGGAACTACGTTTATGGAGCTTTACCGACATGCAGATACAGCACTGTATCAGGTTAAGCGGGGCGGAAGAAACGGGTTCAGTGTGTATGAAAAGGCAAGTTAAAAAAGAAAGTGTATAATCTGGTCATTGACTGCAGTGAGAACATAAATCTTTGATGTTTGACTTTATAATGGTTGGTGATGCAAAATGAAACAATCGTCAGATAAAACCGGCTGCATTTTCTTGGAAAAATGAGAAAATGAGTGTATAATGATAAAATATAAGCAGTAAGGTGTTTCAAATTGCTTCAGGATTTTATTCAACAGGAGGACATGACTATGGTTCGTAAAGACAACGTTCTGGAAGTGGAACATTTAGGCGGAGGTAAGGGAACGGCTTACGTTCATCACATTGTATCGAAAGAGGAGCTGTTAGGACACGGCAGAATGTACGCAAAGGTAGTTCTTCCTCCAGGTGCAAGTGTAGGCTGGCATCAGCATGTACATGACACCGAGCCATATTATATTTTAAAGGGCGAAGCAGATTTTATTGATAATGACAAGTCTGTGACTAAGGTTGGCCCTGGTGACTGCTGTATCATCGAAGTAGGACAGTATCACAGCATCGAGAATAATTCTGATTCAGATGTAGAGTTTATGGCTCTTATTTATAATGAACCGGGATATTTAAATGACAGAGATTAATTAGATAAAGCTGCAGATCAAAGCTCTGGTGATGGATATTGCCAGGGCTTTTAGAATATATGGGGGAAGTAGTGAAGGGAACCTGTAAATATCCTTATGGCGAAGCGGATGAGAAAAACGGGGATATGCGGCAGAGGCCGGAAGTGGTATAATTGCGGTGATCGATTTTGTAAACGGGAGAGGGGCGTATAAAATGAGAGAAATCCGCTGGGCGGTGCTGGGAACAGGTGTGATCGCTAATGAAATGGCCGCAGCTTTGGAAAAAAATGGGAAAAAGCTTTATTCTGTGGGAAACAGGACTTATGAAAAGGCGGTAAAGTTTGGAGAAAAATACGGGATCAGTAAGGTTTATAAAGATTATAATGAAATGTTCACAGATCCGCAAGTGGATGTGATCTATATTACTACACCCCATAATACACATATCCAGTTTATGAAAAAGGCCATTGAGAACGGAAAACATGTTCTGGTGGAGAAATCCATTACTTTGAACAGTGAGGAATTGGATGAGGCTTTGAAACTGGCAGAGGAGAAAGGGGTTATTGTTGCCGAGGCCATGACCATTTTCCATATGCCGGTTTATAAGAAGCTAAAAGAGATCCTGGAGTCTGGAAAGCTGGGAAAAGTTAATCTGATCACCATGAATTTTGGCAGTTTTAAGGAATATAACATGGAAAACCGTTTCTTTAACCGGAACCTGGCAGGAGGAGCCATGCTGGATATTGGGGTGTATGCCCTTTCGTTTATCCGCTGGTTTATGGATTCCAAACCGGATCAGTTACTATCCCAGATGAAGGCTGCGCCTACTGGAGTAGATGAGCAGGCGGGACTGCTTTTAAGCAACAAAGAAGGACAGATGGCTACGGTGATGCTGTCCATGCATTCTAAGCAGCCAAAGCGGGGCATGGTATCCTGTGAAAAGGGTTATATTGAGGTTATGGAGTATCCAAGAGCCTGGGAGGCGAAGATCGTGGATGCAGAAACTGGGGAAACTCAGGTGATAAAGGCTGGGGCACATGAGGATGCACTGGCTTATGAGCTTTCTGATATGGAAAAGGCTATTGCGGGGGATGCATCCTGCATGCACTTAGACTATACAAAGGACGTCATGGATCTGATGACCCAGTTTAGAAAATCATGGGGGCTTATCTATCCTGAGGAAGAATGACAGTTCTTATAATATGATGCTTTTTGAGCATAAATAATCATGTAATATAAGTATTAGACATAGTAGAATAAAGGGTTATATAATAAATGTGCGGGATGAGAGAGAAACGTCCTGCACATTTTTTTGGACAATAAGCGGGAATCCTCGGCAATTCAATTACCGAGATGAAAGCTCAGGAGTGTGCATATCTGCACAATGTAAATAATATAATAATCCTCATTCTTTGATATTAATGCCGTAACCGGCATACAATAAAAACGAAAATATGTTCGAATAATGATTGTGTATTACAATTCAATATGATATACTATATGTATGAAAGAA
>UQTA01000071.1 GCA_900543885.1 uncultured Clostridium sp.
TAAGCATTCGGTAGGCAATTTTGGACCTTTTGTGAGCATAGCGGACAGGGCGGAGGCGTTGCCTGAACACGCGAAGCGTGTGAGTTGGCCGGAGCCCTGTCTAATTGGCGGCGGAACAAAAGGTCCAAAAAATTGCCGTGAATGCGTTTATACATGGCGGGGCTCTTTCGGACCCTTCGGAACAAAATCGCAATTAGAAAAATCCCGTTTTATGTATGAAAATAGGGAGAATCAAGAAGAAATCCTCCGAACCAATATCTCTTTTGTATATTCTTCCCGTATAGCAATTACCCGCCTGCGTATTCTGTATACATACAGCTGCCGTGCCGGATTTTTCAGCAAACAGGTGATGACTTCACCATACAGAAAGCCGTTTTGACTCAGAATCTCCTTTATATCTGATTCTGAGATGATCCATACTACTTCAGCTGTTTCACTTTCACGCAGGCCGGATAAAGGTTCAACCATACGTTCCCATCCAATATTTTAGTTCTTTTTAAATATATGCATTTCTAAGAGCTTTCATGCTTCTGCCTTGGAAACTGGTTTTCAATCAGGGAACTTTTATTCATTGTAAGTCAGTCCGATTTCTACTTTCTCATCTATACTCATAGAATCCTCAGTTACCTGGCAGTCATAAGCTAAAATATGTACCCCGGAAGCGAAAGCCTCCCTAAGGGCATCTCCAAAAGCCTTATGGGTCTTATCATTGGGATAAAATTTCCGGATCCCTTTCATCTGGATCACAAGGAGCAGAAAGGTTTCAAAACCATCCTTTTTTGCCTGGATCAGTCCATTTAAATGCTTCACTCCCCGGATGGTAGGTGCGTCAGGGAAAAATACATTTCCCTCTTTTTCCAAAGTGACGCCCTTTACTTCCATAAAAGCAGGAACTGTTTTACCAGTTACATCATCCTTCAATTCAAAGGCCAGGTCGAACCGGGAATCCCCGTGAGTCACTTCACGCCTGATATTAGTTGGAATTCCAACATTTTCTAATGACAGTCCTTTTGCCTCCTTCTCACGTATCCATTCCAGCGCCGCCTGATTAGGCGCCTGGGAATCCATATTGATCAGCAGATCTCCCTTATATACAGCGATCAGGTCATATTCTGTTTTCCGCTTCATTTCCTTTGCTTTGGGATGAAATTCCAGAATAACGGTGCAGCCTGGCACTAAAAGTTCCTGGCAGCGGCCTGTATTTTTTACATGACAGGTTTTAATAGCTCCATTTATCTCTACATAGGCGATAAAGCGGTTGGGACGTTTTAAAAAGGTTCCGGTTACTATATTATCATAGGTCATATGTATGTTACCTCCTGAGGTATCCCCTTGGATTTATTCTGGCAGTACAGTATTGCCGGATATGCACGCATGCATAGCAACAGTATAGCACAAGTGTAGCTGTCAAAAAACTTTTTTATATTGCGGCACGCATTGAAATATGTTACACTTTTTGAAAAATAAAGATTCAGGATTAAAAGTAATTACGCGCTTACAAAAACAGGTTTCGACCATGTTTTTGCACCTGGATCTTTGCAAAACTGAACTGTCACATAAATTTTAAGAATAAGAGAGGAAGAAAAATCATGGCATTATCCTACGAAAGTACCAGAGGCGGACAGAAAGGTGTTACAGCGTCACAGGCCATTTTAAAGGGTCTGGCAGAAGACGGCGGACTTTTCATGCCTACAGAGATCCCGAAGCTGGACAAGACTTTAGCACAGCTTGCAGGAATGACCTATCAGGAAACAGCCTATGAAGTGATGAAGCTTTTTCTGACAGACTATACAGAGGAAGAACTGAAAACCTGTATCGCAAGCGCATATGACAGCAAGTTTGATACAGAGGAGATCGCGCCTTTAGCAAAGGCAGACGGAGCGTATTTCCTGGAGCTTTATCATGGCAGTACCATTGCTTTCAAAGACATGGCACTTTCCATTCTTCCTCATCTTATGACCACTGCTGCAAAGAAAAACCACGCAGATAAAGAAATCGTGATCCTGACTGCTACCTCCGGTGATACGGGAAAAGCAGCTATGGCAGGTTTTGCTGACGTTCCAGGAACACGTATTATTGTATTCTATCCAAAGGGTGGTGTCAGCAAGGTTCAGGAACTGCAGATGCGTACCCAGAAAGGTGATAATACCAGCGTAGTTGCCATTCATGGAAACTTTGATGATGCGCAGACAGGGGTAAAGAAGCTGTTTGGCAACAAAGAACTTGAAAAAGAGATGGCAGAGGCTGGTTTCCAGTTCTCTTCTGCAAACTCTATTAACATTGGCCGTCTGGTGCCTCAGGTAGTTTACTATGTATACGCATATGCAAAACTGCTGGAAAATGAACAGATCGAAAATGGTGAAGAGATCAATGTGGTAGTTCCTACCGGCAACTTTGGAAATATCCTTGCAGCATATTTTGCAAAACACATGGGCGTACCGATCAAAACTCTGATCTGTGCATCCAATGACAATAAAGTTCTGTATGATTTCTTTACTACAGGAACTTATGACAGAAAGAGAGAATTTATCTTGACCAATTCTCCTTCCATGGACATCCTGATCTCCAGCAACTTAGAGCGTCTGATCTACTTAAGCACTGGCTGTGATGCAGCAGCAGATGCAGCACTGATGAAGGATCTGTCTGAAAAGGGAAGTTATACAGTCACAGAGAAGATGCGTCAGTTTATGTCCGATTTCAGAGGCGGTTTTGCCACAGAGACACAGAATGAGGCAACTATCCGCAAGATCTTTGAAGATACAGGATACCTGATCGATACCCATACAGGTGTTGCAGCTACCGTTTACAATGCATATAAGGCAGAAACAGGGGATCAGACCAAGACTGTGATTGCATCTACCGCAAGCCCATACAAGTTCTCCCACAGCGTTTTAGAGGCTATTAAAGGTAAGTCTGCAGTAGAAGGAAAGGATGAATTTGCAGTAGTAGATGAGCTGTCTGAAGTATCCGGCACACCGGTTCCAAAGGCAGTAGAAGAACTGCGCAGCGCAGTGATCCGCCACAATACAGAATGCGACGTGGATAAAATGGGTGAAACTGTAAAGAATATTCTTGGGATTGCTTAAAATAGCTTCCATTTTAGGACAAGATAGAGTATAATGGGTTAGTACGTTAAGAATATAACAAAGTTATATATTTAACAAAGACAGGTGCCCGGATAATCCGGGACACAGTGCAAAATTGCAGTATGTTCAAGGAGGAATAAAAATGTTAGTATCAGCAAAAGAAATGCTTGAAAAAGCCAGAGCAGGCAAATACGCAGTAGGCCAGTTCAATATCAACAACCTTGAGTGGACCAAATCCATCCTTTTAACAGCACAGGAATTAAATTCCCCTGTTATCCTGGGTGTATCTGAAGGCGCAGGAAAGTACATGACCGGTTTCAAGACCGTAGCAGCTATGGTATCTGCTATGATCGATGAGCTGAAGATCACTGTACCTGTTGCGCTGCATCTGGATCATGGTACTTATGAAGGCTGCTATAAGTGTATCAAAGCAGGATTTTCCTCCATTATGTTTGACGGTTCCCACTATCCGATCGAAGAAAACGTTGAGAAGACCAAGGAACTGGTAAAGATCGCACATGCTATGGGTCTGTCCTTAGAGGCTGAAGTTGGCTCTATCGGCGGTGAAGAAGACGGTGTGATCGGTATGGGCGAGTGCGCAGATCCTAAGGAGTGCAAGGCAATCGCAGATCTGGGAATTGATTTCCTGGCAGCAGGAATCGGCAATATCCACGGCAAATATCCGGCTAACTGGCAGGGATTAAACTTCGAGGTTCTGGAGAATGTTAAGAAAGAAGTTGGCGATATGCCATTAGTTCTTCACGGCGGTACCGGAATCCCAGCTGACATGATCAAGAAAGCAATCAGCCTTGGCGTTGCTAAGATCAATGTAAATACTGAGTGCCAGCTGTCCTTTGCAGAGGCTACCAGAAAGTATATCGAAGCTGGAAAAGACTTAGAGGGTAAGGGATTCGACCCAAGAAAACTCTTAGCTCCAGGTGCAGAAGCAATCAAGGCTACTGTTAAGGAAAAAATGGAACTGTTTGGTTCTGTTGGAAAAGCCTGAAAATAATATAGGTATCATACAAAATCTTTTTTTAAAAAACCACTTGCAATTTTAAAAAAAATGGTTTATTTTAAGAAAGAACGAAGGCGTTCTCTATATCAGGAGAGCGCCTTTTTTACTACCTGATGCCTGCAAACTTAAAAAAATTAAGTTTTCATGCAAAGATAGTAAGGGATGTGCCATGATTGGCAAAAGAAAAACATCCCAACAAGAGGATTTATGTTGCTGGCCATGCAATACATGAACAGTAACGGAATTATGGAAAATGATGCAAGAGAGGATGGAGAATCTATGAGCGAAGTAGTAAGTGTTTCAGAGATGTTTGGCAAGGACGTATTTAATGACGCAGTCATGAAAGACCGTCTGCCAAAGAGTGTGTACAAAAAACTGAAAAAGACCATTGAAGATGGCGCTGAGTTGGATCCAAGTATTGCAGACGTTGTGGCACATGCCATGAAGGACTGGGCCATTGAACATGGCGCAACCCATTTTACCCACTGGTTCCAGCCACTGACCGGAGTAACTGCTGAAAAACATGACTCCTTTATTTCAGCACCGGTAGACGGAAAAGTGATCATGGAATTCTCCGGAAAGGAACTGATCAAGGGCGAGCCTGATGCATCTTCCTTCCCATCCGGCGGTTTAAGAGCAACTTTCGAGGCAAGAGGTTATACAGTATGGGATTGTACTTCCCCAGCCTTCTTAAAAGAAGATGCTATTGGTGTTACCCTTTGCATTCCTACTTCCTTCTGCTCCTATAAGGGCGAGGCACTGGATAAGAAGACACCTCTTCTTCGTTCCATGCAGGCAGTAAATGAGCAGGCGCTGCGTATCCTTCGTCTCTTTGGGAATACCACTGCAAAGCGTGTAGTTCCTTCTGTAGGACCTGAGCAGGAATATTTCATTGTAGATCGTGCAAAATACTTACAGCGTAAAGATCTGATCTATACTGGCCGTACTCTTTTCGGAGCAATGCCTCCAAAAGGTCAGGAAATGGATGATCACTATTTTGGCGTTATCCGCGAACGCATCGGTTCTTATATGAGCGATTTAAACAAAGAACTGTGGAAATTAGGCGTCCCTGCAAAGACACAGCATAATGAAGTAGCTCCTGCACAGCATGAGCTGGCACCGATTTACGAAGGTGTAAACCAGGCTGTAGACCATAACCAGATCGTTATGGAGACCATGAAGAAAGTGGCAGAGCGCCATGGACTGGCATGCCTCCTTCATGAAAAGCCATTTGCAGGTGTCAATGGTTCCGGTAAGCATAACAACTGGTCCCTGACAGCAGATGATGGCACCAACCTGATGAATCCGGGAGATACACCTCATGAGAACATCCAGTTCCTCTTAGTTCTGGCATGCATTATCAAGGCAGTTGATATTCACGCAGACCTGTTAAGAGAATCTGCTTCTAATGTAGGAAATGATCACAGACTGGGAGCAAACGAGGCACCGCCAGCGATCATTTCTATCTTCTTAGGCGAGCAGCTGGAAGATGTTATCGATCAGCTTTGTGATACTGGTGAGGCAACTCACTCCAAGCAGGGCGGAACCTTAAAGACAGGTGTTGATATTCTTCCTGACTTTGATAAGGACGCAACTGACAGAAACAGAACTTCACCATTTGCATTTACAGGAAATAAGTTTGAGTTCCGTATGGTAGGTTCTTCCGACTCTATTGCATCTGCAAATACAGTATTAAATACCATTATTGCGGAAGCTTTCAAGGAAGCAGCTGACAAACTGGAGAAAGCAGACAACTTTGATATGGCTGTACATGACATGATCAAGGAAACTCTGGCAGCTCATAAGAGAGTTGTATTCAATGGAAATGGTTACTCTGATGAGTGGGTAGCAGAAGCTGAGAGAAGAGGACTTCCAAACATCAAGTCCATGGTAGATGCAATCCCGGCACTGGTAACAGATAAGGCTGTGAAGCTGTTTGAAGAATTCGGCGTATTTACAAAGACTGAGCTGGAGTCCAGAGTAGAAGTTGAGTATGAAGGCTACGCAAAAGCCATCAATATCGAAGCAAAGACTATGATCGATATGGCTGGAAAGCAGATCATCCCAGCTGTTATTAAATATACAACCGCACTTGCTTCTTCTATTTCCGCAGTAAAGAGTGCATGCCCAGAGGCAGATGTAAGCACCCAGACAGAGCTTCTGTTAGAAACCTCTGATTTACTGGCAGAAACCAAGGTTGCACTTGCAAATCTGACCGACATCACTGAAAAGTGCGCAGCAATGGGCGGCGGCAGAGACCAGGCAGTTGCTTACCATGAGGAAGTTGTTCCTGCAATGACAGCATTAAGAACTCCGGTAGATAAGCTGGAAATGCTGGTAGACAAAGAATTATGGCCAATGCCAAGCTACGGCGACCTGATCTTTGAGGTTTAATCCACAGTTAACTAGTATAATCCACGATAATTACCGATCCCTTACACGCAGGATAAATTTTCATGTGCAAGGAAGCTGAATGAGGCGATGCCGGTAGCATCGTCGATTGAAGCTAACGCGGCAGATGGAAATTTAGACAAGTGAAAGGGGCGGATAATTATTGTGGATTATACTAGATATGTTAATTACATAAATCAAACCATAGCAAAAAAAGATCCTTCCGCTAACCATTTACCGGTTGCGGAAGGATCTTTTTTATTGAAATTTATTCAAGCATTATCTTGAGTTTTTAACTGCCTGTGCTATAATGTTCATATATTTTTAAATTCATATAAAAATGAACATATAGATAATGGGAAAAGGAGTTAGGATCATATGGACCGACAGGCACTGGTGTGCAGAAATATATTAGAAAAACCGGATATTACCCAGCGTGAGATGGCTAAGAAAATGGATCTTTCCCTTGGGACAGTCAATGGATTGGTAAAGGAATGTCTGGCAGAAGGATACATTGCAGAAGAAGAGGCGGGAAAAGAAAAGCGGCTTGTACTTCTGGAAAAGGGAAAAGAACTGTTAAAACCTTATAAAGTAGATGGAGCGCTGATCATAGCGGCCGGTTTTGGCTCACGTTTTGTGCCTCTTACTTTCGAAACTCCCAAGGGTCTGTTAGAAGTGTTTGGAGAGCGTATGATCGAGCGTCAGATCAAACAGCTTCATGAAGTGGGAATCTATGATATTACTATTGCAGTAGGCTACTTAAAAGAAAAATTTGAATATCTGATTGATAAATTTGATGTAAAGCTGTTATATAATCCGGAATATTCCTGTAAAAATACGCTGGCTACTGTATACAGAGCCAGAAAATTTTTAAAGGGCCGCAATGTATACATTCTTTCCTCTGACAACTGGATGCGTGAAAATATGTATCATACGTATGAATGCGGTGCCTGGTACAGTGCAGCCCATGAAGAAGGGGAGACAAAAGAATGGTGTCTTACCTTCAATAAAAAAGGCCGTATCAGTGACGTAAATGTAGGTGGAAAAGATGCATGGTTTATGTACGGCCCTGTGTATCTTTCCAGGGAGTTTTCTGCAAGGTTCCTTCCTGTATTAGAGGCTTATTACCAGATCCCCGGAACAGAGCAGTTTTACTGGGAGCAGCCTTATGTGGATATGCTGAAGGGAGAGGCAAAACGCCGTCTGGAAAAAGAAAATAAAGAGTTGTTAAAGCAGACGGAAGAAGCCTGCGGGATACCTGCGTCCAAATGGGATGAGATTGAAATGGATATTAACCGCCAGCCAGATAACCAGGTATACGAATTTGAAAATCTGGAAGAGCTGCGGCTGTTTGATACCCGGTACCAGAATCATTCAGACAATGCGGCAATGGCGTTGGTGGCAGAGGTATTCCATGTGCCGGAATCTCAGATCACAGATATTAAATGTTTAAAATCCGGTATGACCAACAAGTCATTTTTATTCCGCACAGGAGATCATCACTGTATCTGCCGTATTCCGGGACCAGGTACAGAACTTCTTATTAACAGAGAACAGGAAAAAGAAGTATATGATGCCATTCGTCCATTAGGCATTACAGAACATGTACTGTATCTGAATCCGTCCAATGGATATAAAATCTCTGAATACTATGAAAATACCCGCAATGCCAGTGCAGATAACTGGGATGATATGAAGGTCTGCATGGATATGGTGCGCAGGCTTCATGAAGCAGGCCTGCAAGTGGGGCATAGCTTTGATATCAGAGAACGGATTAATTTTTATGAAAAACTCTGCCTGGAGCATGGCGGTATTCCCTTTGAAGACTACAGCCAGGTCCGTGAATGGGTAAATCAGCTTTTAGACGCTTTGGAAAAAATGAATCTTCCACAATGTTTATGTCATATTGATGCAAATGTGGATAACTTTTTGATTTTCCCGGATCATAGTGCAAAACTTCTTGACTGGGAGTATGCAGGCATGTGTGATCCGTTAATGGATGTTTCCATGTGTGCTATCTATTCTTATTATGAAGAAGAACAGACAGAAAAGCTGTTGGAACTGTACCTGCAGCGCAAGCCGGAGGACAGAGAGCGGTTCATCACCTATGCAGATTCGGCTTTAGGCGGTTTCCTCTGGAGTTTATGGGCTGTATACAAAGCAAGTCTGGGAGATGAATTCGGAGAATATACCATTATCATGTACCGGTATGCAAAGAGGTATTATAAAAAGCTGATGAAAGAATTAAAGCAGTTTTTTTAATCCTATATTCATTTTCAGAAAAATGTAATAAAAATGTTAATCATGGATATTTCATTTGTGCTATACTTAAAAAAGGGTATATGTTAAATGTTCCGGGCGAACATTCAAATGTTCCGAGAGGACGTTCAAAACAACAGGAGGAAAAACATGGGACGTAAAAAATACTTCGCAGCCCTTGCAGCAGCCGGTATGATCGGCGCTATGGCGCTAGGGTCTGCGTTCAGTTCATATGCCGCAGATGGTTGGACCAAGACAAATGATCATTGGACCTACATCTATCAGGGCAAAACTTATACAGGCTGGCTTGAAACCAGTGACGGCAAATATTATATGGATCTTTCCGATGGACATATGACTACCGGATTTAAACAGATCGATGGGAAATGGTACTTCTTTCGTCCAAACGGTGTGATGGCCCAGAGCCGCTGGGTTAATCCGGAATATGGCAAATGGTACTACTTTTTAGAGGACGGTACCATGGTCACCGGCTGGTTAAAGATCGGAAATGACTATTACTTTATGCGTGGTGATGGTACCATGGGAACCGGATGGCGCCAGATGGAAGGCTCCTGGTATTATTTCCAGAGCAATGGTAAGTGTGTAGTTAATTCCTGGGCACAGATCAAAAACAGCTGGTATCTGTTTGGAACAGACGGAAAGATGATGACCGGCTGGGCAAAGGTAGACAATGATTACTACTACCTGAATACAGATGGCCGTATGCTTACCGG
The DNA here is from genome assembly GCA_900543885.1 of uncultured Clostridium sp. Taxonomy (GTDB): domain Bacteria; phylum Bacillota; class Clostridia; order Lachnospirales; family Lachnospiraceae; genus Enterocloster. The sequence goes on from UQTA01000071.1 coordinate 9,489, forward strand.
TTGGCTGACAGACAGTGAAGGCAGCAAATACTATATGGATCAGAGCAACGGCAAAATGAGCACAGGCTGGAAGCAGATTGATAATTCCTGGTATTACTTCAATACCAATGGCCATATGATGACCGGCTGGATCCAGGTAGACAATAAGATCTATTACATGAACCCGTCAAACAGCGGAAAGATGACAGCAGGAACTTCCCTGGATATCAATGGAACGACCTACAACTTTGACGCAAGCGGTGTGTGCCAGAATGCAAGCGGAGTATCAGCACAGACTCCTGCAAGCACAAACACTTCCTCTTCCGGCGGTGTGACAGGTGAAAACGGCGGACCTGGTGTGAAGAGCAGCTCCAGCAATAACGGACCGTCTACTGGCAGCAGCAACAATAATACATCAGCCAATCCGTCAAACAATTCATCCAATTCTAATTCAGATACCTTAGTATCAGGCCGTACAGACGGACCAGGCTGATAAAGAGATTTTCAGAAGATTTTCGCAAACGGAAGATTTTAGGGGACAATATAGGGGGATGTCGGGAAACAGACATCCCCTTTTTTCAGGAGAAAAATATGAACAATGCAGATAAGATCATAAAACGCTGCCGGGCACTGGCATTAGCAGGTGTTCTGGGACTTACAAGCCTGGGAAGTCCTGTTACTGCGCTGGCAGCAGGTCCGGGAGAGGATGCTTCACGGGTGAGTGAGATTTCCTCAGGCGGCCCGGGAGATCCGGGAAATAATACATCTTCCAATCAGGCTGCCAATAATACAACGACTACAAATAATTCAAACAATACAAATAATACCAACAATAGCAACACTTCAAATAATACTTCCAGTGATACCACCACGAATGCCAATGCCTGGAAGAAAGTAAACGGTATGTATCAGATGCCGGATGGAAGTTCCATCCAAAATGTGCTTTATCGTGGTATTGATGTATCCCGCTGGCAAGAGGAGATCAACTGGAGCCAGGTGGCAAAGGATGATATTTCATTTGTTATGCTGGGAACACGTTCCAAAGGAGCAGTGGATCCCTATTTCCATAAAAACATACAGAATGCAGCTGCAAACGGCATTAAAGTGGGTGTTTATATCTATTCACTGGCTACTACTACAGATATGGCAGTCCAGGAAGCTGATTTTGTGTTAAATCTGATCGCTGATTATCCTGTTTCGTATCCGGTGGCTTTTGATATGGAAGATTCTACACAGGGAAATCTTTCAAAAGCAGAGCTGGCAGCCATTGCAAATGCTTTCTGCAAGCGGATTTCTGCAGCAGGTTATTACCCTATTATTTATGCTAATGATAACTGGCTGAAAAATAAACTGGATATGAGCCAGATGAATTATCCAGTATGGGTAGCAAGATATTCTGCCCGTCCAAGCTACCAGAATCCGGTGATGTGGCAGGCAACCAGCAGCGGTTCTGTAAAGGGAATCAATACAAGGGTGGATATTGATTTCCAGTTTAAGGATTTTACCTCTGTAATACCGGCCAACACCTGGCGTACCATTAATGGAAAACGGTATTATTACGCCAATTATGAAAAACAGAAGAACGCCTGGGCAAAAGATGGAGATGACTGGTATTACATGGATAAAGACGGTCTTGCATCTACCGGCTGGATCACAGTGGCAGGCGCAAGATATTATCTGGATACCACGACCGGAAAGATGAAAACAGGCTGGCAGGCAGAAGATGGTAAATGGTACTACCTTGGCAGCAGCGGCGCTGTAAAGAAAGGCTGGGTCAATGACAATGGAACCTGGTACTATACAGACAATGACGGTGTGATGAAGACCGGCTGGATCGAAGTCAGCGGTAAGCGGTATTATCTGGAAAATTCTGGAAAAATGATCACTGGCTGGACGAACCAAAGCGGCAAGTGGTATTATCTGGGCAGTTCCGGCGATCTGTTAAAAGGCTGGGTCAATGATCATGGAACCTGGTACTACACTGGCAGTGACGGTGTGATGCAGACTGGCTGGCTGACAGATGCAGGAGGCAGGTATTATCTGAAAGGCTCCGGTGACATGGCGACCGGCTGGAGACAGTTAGACGGCGCCTGGTATTACTTTAATGGTGATGGACGTATGGCAACAGGCATGATCGAAGTAAACGGTCTTCATTATTACCTGGATCCTTCAGATGGCCGTATGGTAGCGGGCAGATCAGTAGAGATCAATGGTATAATGTATCAGGCTGCATCAGATGGACATCTGAGTACGCAGGAAGCACAGGCTGACGGGCAGAATACTCAGAATGGGCAGATTACCCCTGATTCGGGAAATGTCCAGATCACTCCGGTAGATCAGACTTCTGCCTCATCTGGTCAGAAGACTTCCGAAACTTCATCTGATAATAACAACCAGAAAGTAACCGGAAAAAACGGCGGACCGGGAGTAAAGGGCGATTCTTCTGGCAATGCAAATAATGACGGTGTAATAACAGGTCAGGCACCAGGCTGATAAGATCTGACGCCAAAGGATATTCACAATCCACTTTTGAAGTAAAAATGGAGTTGAACCATAACAGTTCAGCCAGAATCTGCTTCAAAAGTGGATTTTTTTGCCTGTTTGTGCATAAAATAAACAGATATCAATGATCAGGTGAATCGTGCATAATCGATATATAAAGTATTTCTTTTTATTGCTGCTGACAACAGATCTTCTTCTGTCTGTTCTCTTTATAAAAAATGATCATACAGAAATAGAAAAAATATTTTCTCTTCCGGTCCTTTCAAAAGCAGCCGGTCAGCCGAAGTATGTAGCGCTGACGTTTGATGATGGTCCCAGCCGAAAATGTACTCCCGTTTTATTAGATGGTTTAAAAGAGCGGGATGTCCATGTCACATTTTTCCTGATGGGAAAGAATATAGAAGGCAATGAAGACATTGTAAAGCGGATGAGCGATGAAGGACATCTTATTGGCAACCACAGTTATGAGCATATTCAGTTAACAAAAGCAGGGCCTGAAGCGGTCTGTGAAGCAGTAGAACATACCCAGAAACAGATTGAAGCTATTACCGGCAAACGTCCGGAATATATACGTCCGCCTTATGGGGACTGGAATGAGGAACTGGAAGAAGAGATTGGAATGACCCCGGTTCTCTGGTCTGTGGATTCCCTGGACTGGAAGTTAAAAGATACAGGAAAGATCCTTCGCCGGGTCTTGAAAGATGTGAAAGATGGGGATATTATATTGTTGCACGATATATTTTCTTCCTCTGTAGAAGCGGCATTGGAGCTGATCGACATACTGCAGAAGGAAGGATATGTTTTTGTAACAGCAGATGAACTGCTGATCGAATAAAAGGGTATAAAGGAAAAATAAAATGGATTTATTTGATTATATGAGAGAAAATACCATGGAAAAAGAATCCCCTCTGGCATCCAGACTCCGGCCGCGGACACTGGATGAAGTAGTGGGACAGCAGCATATCATTGGAAAAGATAAGCTGCTCTACCGGGCGATCAAAGCGGATAAACTGGGATCAGTTATATTTTATGGTCCCCCTGGTACAGGAAAAACCACTCTTGCAAAGGTAATTGCCAACACCACCCAGGCAGATTTTAAACAGATCAACGCCACAGTGGCGGGCAAAAAGGATATGGAAGAAGTGGTTGCAGAGGCAAAGAACAATATGGGTATGTTTGGAAAACGTACCATTCTGTTTGTAGACGAGATCCATCGTTTCAATAAAGGCCAGCAGGATTATCTTCTTCCTTTTGTAGAAGACGGTACACTGACGCTGATCGGCGCTACCACGGAAAATCCTTATTTTGAGGTAAACGGGGCTCTTCTTTCCAGATCACGTATTTTTGAGTTAAAACCACTGGAAAAAGAAGACATCAAACAGCTGCTCCACCGGGCGGTTACAGATTCAGAACGGGGAATGGGGACATACCGGGTAAAACTGGATGAAGATGCAGCGGATTTCCTGGCAGATACAGCCAATGGTGATGCAAGAGCCGCTTTAAATGCCATTGAACTGGGTGCGCTCACCACAGAGCGCAGTGAAGATGGTTTCATACATATTGATCTTGCAGCTGCCCAGGAATGTATTCAGAAGCGGGCAGTGCGTTATGACAAGGATGGGGACAACCATTACGACACCATTTCTGCCTTTATCAAGAGCATGCGCGGTTCGGATCCGGATGCGGCAGTTTATTATCTGGCCCGCATGCTGTACGCCGGGGAAGATATTAAATTTATTGCCCGCCGTATTATGATCTGTGCATCTGAAGATGTGGGAAATGCAGATCCACAGGCTTTAAGCGTGGCAGTGAGTGCTTCCCTTGCTGCAGAGCGCATCGGACTTCCTGAAGCCCAGATCATCCTTTCACAGGCGGCGTCTTATGTAGCCTGTGCTCCAAAGAGCAATGCAGCCTGTGTGGCAATTCAGAATGCCATGGAAAATGTAAAGACCACCCGTACGATGCCGGTTCCGGTCCATCTTCAGGATCGCCACTACAAAGGTGCGGCAAAACTAGGACATGGGGAAGGCTACAAGTATGCCCACGACTATCCGAAACATTATGTAAATCAACAATATCTTCCAGACGGTATGGAAGGAACTGTTTTCTATGAACCATCGGATAATGGCTATGAAAAGACGATAAAAGCACACATGAAGTGGTTGAAAGAGTAGAATTTTCGTATTATAATGAAAAAAGAGAAGCACAGCCTGCAGTTTCATTCTGCCTGCAGGCTCTATCTATTTAGTTTTAAGGAACTTTCTGTATCTGGAAAAAATCCCGTATTATACAACGTGAGAAATTACATATATTGCGATCATTAATGCATAGCAGATAGGAGAAATAATATGCGTGAAAAATTAGAAACAATGTCCCTTGCTGTTTTAAAGGATATGGCAAAAAATGTGGGACTAAAAGGCATCAGCGGCCTTCGCAAGGCAGAGCTTATTAATCTTTTATGTGAACATGAAGAAAAGGGAAAACAGGTTCCGGCTTCCAAACCGCAGGAAAACCATGTCCAGGAAAAACGAACTCAAGAAAAACGCGTTCAGGAATCCCGCCCGCAGGAGAACCGTGTACAGGAAACACGTCCGCAGGAGACACGTTTCCAGGAATCCCGTCCACAGGAGAATCGTTTCCGGGATAACCAGAGAAATAATCGCAGCTACGAGCGATATGGACAGACCCGTCCACAGATCCGCACCTACGGAAATAACAATTACAATAATAACCGGTATAACAACAATAGCAGCAATAATTACAATAATAGCAACAATTATAATAATAGCAATAATAACAACAACAGCGGAAACAATGGCAGTAGTTTAAACAATACAGAAGCTGCCAGCCCAGCATCCCAGCCACAGGCAGCAGCTTATGCCGGCCAGAGCTATTCTGCTTCCAGTCAGTCCTATGGTCAGAATACAGAAAGCCAGGAGCGGGTGACAAGACCGGAATACAGAAATGACGCGTTGGGACTGTCCACTCAGGATATGGCAGAATTAGACAGTGGGATTGAGGCAAATGGTATCTTAGAGGTTATGCCTGATGGTTTCGGTTTCATCCGCTGTGAAAACTTCCTTCCAGGAGAAAATGATGTCTATGTAGCGCCGTCACAGATCCGCCGCTTCAACTTAAAAACCGGAGATATCATTAACGGAAACAGAAGAGTAAAGGCAGCCACAGAAAAATTCGCTGCGCTGCTTTATATTAAAACAGTGAATGGCTATCCGTTAAGTGCTACAGAAACCAGGCCAAACTTTGAGGATCTGACCCCGATCTTTCCAAATCAGCGTCTCCACATGGAAAATCCAAGAGAGAAAACCTCTGTTGCCATGCGTGTATTAGATCTGCTGGCACCGATCGGAAAAGGACAGCGTGGTATGATCGTTTCCCCGCCAAAAGCAGGTAAGACCACCCTCTTAAAGCAGGTGGCAAAAGCCATTACCGCCAACCATCCGGACATGCATCTGATGATCCTGCTGATCGATGAACGTCCTGAGGAAGTAACAGACATCAAAGAAGCCATTGTAGGGCCAAATGTAGAAGTTATTTATTCCACTTTTGATGAACTGCCGGAGCGTCATAAACGTGTATCAGAAATGGTGATCGAGCGGGCAAAACGTCTGGTAGAGCATGGAAGAGATGTGATCATTCTCTTAGACAGTATTACCCGTCTGGCAAGAGCCTATAACCTGACAGTTGCTCCAAGCGGCCGTACTCTTTCCGGCGGTCTTGACCCGGCGGCTCTCCATATGCCGAAACGTTTCTTTGGTGCAGCAAGAAATATGCGTGAAAAGGGCAGTCTGACCATTCTTGCCACTGCTTTAGTTGATACAGGCAGCCGTATGGATGATGTGGTTTATGAAGAGTTTAAGGGTACCGGCAACATGGAACTGGTACTGGACCGCAAGCTGTCTGAAAAACGTATTTTCCCAGCCATTGATATTTTAAAATCCGGAACCAGAAGAGATGATCTGCTCCTTACAAAAGAAGAGGCAGAGGCAGTGGATATTATCCGTAAAGCGACCAATTCTCTGAAGCCGGATGAGGCAGTCGAAAAGATACTGGATCTCTTTGCAAAGACCAGAAACAACCGGGAATTTGTAGAGATGGTAAAGAAGATTCGGTTCTTCTAAGACTTCCTTTTTCTGGTGCAATATAGTATAATAAAAAACATGAATTAGGGGGGGATGTCAAAGACCTTTTGACTCCAAATCTAATTCAGGAGGAAAGATAAGTAACTAAAAATACAATTAAATGTGAACAAATAGGTTCAAATATACTCAAAATCCAGAGTATTCGTTTGTGCTAACGTCAAAGCAGTCGGAAACGTCGAGAAGTAACCAGTGCAAGTTGGAACAGCCTTGCTAATTATAGGATAGAACCTTGATGGTGACGTTTGGACAATGGTAGAAGGCTACGAAAACCAAGTAGCAAAAC
>UQTA01000072.1 GCA_900543885.1 uncultured Clostridium sp.
GGACTGAAATAATCCAAAAGATAAGCAAACGCAGCATTTGAGCGCTTTACCAAAGACAGATACGGATCTGCTTTTTGATATTTTCCTTCCATAACGCCTGTGAGCCATACCGTTTGGTCAAACTCGTCAAATGTTCCCTCGTAGCCGCCATGGTTCTGCATGGTAACATTAAATATAAACAGCTTATCCTGGGGATCTTCCTTTTCTTCTACTGCCTGGATCACTTTTTCAAAATCGCCCTGATCACTGGTATAATAGCGCAACTGTTCGCTGCCTTCAAAAAAGTCCCAGTCCAAAAACTCATCAAATCCCATGTTTGCATAGCAGGTCTTTCTGTTCCAGTTTTCTCCCGGATACGGATGCATGGCTACTGCACGGTATCCCTGAGCTCTCACCGTACTTACCATAGACCAGGTGTTTGGCTGCACATTAAACTGATACGCAATGGAATTAGACGGAAGCATAGCCACCGAGTCTCCTGTTAAAAATTCAAATTCGGAATTGCTGGTCATAGAACCAAACACCGGCATACAAAGATTTCCTTTTACCGTATTTTGCGTCAGGCTGTTGATAAATGGAAGATATTCCTGGTTTGTGGAAAAATCTCCAACCACCCGCAAGTCAGAAAGGCTTTCATTCATAATGCAGATCAGGTTCACTGGCTGAGTTTCTGTTTTGTGAGATAAAATCTCATTTGATTGATACAGATTCTCTTCATCCTCAGACAATAACTCCTCATAAATGGTTTCCAGCTTTGAATGGCTGTACTCAACCGGTGGTTTTTTCACCACATACTGGAAGGATAATGCTGTAGACAGAATATAGCCGCAGGAATCATAAGTTTCATTCACAGACCACATATTGATCCCCAGCTGATGGATCGGGACAACCGCATTATAAAATCCAAAAACAAAAGCTGCTGCTGTACCAATGCAGAAGCCTCTTAAAACCAGCTTCATCTTTAAATGCTTTGCATGGACCGGGAAAAACCAGAGAAAAATGTTCGCACCGATCACTGCTTTTGCTGCCTGTATCATCTTATCTGAAATATCAAAAACGTAATTTCCAGATACTGTCATGGCTGTACGTACCGCCAGCACATCCCAGATCATGATCGGACGGTCGCGGAAATCTACAACAAACGTTTCCGCAAAGGATATCAAAAGCAACGCAATCGACACAACGGGTACAGATATGCGGGTCGTGCCTGCAATGCCTGTAAGAGCCAGATACAATACATAAATCCAGCATACGTTTAAAAATGCCATAAAAGCAGGTATGTTTTCCAGATTTCCTGTTACATATTCAAATAAATAATAGGATAAAAAGGGGAGCAGAAAAAGACAACTATATCCAAAGATTTTTATGATATATTTGAAGATGGTTATAAAGATATTGCCTTTTTTCGCAGCAGGCGCATACTCTTCTTCCCCATCCATTTCTTCTTCACTCATTTTTTCGCCTGTTTCTTCCTCTCCGGCTTCTTCCAGCCCTGTTTCTTCGGGCATCTCCTGTGAAAATGTATCTTCCGCAGCTGTATCTTCTCCAACTGCTTCTTCTGTGATTAGTTCTTCTGTATTTCTGTTCTCTTCTGTCACCGGCTTTTGTCCTTCTCTTCCTGTATCTCACCTTATCTAGGATATCAATTTTTTACATACTTGCCAAAATTTTACCATAGTTTGTAACCACTTGCAAGGCTGAAATGCCTATGTATTACCTCTACAGACGTATCACATATTTTCCTGAAATGATGCGGCGATAGAAAATAATCGTCAGGACAGTAGCTGCGATCCAGCCAAAAGGCCATGCCATCCAGATTCCCGTACTTCCAAAACGTTTTGTAAGAAGTAATGCTACCAGAATACGCAAGATCAGATCCGGTATAGTAGCCATTACAAAATAATGCATGGCACCTGAACCGCGGATAATGCCATCCGTCATTAATTTAATAGAGATCATAAAATACATGGGACTTACAATATGCAAAAACTCCCGTCCTGCATTGATAGCGTCTGTACTTGAATCATTTAAAAACAATCCCATCATCTGTCTGCTGGCAAAGAAATAAAGGATCACAAAGGGCAGGGAGGCGATTAGTGACAAACGGATACCAGTACGAAATCCCATAGGCAGCCGCTCCTTCTTTCCCGCTCCCAGATTCTGGGCTGTATAACTGGAAAGACAGCTTCCAAGAGCCATAAAAGAATTAATAGCAAAAGTATTAAGCTTGATCGCCCCGGAATAACCGGCAATTACCGCAGAACCATAGCGGTTTACGATCTCCTGCACAAACATATTTCCAATAGACAAAACACTTTGCTGCATGATACTTGGAATGGCAATAGCCGCGATCTGAACCAAAAGAGCAAGATCCAGCCACTTAAAAGTTCCCTGGCAGTTTATCTTTTTCAGACGTATTGCCAGAAACGTAAGAGCCAAAATGGCGGAAATCCCCTGAGCAATAAAGGTAGCCCAGGCAACACCTGCTACTCCCAGGCCCATACAGGCTACAAAATAATAATCCAGTATGATATTTCCCACAGAGGAACCGATCAGAAAATATAAAGGTGTTTTAGAGTCACCTAAAGCAGTAAAAATACCCGTACACACATTATATAAAAGTAAAAATGTAATACCATACACGTAGATCTTTAAATATAACTGTCCGTCTGCAAAAATATTTTCCGGCGTGTGGACAGCACGCATCATACTGCCGCAGAAGAAATAGCCGATGAGTGTGAGAAAAAAGCTCATAAAAGCGCAGACAATAAATGCAGTGCTTACAGCCGTCTTCATTCTCGCCATATTTTTAGCGCCAAAAAGCCTGGAAACCACAACAGAGGCTCCCAGGTTGGTTCCTACGGCAAATGCCATAAATATAACAGTAATCGGGTACGACGCTCCTACAGCCGCCAGGGCATCCTCTCCCGCAAAACGGCCGGCAATACAGCTGTCTGCAATATTGTAGATCTGCTGAAACATAACGCTGACTAACATAGGCAGCAGAAAGCGCCACAAAATCTTATCCGGGTGCTCTCTGGTAAGGTCTTTCATCACAAGTTTTTCCCCCTGAAATTCAGCCGGATGGACGCATACTCTGCTGCCTAAAGCTTTTATGTACTCTTTTAATCGGCATCCTGTTTTAGTGCCAGATCATGCCGTACTTTAGTGATGGAACAGACGGATACCGGTAAATGCCATTACCATACCGTACTGGTTACAGGTATCAATAACCTGATCATCTCTTACAGAGCCGCCGGGCTGTGCCACATATTTTACACCGCTTTTATGGGCTCTGTCAATGTTATCTCCAAATGGGAAGAACGCATCAGAGCCTAATGCTACGTCTGTAAGGCTGTCAAGCCAGGCTCTCTTTTCTTCTCTTGTAAATACTTCCGGTTTTTCTTTAAAGATCTTTTCCCATCTGCCATCTGCCAGTACGTCCATATAGTCCTCGCCAATATATAAGTCAATGGCATTGTCACGGTCTGCCCTGCGGATGCCGTCAATAAATGGCAGATTTAATACCTTTGGATTCTGGCGCAGATACCAGTTATCAGCCTTGCTGCCAGCCAATCTAGTACAATGTACTCTGGACTGCTGTCCGGCACCAATACCGATGGCCTGTCCTCCCTTTACGAAGCAGACAGAATTAGACTGGGTATATTTTAAGGTGATCAGAGAGATCACCAGATCCATAGCTGCTTCTTCTGGCAGATCTTTATTTTCTGTAACAATATTTTTCAGAAGTTCTTTATCGATTTTCAGATTATTATGTCCCTGCTCAAACACAACGCCAAATACCTGCTTGCGTTCTAATTCTTCCGGTACATAATCCGCATCGATCTGGATCACATTGTAATTTCCATTTTTCTTTGATTTTAAGATCTCCAGTGCTTCCGGCTCATATCCTGGTGCAATCACACCATCAGAAACCTCGCGCTTGATCAGTTTTGCTGTCGCAACATCACATACATCAGACAGAGAAATAAAATCACCAAAAGAGGACATACGGTCTGCACCTCTGGCTCTTGCATAAGCACTTGCAAGCGGAGAAAGTTCTCCCTGATCATCTACCCAGTAGATCTTTCGCAAAACATCAGTCAGAGGAAGTCCTACTGCTGCTCCGGCCGGAGATACATGTTTAAAAGAAGCTGCTGCCGGAAGTCCTGTTGCTTCTTTTAACTCTTTTACCAGCTGCCAGCCGTTTAATGCGTCTAAAAAATTAATATATCCCGGACGACCGCTTAAAACGGTGACTGGCAGATCTTTATTGTCATTCATGAAGATCTTTGCAGGTTTCTGATTAGGGTTGCATCCATATTTTAATTCCAGTTCTTTCATGTAAGGTTCTCCTTTTGTATTTACTGATTTTTATTTACAATGCGGGTTTCCCATGTACCTGTTTCAATATCAATAAAACGTACAAACAGGGATACTTTGTTGTCTTCATTTAAGCTGCCCCACAACTTATCCGTAAATTCATCAATCGTTCCATCGATCTCTACTGGCTTTGGCTCTCCCTCAAAACTTGGAAGAGGATTGCCGTCATGCATATATGTGTGGATAAAATGTCCCATTCCCGGAACCGGATTTTCATAAGCAAATGTAAAACGCAGACAGGAATCCGGATTTCCCTGATTGCTCTTTAAAATAGACATTGCATAGCTGTATTTTTTGTTTTCTACATGGAGAATACCGGAAATACGCGGAGTATAATTAGGTCCGTCCGGCTCAAACTCACGGCTGCGAAGAGACTGTTCAAAGGTAAGCTGATGATCCATTCCCTTATAAATAGTATCAGTCTGGTCACCATTTGTAACAATCGTCTTATTTCCCAGCACACGAACCGGCGCATAGATGATCAGGCTTGGATCTTCTAACTTTGCAGGATCAAATGCCTGGGTGCGGATCCCATCTCCATCTTCTACAAAAACACGATTACGGCTGTTTGAACTGCGGCCCATGATAAAATAGGCTGTAACAGCTTTCTTGCCATCTTTGCTTTCTCCAATCACAATACCGCGGCCCGGATATGTGTTTTCTTTTAATTCCACTTCCAGATTTTTCATATACATGTTAGAGTCCTCCTGATATTTTCTGAATTTCCTGGTACATTAAAAAACCGCCCACCTGCACACAAAAATATCATTTTGTGCCCAGGCGGACGGCTCTCACTTTCTGCGTGCTCCCTGTGGTTGATCCACTTTCCGCCAGTCACACGCCGTGCTTTCAACTGCTTTTAATATATATGTTTTCTGCTAATAACGCAAGTGCTTTTTAGAAGTTTTACTTATTAGTTTTTCTTATGACTGGATCAGCAGCATGGATCTGTTACTGTTCATGCGTTGCATGACCAGCAACGGAATTTGCCGTGGCTTCGCATTTAAATACGGCAAATTCCCGCTGCCACTACGTTATCGTACGGCACTTTCGGTTCCAAAAGTGCCTACCCATGTACAGTAACCTTTTATTCATTGCGGATGGCTGCAAGAGGACTTAATTTCATAGCACGCACAGCAGGCATAAAACCAGCTGCCATACCTACAAAAATGGCAAAACCGATGGCAGCAAGCACCAACCATAATGGAATCCTTGACAAGTTTCCGCTCATTCCCATCATATCAGACATACTTACAAAGCGGTTAACGATCACAGATACCCCATAGCTTAGCAGTGCTCCCAGTACTCCGCCCATAAAACCGATAAAACCGGATTCGATCAGAAACATACTGCGGATATTGCCCATATCACAGCCTAATACTTTCATAACACCAATCTCTTTGGTCCTTTCATAAATAGACATCATCATCGTATTGGCAATACCGATGGCTGCTACAAACAATGATACAGCGCCGATTCCCCCAAGAACTGCCTGCACCATATTAGACTGTCTCCTGGAACTTTCCAGCCAGTCCATCTGACTGTTTACCTGATACCCTTTTTCTGCCAGCATCTTCTGTACCTGGGCTACATGTTCCATATCATCTACAAAAACTTCTGCACTGTTATATACAATATAATTTAACGGTTTTCCCTTTTTATTCGTAGGTTGTCCGGGGATCACCGTACCTTTTTTAAAAGCTTTCTTCAGCTGCTCTTTCAAACCATCAATATCTGTATACACAGACCAGGAATAATTGCTCCAGTCATCAATCCCGCCTGCGATCATACCTGTAACCGGGATCATATACTTTTTCGGAGGTTTTACACTGTTTCCATCATCTCCTGTTGCGCCTCCCTGACTCTGGTAATAGGCATCCATATCAAAAACAACAAAGACCGGCTTTCCCATCAGATCCACATCCGGCAATTCGCCTGTGTCCCAATAGCCTTTTCCTGTTTTTGCATTCATAAAATTCTGCAAAACTCCATTTCCAAAGACCATTCCCATTTCCCCGGAGGCCGGAATGCGTCCTTCTCCTAAGTCCAGCTGTTTTAAATAAGACTGACTGACTCCGGTAAGTCTGATATACTGTGCCTCATAAGCCCCCTGACGCATCAGCACATTCATTTCCAAAACTGGTGATACACCTGTCACATAGGGAATCTTCTGAAAATCCGCAATTACCTCATCCGTAATATAAGAGGGTTCTCCGCTTTTTGAAGAGGCAGATGAGCCAGAGTCACCTAAAATCCTTACATTATTTCCATTATTATTTGCATATACCTCTATGGTAGTCAGACTTCCCCAGGAAGCGATCTGTTCCATAGTCATCTCATTTAAACCGATTCCAAGGGAAACCATGACCACAATGGAAGCTGTACCGATAATAACACCTAAAACAGTAAGAAATGTTCGTAATTTTCGTCTGCGCAGGTTATTGACACTCATCATCAGAAGATCATGAAATCTCATTTTCATCATCCCTTTTCTGTTTTGCTTCTTTGCGTTTCTTAACAATCTTTACTGCAAATACCACTGCTGCAATAACAGCCGCCAGGATCACACCACCGGCAGCCAGACGCAGCTTATTACCAGCCACGGAATCTGTCTGACCGGATACATCCATATCTTCCGGCATATCCATATTCCAGTCTTCTTCTGCCTCTTCATTAACCAATAAAGTCAGTTCTTTTTCCACTGGTTCTGCCGGCTGACCATTTTCATCTTCGTAGTTGATGATCACCTTGACGGTTCCGTCATCCGTAGTAGCTGCAATACCAGAAAGCATGGTATCTACATTTCCTGTTTCGCCCGGTTTGATATTTCCCACATAATAATCTGTTGGTTTAATGGAATCTGCTTCAAAATTAACAGTTACATTATAAAGAATTACTTTTCCTGTGTTGTTGATGCCAAACATAACATTAGACTCAGAGCCTACAGTCATGGAATCCGGCATTACATCCATATTGCTGGTACTCAGTCTTGCATACTGCTTAACCGGAATATCCACGATAATGCTCTCTTCTGCATTTTTAAATTCCGGGCTGTCATATTTTTCTTTTACTGTAATACCATAGGAACGCTGGTCTACTCCTGCTTTGGCTGTAAAACGTGCCCGTACCTCAGTACTCTCTCCTGGTGCCAGGGAATTGACTACTTTAGAAGCAGTTCCGCTTTCCGTAGTGAATACAGCACTGTCTGAAACTTTTTCTGACTCCAGATTAAATAAAATATTACTTGCAGGCACTGTGGAAGAGGCATTTTTCATACTTAGTATAAGATCAAACTCTTCTCCTGCATATACATCTGCAGGTTCCGTGCGATAACTGTCTACGATCACCCGGGCTTTGGTACGGTCATTGGCATCAAAATCCCTAAGATCATCTTCCTTGTCCTTAGATACTACATGAACAAAAAATGTATTTTCTTCTGTATGAAGATCGCCCTCAGAGCTTAAACGGAAGGTAATGGTAAATTTAATAGGGTAATATCCGGTGTATGAATCTTTTCGGATCGCCATACTGTAATGTGCCGAAACACTTTCCCCTGACTGGATCCGGTCATAAGTACGGTCATAATTGCCGTCATTGATCTCAAAGGGGAACTTTTTATCATCCTCAGATAACTCCATGGATATGGTAACATCCTGAGCCGTTGTCTCCCGTTTATTGCGGAAATTCACATCAAAATCAAGGACATTAGGATAAACACCTCTTGGTGTTGACTGATTCTCTCCTACTACAAAGTAATTTCCCTCTTTTTTGTCTTCTTCGTCATCTGCAGAAGATGATGTACTGGAAGAGATCCATATATTAATGTAATCTACATCTGAACCGCCATCCCACTCTAACTGGATGGGAATACTGTAATAGCCTTGTCCTGCATCACGACGCACTCTGGCAGACAGAGAAACACTTTTTACATTTCCTGCTTTGATATTTCCCACATGTTTTGCAGTAAATGTGGTCTCCATGATCTCAAATGGATAATAATCAATGGTGTAATCGCTGTCTCCTTTGCTTTCGATCTGTTGGAAATCACTGGTTTCAAGAAGGCTGACCCGCAGATTGTTCATATCTTCATCTGTAGCACGGACACGGAAGGAAATGCTCATGGATTTTCCGATATTTCCCCTTGGCGCCTTCGTTGTAAATATGTAATCGTTGCTGCTGGCATTTGTATTATAACCCAGCTTAAAATCACTGGCATAGGCACTTAAGCAGCTGACAGCGGCAAATATCCATACCGCTGCTAAAAACGCCATTCTTTTCCATACACTGTTTCTCATTTTCACTCTCTCCTCTGACCCACTTCTATATTTACGATCTTGCCATCTACGATCCGTATCCGGCGGTCTGCATAAGAAGCAAGATGATCATCATGGGTAACCATAACAAGGGTCTGATTTTGCTCCTTTACAATTCTTTGCATTAGCTGCAGTACTTCCATTGTCGTCTTTGAATCCAGGTTTCCTGTAGGTTCATCCGCAAAGATGATCTGCGGCTTTACAACTAAAGCTCTGGCAATCCCCACTCTCTGCTGCTGGCCGCCTGACATCTGGTTTGGCATATGCTTTTCCTGCTTTTCTACACCTACTAATTCCATGTATTCTCTGGCTTTTTTCAGGCGTTCTTTCTTTTGGACACCACGAAATGCCAGAGGAAGAGCCACATTCTCAATAGCATTCATGGTATTTAAAAGATTGTAAGACTGAAAAATGAATCCTACTTTTTCCCGTCTGAAAGCTACCAGCTGCTTTTCTGTTAATTTTTCTATATGTACATTTCCAATAAGGATCTCGCCCTTTGTTGGCTTTTCCAGTCCTGCCAGCATATTTAAAAGGGTCGATTTGCCGGAACCTGAAGTTCCTACAATAGCTACAAACTCCCCCTTTGGTATCTCAAAACTGACGCCGTTTAATGCGCGGACTTTCGTTTCTCCTACCCGGTATATCTTATAAAGGTCTTTTACGCGGATGACCGCAGACGCTTTTTTCGGATCTTCTATATTCACAAAACAGAACTCTCCTTCTTGTTTATTTTGCTTTGCGCTAATTATAGCACAATAAGCCTTAATAGGCTCTCTGTTTTTCCTTGAAAGTTCCTTAAATATTTCTTACTCTGTTATCGTGAGGGTATTTGTTACAGTTCAGCCTTGCATCTTCTTGCCCGCTTGCAGCGGACAAGAAGCTTTGGGCGTCTGCCTTATGAAGATTTAGAGTCAAAAGCACTTATGAAAACAAGTTTTCAATGTGTTTTTGACTCTAAATCTTCGCAAGGCTGAACTGTTATATAATTTTTTACATTTTTCTATAATTGTGCTTGACTTCCAACCGCTTTTGTGTAAGAATATCTCAAGGCACAAAATCAGTGCCATTCTGGCTAAGATCAGCTGTCGCACTGGTTCAGTGTTATAGTATTTCCCAAAATCATGTAATTGAATATAAAAGGCAAAGGAGAATCACATGAGACACTTATTGAATCCCTTAGACTTCTCTGTGGAGGAGATTGATGATCTTCTGGCGCTGGCACGGGATATTGAGAATAACCTTCCAAAATATGCCCACGTCTGCGACGGCAAGAAGCTGGCTACATTATTCTATGAGCCAAGTACCCGTACACGTTTAAGCTTTGAAGCTGCTATGTTAAACCTTGGCGGTAATGTTTTAGGTTTTTCATCTGCTAACTCCAGTTCTGCAGCAAAAGGCGAAAGCGTTGCTGATACCATCCGCATGATTTCCTGCTATGCAGATATCTGCGCTATGCGTCATCCAAAAGAAGGCGCTGCTTATGTAGCTGCCCAGAAGGCACGTATCCCTGTCATCAACGCAGGTGACGGCGGACATCAGCATCCAACACAGACTTTAACAGACCTTATGACTATCCGTTCCTTAAAGGGACGTCTGGACAACTTAACCATCGGTCTTTGCGGCGACTTAAAGTTCGGTCGTACTGTTCACTCCCTGATCAACGCTATGGTCCGTTATCCGGGTGTAAAATTTGTGCTCATCTCCCCGCCTGAACTTCGCATTCCTGACAGCATCCGTGAGGATGTTCTGGTTGCAAACAACATTCCATTTGAAGAGATCGGCAGTCTGGATGATTCCATCGGTCAGCTGGATATCCTGTACATGACTCGTGTACAGAAAGAGCGTTTCTTCAACGAAGAAGATTACATCCGCTTAAAAGACTGCTACATCTTAGACAAAAAGAGAATGTCTATGGCAAAAGACGATATGTTCGTTCTTCATCCGCTTCCAAGAGTAAATGAGATTTCTGTTGAAGTAGATGATGACCCAAGAGCTGCTTACTTTAAACAGGCACAGTACGGCGTATATGTTCGTATGGCTCTGATCATGACATTACTGGAGGTAGAAAAGCCATGTTAAATATCAGCGGATTAAAAGAAGGAATCGTACTTGACCACATCGAGGCCGGAAAGAGCCTGGATATCTACTACCACTTAGGTCTTGACAAATTAGACTGCCAGGTAGCTGTTATCAAGAATGCACGAAGCAATAAAATGGGCCGCAAGGACATCATCAAGATTGAAGGCGGACTGGATAAGGTTGATCTGGATATCTTAGGATACATTGATCACAATATCACTGTTAATATTATCAAAGATGACCGCATTGCAGAGAAGAAAGCATTAAAGCTGCCTAAGAAGATCACCAATGTGATCCACTGCAAGAATCCTCGCTGCATCACCTCTATTGAGCAGGAACTTCCACATATCTTCTATCTTAGCGATGAGAAGACAGAAACATATCGCTGCCAGTATTGCGAAGAAAAATACAGCGACTTTAAATAAGATATAAGCTTTTCCCCCACCAAATGGTGGGGGATTTTTAAGTTAAAGGATATTTACAATAAAAAAGACCAGGTATATCCATTTTTACGGATAACTGCCTAGTCTTTTTCTATCTCATCTCTCCTACTTATGCTCTGGCACGATCTCGATCCAGTAGCCGTCCGGATCTGTGATGAAGTAAATTCCCATTGCCGGGTTTTCGTAGCAGATGCAGCCCATTTCTTCATGTTTTCTGTGGATTCCCTCATAGTCATCTACATGAAAAGCCAGGTGAAATTCACATTCACCCAGATTGTAAGGCTCTGTACGGTCTTTTAACCAGGTCAGTTCCAGTGTAAAATCTGAAATTCCATCTCCTAAATAAACCAGCTTAAAGGAGCCATCAGAAGCATCTTTCTCTCTCACTGGTTCCAAACCTAAAGCTTCTTTATAAAAAGCAAGGCTCTTATTAAGATCTAATACATTAAAATTGAAGTGATTAAATTTGATCATCAAACATCCACCTTTCTGGATCATGTGCTCCTGGAATCTTTTTTCAATTCCAGTCCTTCATTATTTATAAATATATCCCCTGAACATACAGGGGATATATTTATGTTATTATTTTATTACTTATTCTTCTTTGGAACCATAGCTTCCATACCGCCCATATAAGGTCTTAATACCTCTGGGATACGTACAGAACCGTCAGCCTGCAGATTGTTCTCTAAGAATGCGATCAGCATACGTGGCGGAGCTACTACTGTGTTG
This sequence comes from uncultured Clostridium sp., assembly GCA_900543885.1. Lineage (GTDB taxonomy): Bacteria > Bacillota > Clostridia > Lachnospirales > Lachnospiraceae > Enterocloster. Next base: position 11,954 of record UQTA01000072.1, read on the forward strand.
TTTAAGGTGTGAGCCAGATACTTGGTTCCATCTTCACCCTGAACACGGATCTTTAAGCGGCGTGCCTGAGCATCACCTAAGTTAGAGCAGCTTCCTACTTCAAAATACTTCTTCTGTCTTGGGGACCAAGCCTCTACGTCACAGGACTTAACCTTTAAGTCAGCAAGATCACCAGAGCAGCACTCTAAGGTTCTTACAGGAATATCCATAGAGCGGAACAGATCTACAGTGTTCTGCCACAGCTTGTCATACCACATTGGGCTTTCTTCCGGCTTGCAGACAACGATCATTTCCTGCTTCTCAAACTGATGGATACGGTATACACCTCTCTCTTCGATTCCGTGAGCACCTTTCTCCTTACGGAAGCATGGAGAATAACTGGTCAGTGTCAGAGGAAGCTGTGTTTCTGGAGTAATGGTATCAATAAACTTTCCGATCATGGAATGTTCGCTGGTACCGATCAGATACAGATCTTCTCCCTCGATCTTGTACATCATGGCATCCATTTCAGCGAAACTCATAACACCGGTTACTACGTTGCTACGGATCATGAAAGGTGGTACACAGTAAGTAAATCCACGGTTGATCATGAAATCTCTTGCATATGCAATAACAGCAGAATGAAGTCTTGCAATATCACCCATTAAGTAGTAGAAACCATTTCCTGCTACTCTTCTTGCTGCATCTAAGTCAATTCCGTTAAAGCTTTCCATAATATCTGTGTGATATGGAATCTCGAAATCCGGAACAACTGGCTCACCGAAACGTTCAATCTCTACGTTCTGGCTGTCATCTTTACCGATCGGTACACTTGGATCAATGATATTTGGAATAGTCATCATGATCTTTAAGATCTTTTCAGAAAGCTCTGCTTCCTTTGCCTCTAATTCAGTCAGTCTTGCAGAATTAGCACTTACCTGCTTCTTAACTTCTTCTGCTTCTTCTTTCTTTCCCTGGCCCATAAGAGCACCGATCTGTTTGGACAGTTTATTTCTGCTGGCTCTTAAGTCATCTGCTTCCTTCTGGGTAGTACGGTTTTCTGCATCTAATGCGATCACCTCATCTACCAGCGGCAGCTTGCTGTCCTGGAATTTATTTTTAATGTTCTGCTTTACGATGTCTGGATTTTCTCTGACAAACTTTAAATCTAACATGATACTCCTCCTGGATTTTCATTTCCTTAATTATATAGCGATCCTTTTCATAACATATACAACCATATGCCATAATTCGCCAACTGCTATTGAGTATATAACATTTTATCAAGATTGAAAAGACTTTTTTGCGTTTAAAAAGGTTTAAAAAAGCTAAAAACCTTTATTTTCCCTTATAGCGCACCAGCTGGCCCAGCAATTCTTCAAAACATACCCCATTTTCAACAGGTATCTGAAGTTCTTCCGAGCGGCGGATACAATCTTTTACAAAGTCAGCCGCCAGAGTCACTCCTTCTGCTAAGCTTCCGCCTCTTACGCAGACACCGGCCACTACTGATGAAAATACATCTCCTGTACCCGGACGCTCTGTTCCAACTTTTTTACGGCGGATATAGGTTATTTCCTTTCCCTTTTCTGCCACTGCATTTACCAGATACTCTCCTTTTCGTACTCCTGTGATCACCACACCGGAAGGCCCCATATCCAAAAGTTCTTCTGCAAGATCTTCTATCTCTTTCCGGCTCCAGGCATTTTTTTTGTAAGAACGCTTTGTTAAAATACAGGCTTCTGTAAGGTTGGGCGTCAAAATATCTGCCATTTCTGCCAGTTCTTTCATTTTACTGCACATAGACTCTGTGTAAGTGGCATAAGCTTCTCCATGGTCTCCCATAATGGGATCTACGATCACTTTGGTTTTTGGTCCCTTAAATTCCGTGATCATATTTTTCACGATCTGGATCTGGCGCTCAGAACCTAAAAAGCCAGAAACTATGCCGTCAAAGGATAATTTCAGTTCTTTCCATTTTTCTATATAGGGTTCCATTTTATCTGTGTAATCATCAAAAAAATAAACCGGAAACCCTGTGTGATTAGAAAGCACTGAGGTGGGAACCGGACAGCACTGGATCTTCAGTGCCGCTAAAACAGGCAGAGCCGCTGTAATAGAACAGCGGCCGTAACCTGAAAGATCATTGATCATTGCGATTTTTTTCTGGTGGTATTGTGTCATTTTTCACTCCTGGATCTTATATGTCCCCACAAAACCGGGGCGATCATTTATTTTAATTTATCAAATAAACCAGAACGGATCAGCGCCGTTCTCACCGGCATATAGATCACAACTGACGCAACTGTAGAAGTAACTGCATTAATAGAAGTTGCTGCTACATTCCATGCAAGTGTCAGCTCTGCTGCAGGTTTTCCCATGATCCATAATTTATAATAGTATCCTACTAACGGATCAAAGATCACATTAAATAACAGGCCGCTGACTGCTGCTGCAATAACAAAAGTTAATACCTTTTTGCTGTCTTTTGTTTCATTGATATGCCCTATGTGATGTGCTACCAGACCAGTGATCAGGCCAATGCACAGTTTTAAAATAAAGGTCTTTGGTGCATAGAACACATACTTAGGATCAAAAAGGTCACCGATGGTCATACCAATCGCTCCGCCTAAGCCGCCGTAAAAACCGCCTAAAAGCAATGCGCCTAAAACGCACACTGCATTTCCAAGATGGATCGAAGTAGCATCCCCGCCTGGCAGATAGATCTTAAACTGTAAAAACGTAAATACGACATAAGATAATGCTGCAAAAAGTCCGGTAAGAGCTATCTTATAGACTTTGCTGCTTCCTGCCTTTGATTCTTTCTGTACTGCCTGTGCTGTATTCATAATTGTCCTCCTCTGACCAGTTTCCTGTAACAAGCTTTATCCGGTCCTTTCGTTTGAAGGTATACTAGCACTTTACTGGATAGTATTAAATATCCAGTTTGTTCATTTTGAACCAGTCCAGTATGATAATTTCATTTATAATGTCCAGCTAAAGAAGAATAAAAGCAGAATACCGGCTGGTTTTCTTATCAGTCGTGAGATTCCACAGTGATCAAAACACCATCTGTCAAAGTTACGATTCCTTCCTCTTCTACCAGTTCATTGCTGATACACAGGCTGGTTCCAATGGAGATATCTCTATCTGTCAGTGGATATTTAAAGCCTTTTAAAGTGATCCCGGTCACCTCTTCTGTAAGCGGAAGAAAAGAAATATATTTACCCCATACTTCTCCTTTTCGGAAACTATGCTCTCCGTCGATCAGATACAGGCGGTTTTGAGAATCTATGATCTCTGCATAGGTGCCTTTTTGCAGACATGGGAACAGAAGATGTATATTTCCGATCATATGATCCAGTCTTCCCCCTGTTGCTCCTAAAAGCGTAATATGGCTGCAATTCATGGCAAGTGCCCGCTTAATAGCCAGTTCTGTATCCGTATCATCTTTTTCCGGCTGGTGTACTTCCCAGATGATGTGTTCCATTTTCCGGTAATAAGCAAGTATTTCCGGGTGAACCGTATCAAAATCTCCTACGATCACATCTGGAATGATCCCTAGCTCTTTGGCTGCTTCCAGCCCGCCATCTACAGCGATCACTTTCTCATATTTATTTTTCTCTAAAAAGGGACCGGCGAAAGCCAGGGAAAGCTTCCCGCCGGTTAAGATCAGACAACGTTTCATTTCTCGTATTCCTTAAAAATCTGGTTGAATTCTTTTACTCTTGCTGCCGGGTCAGAGCCGAAAACAGCAGAGCCCGCTACAAATATATTTGCACCTGCTTCTAATACATCTCTTACATTAGCTGCGCTGATGCCGCCGTCTACCTGGATATCGGTGGTAAGGCCCTTTGCATCACACATAGCCCGCACCTGTTTTACCTTTTCCAAGGTATATGGAATGAATTTCTGACCGCCAAAACCTGGATTTACAGTCATGATCAATACCATATCTACCTGTCCTAAAATGCATTCCAGTACAGACACAGGAGTAGCAGGATTTAAAGCAACACCTGCTTTACAGCCTGCTTCTTTGATCTGATTTACGACCCGGTCCAGATGGGTACATGCTTCTGCATGTACGGTAATAATATCCGCTCCCGCCTTTTTAATATCTTCTACATAACGGCCTGGTTCTTCCACCATCATGTGAACATCAAAGGTCATATTTGTAACCTTTCTCAGGCTTTTAAGAACCGGCATTCCAAAAGAAATACTTGGAACAAAAGCTCCGTCCATTACATCCAGGTGCAGATAAGATGCCCCTGCTTCTTCGATCTCATGAACCTGTTCTCCCAGTCTGGTAAAATCTGCCGCCAACAGTGACGGTGCTACTTTGTATTCCATATTAATCTCCATTCCGCCGCCTTCGGCTGGCGGCACAAATAGTAACGAAAGTATTTCAACTCTCTATGTTGTGCTGTAAAATATTTGCAAGAAGCTACACTACAAAGCACGGGAGGAGGAGTT
>UQTA01000073.1 GCA_900543885.1 uncultured Clostridium sp.
TCGGGAATTTACGACTGTGGAGTGTACAAGAACTTGTGAGTAGTGTGTTACTTTTAACCACCAAAGCATACACGTTGAAACAGTAACTATAAATCGTGAGATTATAGCAAATCATCTAGCATATGCACATTTGTATATGTTTTTAGTAGCAGGAAATCGTTACATTATGAAGATTATCGTAACCGGCGGCGCCGGATTTATTGGAAGCAATTTTGTACACCATATGGTAAACAAATATCCAGATTATGAGATCATCAACCTGGATCTGTTGACCTATGCAGGAAACCTGGAGAACTTAAAGCTGGTAGAGGACAAGCCAAACTACCGTTTTGTAAAGGGCGATATCGCTGACAGAAAGTTCATCTTTGACTTATTTGAGAAAGAAAAACCAGATGTAGTGGTAAACTTTGCAGCAGAGAGCCATGTAGACCGTTCTATCACGGATCCTGAGGCATTTGTTCGCACAAACGTAATGGGAACCACTACCTTACTGGATGCCTGCCGTACTTATGGCATCAAGCGTTATCATCAGGTATCTACCGATGAGGTTTACGGAGATCTGCCATTAGACCGTCCGGACCTGTTCTTTACAGAGACAACACCACTGCACACATCCAGCCCATATTCTTCTTCTAAGGCAAGTGCAGACCTGTTTGTACTGGCATATCACAGAACATACGGAATGCCTGTAACAGTATCCCGCTGCTCCAATAACTATGGCCCATATCACTTCCCGGAGAAGCTGATCCCGCTGATCATCAGCCGCGCTTTGGCAGATGAGGAGCTTCCGGTATACGGAACTGGTGAAAATGTCCGTGACTGGCTCCATGTATCTGACCACTGCGAAGCCATCGACCTGATCATCCACAAAGGCCGTGTAGGTGAAGTTTACAATATCGGCGGACACAACGAGAGAACCAATCTGGAAGTTGTAAAGACCATCTTAAAGGCATTAAACAAACCAGAAAGCCTGATCAAGTTTGTAACAGACCGTCCAGGACATGACCGCCGTTATGCCATCGACCCAACTAAAATCGAGACAGAATTAGGCTGGAAGCCAAAATATAACTTTGATACAGGTATTCAGCAGACCATTCAGTGGTATCTGGATAACCAGGAATGGTGGAAAAACATTTTAAGCGGTGAGTACAGCAATTATTTCGATAAGATGTACGGAAACCGTCTGTAAGTGAAAGATAAGTAAGTAACTGTGGCTGACGGATATTTCCGCCAGCCATTGACATGTATAATGAAGATCCGTTGCTGGTCATGCAGTGCATGAACAGTAAGGAACAAAAAGTGAGGGATCATTTATGAGAGTTCTGGTAACAGGTGTAAAAGGACAGCTTGGACATGATGTAATGGACGAACTGGCAGCTAAGGGCATAGAAGGAATCGGTGTAGACGTAGAAGAAATGGATATTACTGACGCCGCAGCCTGCGAAAAAGTAATTACAGAGGCAAAACCGGATGCAGTGATCCACTGTGCAGCATATACTGCAGTAGATGCTGCAGAAGATAATGTGGAACTGTGCCGTAAGGTTAATGCAGAGGGAACCAGAAACATTGCAAAAGTGTGCAAGGCCTTAGATATAAAAATGATGTACATCAGTACAGACTATGTATTTAACGGCGAAGGACTGCGCCCATGGGAGCCGGATGATCACAGAGAACCGTTAAACGTGTACGGTCTGACTAAATACGAAGGCGAGATCGCAGTAGAACAGAACCTGGAGAAGTTCTTTATTGTCCGTATTGCATGGGTATTCGGTGTAAATGGCAAGAACTTTATTAAGACTATGCTCCGTCTGGGTAAGGAAAGAGGTGCTGTCAGCGTAGTAAATGACCAGATCGGCTCTCCAACCTATACCTACGACCTGTCTAAGCTGTTGGTTGCCATGATCCAGACCGACAAATACGGCAGATATCATGCAACCAATGAAGGACTTTGCAGCTGGTATGAATTTGCCTGTGAGATCTTCCGCCAGGCTGGCATGGATGAAGTAAAGGTAACTCCGGTAGATTCATCTGCCTTCCCTGTTAAGGCAAAACGTCCGTCCAACAGCCGCTTAAATAAAGAAAAACTTACAGAAAACGGATTTGAGAGACTTCCTGCATGGCAGGACGCATTAGGCCGCTATTTGGAAGAACTGAAGAAAAACAACATGTTTTAACCAAATCAAGAATCCCTGCTTCTATTGCGTAAAGCAATAAGCAGCGGACAGACAGGAAGGATCATAAAAAATGGGAAAATATTTTGGCACAGACGGCTTTCGCGGGGAAGCAAATGTAAATCTGACCGTTGAGCACGCCTTTAAAGTAGGACGTTTCTTAGGCTGGTACTATGGACAGAAAAATCCAGATGAAAGATGCCGTATCGTTATTGGAAAAGATACCAGACGAAGCAGCTATATGTTTGAGTATTCATTAGTAGCAGGTCTGACTGCTTCCGGTGCAGACGTATTTCTGCTTCATGTAACCACCACACCAAGTGTTTCTTATGTGGTACGCACAGAAGGCTTTAACTGTGGTATCATGATCTCAGCCAGCCACAACCCATACTATGATAATGGGATCAAGGTTATCAATGAAAAAGGCGAAAAGCTGGAAGAATCTGTGATCACAGAGATCGAGAAATATTTAGACGGCGAAATGGGCGAGATCCCGTTAGCAAAGAAAGATAAGATCGGTCGTACCGTAGACTTTGCAGCAGGAAGAAACCGCTACATCGGCTACCTGATCTCCATTGCCACCCGTTCCTTTAAGAACATGAAAGTGGCTTTGGACTGTGCAAATGGCAGTGCTTCTGCTATTGCAAAAAATGTATTTGATGCTTTAGGCGCAGAAACGCATGTGATCAGTAATGAACCAAATGGTCTGAACATCAACACAGATTGTGGTTCTACCCACATTGAACATTTACAGAAATTTGTGGTAGATGAAGGCTGCGATGTAGGTTTTGCCTATGACGGAGATGCAGACCGCTGCATCGCTGTAGATGAAAAGGGAAATGTGGTAGACGGCGATGGTATTATGTATGTCTGCGGCAAATATATGAAGGAGCAGGGAAGCCTGTTCCACAATACAGTTGTTACTACCATTATGTCAAACTTCGGTCTTTATAAAGCTTTTGACCGTGAAGGTATTTCTTATGAAAAGACGGCTGTAGGTGATAAATATGTTTACGAAAATATGGCTGCTACCGGAAATTGTTTAGGTGGTGAACAGTCCGGCCATATCATTTTCAGTAAGCATGCTACCACTGGTGATGGTATCCTTACTTCCCTGAAGGTGATGGAAGTTATCCTGGAAAAGAAACAGACTCTTGCAAAGCTGGCATCTGAGTATGAAGTTTACCCCCAGGTTCTTAAGAACGTAAAGGTAAAAGATAAAAAAGCAGCTCAGGATGATGAAAAAGTCCAGACAGAAGTTAAAAAGGTAACAGAAGCATTGGGAAGCAATGGACGCATCTTACTCCGTCAGTCCGGTACAGAACCCGTTGTACGGGTTATGGTAGAAGCATCAGACCTGCCTACCTGTGAAAAGTATGTGGATCAGGTGATCAAGGTAATGGAAGAGCAGGGACACTGTTTATAAAGCGGATAAATACGCCTGTAAACATGGATCTGGAATATTAACCATAACCAGAATGAATAATAAAATGAAATCTCATTGCTTGTAAGAATAAATGGTATGTGGTATACTTTACCATATAATTTTTATCATTTGCAGCAATGAGGCTGACGTATCAGGTGCTTCGGGGACAATGCTGCTCCGGAGCACTTTTTATAAAAGCCCATGCTGTACACATTTTATAGAAAAGGAATGATGATATATGGGGCTGGATCGGTTCAGTATGAAGTAGGCACTTTTGGAACCGAAAGTGCCGTACAATTACATAGTGGTCGCGGGAATTTGCCGTATTTAAATGCGGAGCCACGGCAAATTCCGTTACTGGTTATGCAACGCATGAACAGTAACGCTGAATCAGTAAATGTACTGCTGTTTATCGTCTGCCGTTACGGTGTGATCGAGCGACTGCCCGGAAGGGCTTAGGAGACAGATTGGGATCTCAAAACGTGAGATCCGGATAAGACATAAGATAGTGAAAAAGATCACAGCAGCAAGTAACATGTAACAGAAAAGACAGAGATAAACACAAGGAGGAAATAGTTATTATGTTAAATTATAAGAGATATAAAAGAGTACCTGTAGTGAATTTCCCGGAGCGTACCTGGCCGGATAAGGAGATTGAGAAAGCTCCTGTATGGTGCAGCGTTGACCTTCGTGACGGAAACCAGGCACTGGTAGAACCAATGGTAGTAGAAGAAAAGGTAGAGATGTTCAACCTTTTAGTAAAACTGGGCTTTAAGGAGATCGAGGTTGGTTTCCCAGCAGCTTCCCAGATCGAATATGATTTCCTTCGTACACTGGTTGACCGTAAGCTGATCCCGGATGATGTAGAAGTCCAGGTATTAGTACAGTGCCGTGAGCACCTGATCAAGAGAACATTCGAGGCATTACAGGGCATTAAGAAAGCTATCGTACATATTTACAATTCCACATCTACTCTTCAGAGAGATGTAGTTTTCCACAAAGATATGGACGAGATCAGGGATATTGCCATTGTAGGTACTAAGATGGTACAGAGATACGCAGCAGAATGCGATACCAAGATCCGTCTGGAATATTCACCGGAAAGCTTTACCGGCACAGAGCTGGATTTTGCTCTTGATATTTGTACTGCAGTTCAGGAGACCTGGGGAGCTACCAAGGAGAACCCGATCATCATCAACCTGCCTTCTACTGTTGAGATGAATACTCCAAACGTATATGCTGACCAGATCGAATGGATGAATACACACTTTAAGAACAGAGAAAGCATTATCTTAAGTGTACATCCACATAACGACAGAGGTGAAGGTGTTGCAGCTACTGAGTTAGCACTTCTTGCAGGCGCTGACCGTGTAGAGGGAACTCTGTTTGGAAATGGTGAGCGTACAGGTAATGTTGATGTACTGACTGTTGCTTACAACATGTTCTCCCAGGGCATTGATCCTGAGTTAAATATTGAAAATGTGCGTGAGATCGCAGAAGTTTACGAGCGCTGCACCAAGATGCAGATCCCGCCGAGACACCCATACGCAGGAAAGCTGGTATTTACCGCATTCTCCGGTTCTCACCAGGATGCGATCAACAAAGGTATGCAGGCGCTTCATGAAAGAAACAGCCAGTACTGGGAAGTTCCGTATCTGCCTATCGATCCAAGCGATATCGGAAGAGAGTACGAGCCGATCGTTCGTATCAACAGCCAGTCCGGAAAAGGCGGCGTAGCCTTTGTTATGGATACTTTCTATGGCTTCAAGCTGCCAAAGGGCATGCACAAGGAGTTTGCAGACGTGATCCAGGCTATTTCCGAGAAGCAGGGTGAAGTTGCTCCGGAACAGATCATGGAAGAGTTCAGAAAGGATTATCTGGACCGCAAAGAACCAATGCACTTCCGCAAGTGCCGTATTACCGATACAGAGACTGCAGACGGCGAGTTTGCAACACTGGTTAAGCTTACCTATACGGATCATGGTATTGAGAAGTATTTTGACGGTATCGGAAACGGACCGATCGATGCAGTACAGAGAGGCTTAGAAGAGGCACTGGGAATCCAGATCAAGGTATTAGACTATACCGAGCATGCACTGGCATCCGGTTCTGGCGCGCAGGCTGCTTCCTACATCCATTTAGTAGACCAGTCTACAGGAAAGGCAACCTATGGTGTAGGTATCAGTTCCAACATTACCAGAGCATCTATCCGCGGTATCTTCAGTGCTGTGAACAGATTGTTCTATTAATTGTAAGTTATAGATGCAGGGCGGAACTGTAACGGTAATATTTTTGCAGCTATAAACAGAAAAATTAAACAGTAAAAGAGCAGAGAGGGACTGCTGCAAATGGTATTTTGCAGTAATCCCTCTTTTTGCAGCAACAGATCTGACTTGTATATTCATTGACTTACATTTTTGGGAATGCTACAATGATTTCGGTCTGATTTGTTGTAAAAGGACAAAAATAATAAACGGAGGAATATATATGCACCAATTAAAAGCAGTCCGGGCCCAGGCTCTCACAACCCGGGAGATGGCCCAGATCGGTTTGTTTACAGCTTTGATCGCAGCCGGAGCTTTTATTAAGATCAACATCCCGGTACAGCCGTTTCCTATGCATTTCACGCTGCAGTTTCTGTTTGTGCTTCTTGCAGGCTTTATCCTTGGGGCAAAGCGCGGAGCAATCTGCGTGGGAATTTATCTGGCAGTAGGACTTTGCGGGATCCCGGTATTTGCGGCAGGAGGCGGACCGGCTTATTTGATCCGGCCTACATTCGGCTTTTTACTTGGCTTTGTGTTTGCCGCCTGGATCACAGGGAAAATATCAGCGATCCGTCCGAGAGCTGGTACAGCATGGGATCTGTTTTCCGCATTTTGGGGAATGATGGCATATTATGTATCAGGAATGGTGTATTTTTATGTGATCAGCAATTATGTGATCCATATGCCGGTTTCATGGAAGCTGGTAGTGATCAATTGTTTTCTTATTACTGTTTTGGAAGATTTTCTTCTTTGCGTTCTGGCAGCGCTTTTAGCAAAGAGGATCCGCGCACTGGCGGGAGATATGTTCCAAAACTAGTGTACTGTATCACTCACATTTCGCATAATAACTTGCCTGAATTTCCATCTGCTGAAAGTGAATGATACAGTACACTAGGGAATACACAGGGGGAACAGAATGAAGAAATACAAGATCATTTTCAGTGATATTGATGGTACTCTTTTAAATAATGAGAACCAGGTTCCAAAAGAAACCATAGAGGAGCTGCGGCGTTTGGATGAAAAAGGGATACCCTTTGTACTGGTATCTGCCCGCATGCCGGAAGGAATGTGTTCGATCCGGGAGGAACTGGGCATCCATGCTCCTATGGTGTGCTACAGCGGCGGTCTGGTTTTAGGACCAGATGGTGAGGAATTTTATAGCTGTTTGCTGGATATCAAGCTGGCCTGGGAGATCAAAGAGTTGGTAAAAAAAGAATTTCCAGAGGTTATCTGCGGCACATATGGCGGGGAACACTGGGTAGTAGATGACCTGACTGATCCGTGGGTCATTCAGGAACAGGATATTACGCACCTTGTACCGGAAACCGGTGATATAAGAGAGATATTCAGAGGACCCGGAGGTATCCATAAGTTTTTATTTATGGGAGAGCCGGAGGCTGTGATTCGCACGGAGAACCGTTTAAAAGAGCTGTATCCACAGCTTTCTATAGCCAGATCCAAGCCGGTTTATCTGGAAGTGATGAACGGAAAAGTGCGCAAATCAGCAGGTGCAGAGATTGTATGTGAAAGATATAACATATCCATGGATGAGGCAATGGCTTTCGGTGACGGACAAAATGATCTGGATATGTTAAATGCAGTGGGTGCTGGTTTTGCTATGGCGAATGCACCCAGGGAAGTACGGGAAGCAGCACCTGCCACTACACCTGTGGATAATGAGCATCAGGGAATTCTGGCTGTATTGAGGAAATATTTTGATGAAGAATAAGATAAAGTGTGAGGGAAACGCTTTTACAGGTACAGAAAGCACTTTTGGTTTAAGCGGTGCAGCACTTAAATGGATCGCTATGATTACCATGCTGATCGATCACATAGGAGCAGTTGTGATGGAATATGGTCTGTATTATCAGGGTGGTGCAGAAGCTTTTCACAGGATCCTGGAAAATGGCAATGGTCAGTGGCTGTATAGGCTTCAGCGTCTGATGCGTATGCTGGGACGGCCTTCTTTTTTGCTGTACAGTTTTCTTCTGGTAGAAGGATTTTTGCATACCAGGAGCAGAAAACGCTATGGGCTTCAAATGTTATTGTTTGCCCTGATATCGGAGATCCCTTTTGATATGGCGGCATGCAACCGGATCTTTTATCTGGAGTACCAGAATGTATTTTTTGAATTTCTCATTGGTCTGTCCGTACTGTGGGGAATGGAACAGGCTAAAATAAAAGGAAAAACACCGTTGGCAGTGGAGGCAGGAAAAATATTTTCCATAGCCTTAGGGTGCATGGCGGCACTGCTTATACAGTCAGATTATGATTATATTGGGATCATCATTATTGCGGCTTTTTACGAATTTCACGAAAGCAGATCCGGACGAAGTCTTGCGGCAGCCCTTCTTGGCGGTCTGGAGACACTGGATTTAAATTATGGTGCAGGAGCGCTGGCAGCAATACCGATCTGGTTCTATAACGGAAAAAGAGGCAGGCAGCGGTTTAAATATCTGTTTTACTGGTTTTATCCTGTACATCTGGTGGTGCTTGTGTTGGTCAGAGGGTATTTTCTGGGAATTTTTCCTCAGTGACTGTAACAGAAATATTACATTAAGCAAGAAAACTCGTTGTTACTGTTCATGCGTTGCATGACCAGCAACGGAATTTGCCGTGGCTTCGCATTTAAATACGGCAAATTCCCGCTGCCACCACGTTATCGTACGGCACTTTCGGTTCCAAAAGTGCCTACCCGTGTACAGTAACAACTCGTTACAGTTCAGCCTTGCATCTTCTTGCCTGATAAAGGCAGATGCGATATACTCAGGTTTAGGGTCAAAAGGTCAAAAATCCATATCAATCAATACATATAAAAAGGAGCATGACATGAAAAAATACGATTACATATTAGTTGGAAGCGGTTTGTATTCCGGTGTTTTTGCCTGGTATGCAAAGCAGAATGGCAAGAAGTGCCTGGTAGTGGAGAAGAGAGACCACATTGGCGGAAATGTGTACTGTGAGGAGACAGAAGGCATCCATGTGCATAAATATGGCGCCCATATTTTCCACACAAGCAACAAAGAAGTGTGGAAGTTTGTTAATTCCCTGGCAGAGTTCAACCGCTATACCAACAGCCCGGTTGCTAATTATAAGGGTGAAATGTACAACATGCCTTTTAACATGAATACATTCAGCAAGATGTGGAATATTTCCACACCGGATCAGGCGAAGAAGATCATTGAAGAGCAGAAAAAGGAGATCACCGGTGAGCCGAAAAACCTGGAAGAGCAGGCTATCAGCCTGGTAGGCCGTGAAATTTATGAAAAACTGGTAAAGGGCTATACAGAGAAGCAGTGGGGAAGAGACTGTACAGAGCTTCCGGCCTTTATTATTAAGAGACTGCCGGTGCGCTATACCTACGACAACAACTATTTCAATGACTTATACCAGGGAATCCCGATCGGCGGTTATAATGTGATCATTGACCGTCTTTTTGAAGGCTGTGATATTGAAACAGGTGTGGATTATCTGGAAAAGAAGGATTATTATGACAGTTTAGGCGAAAAAGTTGTGTATACAGGAACCATTGATGCTTATTACAAGTATCAGTTTGGCAAGCTGGAATACCGCAGTCTGCGTTTTGAATCTGAGATTCTGGATGAAGAAAATCATCAGGGTGTGGCAGTTGTTAACTATACAGACCGCCAGACTCCATACACCCGTATTATCGAACATAAGCACTTTGAGTTTGGCACCCAGCCTAAGACAGTGATTACCAGAGAGTATCCGGTAACCTGGGAGGAAGGCATGGAACCATATTATCCGGTCAATGATGAAAAGAATCAGGAACTGTACCAGAAATACGCAAAACTGGCTGAAAAAGAAGAAAATGTTATTTTCGGCGGCCGTTTAGGTGAGTATAAATACTATGATATGGACAAAGTGATCGCTTCTGCCATGGAACGGGCAAAAGAAATCTTTGGGGAATAAAACGGTAAAAATATAGTAAATAAATATAAGATTGAGGGCTGCGGCAGCATGAAAAATTGATCATGCTGCCGCAGCTTTTTAGCAAATTTATAAATCAATATAATTTCCATAAATTTACAAATTAAATTTTTTTGGTGTCTATTTTACCACAAAAATAATATAAAATGACGAATAAATAAGCAATAAATCGAAAATATCTTGTATAATTTTAAACTTTAAAGCATAAAATTAAAAGTAACAACAGAGAAAAAATTGTAAAAAATCACAAATTAACAATAAAAAAACTTGCGTTTTTAACAGGGGTGTGTTACACTAACACACACATGTAGACCGTAGACGTACAAAAACAAAGGCAAACGAAAAATTGTATATCTTCGGCCATGAGAACAGCGTAAAGTTATGTTGAAAATATGCAGGGAGGACGAATTATGAAAAGCAAAAAAATGATGGCTCTTGTTACAGCAGCGGCGATGGCATTTGGTCTTTCAGGCTGTGGCGGCGGAAATACTGCAGCTACTACAGCAGCACCGGCCCAAAAAGCAGAAGAAACAACCACAGCAGCAGAAGCTGTTACAGAGGCAACAGAAGCTGCAAAGTCAGAAGGCAGTGATAATTGGAAAGTAGCGATTTTAACCGGTACTGTTTCACAGGGCGAAGAAGAGTTCCGTGCAGCAGAAAAAGCATTAGCTACATATGGTCCGGAACACATTGTTACAGCAACCTATCCGGATAACTTTATGTCAGAGATGGAGACCACCGTATCCCAGATCGTATCTTTCGCATCTGACCCAGAGGTAAAAGCGATCGTTATGTGTCAGGCAGTTCCTGGTGCAAAGGCTGGTTTTGACAAGGTTCGGGAGATGGGAAGAGATGATATTCTCCTGATCGCCGGTACTCCTCAGGAAGATCCGGCTGTTATCGCAGCAGCATCTGACCTTGTTTTATATTCAAATGAGGCAGCACAGGGCGATACCATTATGGAAAAATGTGCAGACTGGGGAATCGATGTATTTGTACATTACTCCTTTCCACGTCATATGGCAATGGAGCTGATCGTAGCCCGTCATGAACTGCTTAAGAAGAACGCAGACGCACTTGGCATCGAAATGGTAGATGTTACAGCTCCGGATCCAACTGCAGAAGCCGGACTTTCTGCTTCCCAGCAGTTTATCCTGGAAGATGTTCCACAGCAGTTAAAGAAATATGAAGGCAAAAAAGTTGCTTTCTTCACTACTAACTGCGGCATGCAGCCTTCCTTACAGACTGCCTGCTTAGATGAGCCGAACGCTTACTATCCACAGCCTTGCTGCCCAAGCCCATATCACGCATTCCCGGCTACTCTGGGACTGGAACTTGCAATCGGCGGTGATGATGAAGAAGCATTAAAGCAGATCGCAGCTAAATTAAAGGAACATGATGCAGTAGGACGTTACTCTACATGGGCATCTCCTGTAGCGATGACGATCATCGCAGTTGGCGTTGATTACGCAAAGGGATATATCACCGGCGAGATCACAGACCGCAATGATTCTGAGAAACTGATCGAAATGTTCAACTCCAAGGTTGACGGAGCAAAGATCGACAATTATACAAATGCAGAAGGCGAAACATTTGATAATTACTACACCATTCTGCTGGCTCCAGTTGATTTTAATGATTACTTATAAGAAACTTGAAATCTGAGAAAAGGCTCACCCTGTTGATTTCGGGTGGGCCTTTTTGTCAGTACACTGATAACAGAAAGGGGAGTTTCAATGAACACAGAAAAAGAATATGTTCTTGAGATGAAAGACATTACCAAACATTATGGTGAAAATACTGTATTAAATGGTGTGTCTCTTTCCGTGAAAAAAGGCGAGATCCATGCACTTCTGGGAGAAAACGGAGCTGGTAAATCCACTCTGATGAACATTCTGTTTGGTATGCCGGTCATTCACAGTACAGGCGGATTTGAAGGAAAGGTCCTTTTAGACGGAGAAGAAACACATATCCATTCGCCTTACGATGCCATGGAAAAAGGGATCGGTATGGTCCATCAGGAATTTATGCTTCTTCCTGGTTTCACCATTACTGAAAACATCAAATTAAACCGTGAGATCACAAATCCTAATCCGGTAAGCCGCCTTCTTGGCAAAAATCTGGAAAGCCTGGATATGAAGGCCATGGCGTTTGATGCGCGCAAAGCTTTGGATGATGTAGGAATGAATCTTAACGAAAACACACTGGTCCATGGAATGCCGGTGGGATATATGCAGTTTATCGAGATCGCCAGAGAAATCGACAAAACAGGTGTAAAACTTCTGGTATTTGATGAACCTACGGCTGTTTTGACGGAAAGCGAAGCGGCTCAGCTTATTTCCGTTATGAAGAAAATCTCTGAAAGCGGGATCGCCATTATTTTTATCACCCATCGTCTGGACGAGGTAATGGCTGCTTCCAACAGTATTACGATCTTAAGAGACGGAAAGCTGGCTGCAACCAGAGAGACTGCAAAGACCAGCATCCGTGAGATCGCGGAACTGATGGTAGGCCGAAAAGGGGAAGCTATGGTAGAAGCAGCCCCAAGACCTGTACCAAGTGAAAAAGTAGCTATGGGTATCCGGGATCTTTACGTAGATATGCCAGGTGAGCAGGTAAATGGCTTATCCGTGGATATTTACGAGGGAGAGATCTTTGGTATCGGCGGTCTGGCAGGTCAGGGAAAACTGGGTATTCCTAATGGCATCATGGGACTTTATGATGCAGAAGGAAAAGTAGAGCTGTTTGGACAGGAATTAAACTTTAAAGATACCAAGTCTGTTTTAAGTGCAGGCGTTGCCATGGTTTCTGAAGACCGCAAAGGCGTGGGACTTTTGTTAGACCGTTCCATTGAGGATAATATTGTATTTAACGCGATGCAGATCAAAGGGGAATACTTAAAGAAATTCGGCCTCTTTACACAGATCGACAGCAGGAAAATACGTGAAACTGCCCAGGAATATATAAAGAGTCTGGATATCCGCTGCTTTGGACCGACACAGCATTCCGGCACATTGTCCGGTGGCAATCAGCAGAAGGTATGTATTGCCAAGGCATTGTGTATGTCTCCAAAATTCCTGTTTGTTTCCGAACCGACACGTGGTATTGATATCGGCGCGAAAAAGCTGGTACTGGAGACGTTAGTGCGTTTAAACAGGGAGCTGGGAATGACAGTTGTCATTGTTTCCTCGGAACTTCAGGAGCTTAAGAGTGTTTCTGAC
Organism: uncultured Clostridium sp.; assembly: GCA_900543885.1. Classification (GTDB taxonomy): domain Bacteria; phylum Bacillota; class Clostridia; order Lachnospirales; family Lachnospiraceae; genus Enterocloster. Next base: position 13,034 of record UQTA01000073.1, read on the forward strand.
CGGATCGCCATTGTTTCTGAGGGCAAACTGGTGGATATCTTATCTCCTCAGGCGCCAGATGCAGATTATGGTCTGGCCATGTCCGGCATCAAGCCGTCTGAACATACAGAGAAAGGGGGTACAGAAGAATGACGAAAAATAAGATCCAGAGACTCCTTGCCATTCTTTGCGCTGTGGCAGCAGTCTTCTGCATGGTATTGGGATTTGTGAACATGCCCAAACAAAATGGAGCTGCGGGCCAGGAAATCCTTCGCACCCTTCGTATCCAGACACTGCTTAATGCTACTGGCGACAGCGTAGTAGAAAGTTATGTGGCGATTGCAAAGCAGGAGGCGCAGGCAGCAGCCAAGGCATCCGGCGGCGGTATGGCAGCCATTCGTGAAGCTGTAGAAAAAGCAGAAACAGAAACAAGAGAAAAATATGCCGGAGGTGCCCAGAGTGACCTTTCCGGCATTGATACAGCAGGTCTTTCGGCAGCTGTTGATGTGTATACAGAGGCTGTAAAGGCTTATGCAGAGACAGAAGCGCAGGCACGGGCTGCTTATGAAGAAGCACATTATGCAGAGGCAGAGGCGGCTTTAGAAAAGAAACATGAAGAAATGCTGGCAGCAGGAGAAGAGATTCCGGAAGATGAGGAAGTAACAGTGGATATGTCCGGTTTTGAGGCAACTCCTGAAATGCTGGAAAAACAGGAAGAAGCAAAGGCAACCTATACAAATGTAGGTGCTGAGCTGAAAAAGATCTATCCGGTCCTGACAGATGAGGCATTGGAAACCCTGGAAGAGACTGTAGAAGGAATCCTTTACCAGTCAGGTGACAGTTTTTCCACTCAGTATGACCGTTACGTTGAACAGAGTAACATCAAGGAGACAAATGCAGGACGGATCATCCGTCACGCAGACGATCTGGTTTATTTAGGTTTTGCTCTTCTGGTGCTGACCGCTCTGTTATTGTTTAACGGCTGGCTGATCGATAAATTAGGAATCCCAAGAGTGATCATCGGTGTATTCTTCATTCTGCTGTGTTTTATGACCTTGTGGTATGATCTTTCCCTTTCCACGCTGTTAAGTAACACCATTGTGCGAATGGGTATGAATGCGATCATGGTACTGGCAATGGTTCCTGGTATCCAGTGCGGCATCAGCCTGAACCTGGGCCTTCCTATTGGTCTGGTGGCAGGTCTGATCGGTGGTCTGCTGACGATTGAACTGGGAATTCCGGGATGGGGCGGTTTCCTGTTTGCTATAGCAGCAGGTTCTGCACTGGCAGCTGTATGCGGTTATCTGTATGCATTAATGTTAAACCGCTTAAAAGGCTCTGAAATGTCCATTACTACCTATGTTGGTTTTTCCATTGTATCTTTAATGTGTATTGCGTGGCTGGTACTTCCGTTTAAGTCATTAAAGCTTCGCTGGCCATTAGGAACCGGCCTTAGAAATACCATTGGTCTGGATGGAACCAACTTCCGTCACATCTTAAATGATTTTCTGGCATTCCAGATCGGTGACTTTACCATTCCAACAGGGCTTTTGCTGTTTATGGTCCTTAGCTGTTTTGTTGTATGGCTGTTTTCACGCAGCCGTACCGGTCAGGCTATGCAGGCAGTAGGAAACAATCCGCGTTTTGCAGAGTCTGTAGGTATCAATGTTGATAAAATGCGTATTACAGGTACTGTATTTTCAACTGTACTCGGTGCAGTGGGAATCCTGGTATATTCCCAGAGCTATGGCTTTATGCAGCTGTATACAGCTCCACGTCAGATGGGCTTTATCGCGGCATCTGCGATCCTGATCGGCGGTGCTTCCACAAGCCGGTGCAAGATCAGTCACGTTCTCATCGGTACCTTCCTGTTCCAGGGCGTTTTAACACTGGGAATGCCGGTTGCAAACGTACTGGTTCCTGGTTCCACTATTTCCGAAACACTGCGTATCCTGATTTCCAACGGAATCATTCTGTACGCACTTACAAAGTCAGGAGGTGAGTCTCGTGCGTAGTAAATGGGATATTCGTGAAATACTGCAGAAGAATGCAGTTACAGTTATGTTCGTGGTATTATGTGTGGTTGGACTCATCTGCTCCGGACAGACGGTTTCTTATGTAATGTATGAACTGTTCGGCCGCTTAAGCCGAAATGCATTTATCGTACTGGCTCTTATTATTCCTATTGTTGCCGGTATGGGTATCAACTTTGCCATTACTATTGGTGCCATGGCTGCTCAGATCGCAGCTTTGTGGGTCATTGAATGGGGCATCAGCGGATTGCCGGGATTTCTGGTTGCCATGCTTATGACTATGCCCATCGCTGCTTTCTTCGGCTTCCTTATCGGCAAGCTGATGAACAAGATGAAAGGCCAGGAAATGATCGGCGGCCTGATCTTGGGATATTTTGCAAACGGATTATATCAGTTATTGTTTTTATTTATCTTTGGCAACCTGATCCCGTTAAAGGCGCCGGGACTGGTAATTAAAGGTTCTACCGGTGTTGCCAATACCATCGATCTTTCTACAGACCGCGGTTTTAAATATGCGTTAGACGGCCTGCTGCGAGTTTCTTTCAGCACCGCGGTTCTTATTATCTGCGGCATCATTGCAGTGGGTGCTTTGGCAATGTTTGCAATGAAGAAAATGGAGAAGAAAAAGGCATTTACCTATGCAGGTGTTTGTGCAGCTGCCATTGCAGCAGCACAGCTTCCTTTTGTGAAAGCCGTATTCTCCATGGTCACTGTACCGATGGTTACTTTCTTTGTTGTAGGTCTGTTATGCATCTTTAATAATGCTCTGATGAAAACAAAGATCGGCCAGCAGTTCCGTGCTGTTGGACAGAACCGTACAGTTGCAAATGCTTCCGGTATCAATGTAGACCGCGTCCGTGTTATTGCCATTGTGATCTCTACAGTACTGGCTGGCTGGGGACAGCTGATTTTTGTTCAGAATATGGGTTCCTTCCAGACTTACGGCGCACATGAGCAGGTTGGTCTGTATGCAGGTGCAGCGATCTTAGTAGGTGGTGCGTCTATTAAAAAGGCAACCAATGGTCAGGCGCTCCTTGGCTGTATCCTGTTCCATTTACTTTTCATTGTAGCTCCTTCCGCAGGAAAGAACCTGTTTGGTGATGCTGCGATCGGTGAATACTTCCGCGTATTTATTTCCTACGGAGTAATCGCGCTGGCCCTGGTTATGTATGCATGGGGAGATTATAAGAAGAAAAAGAATTAAATTGCGATTTAATTGCGAAAGGTCCGAAAGAGCCCCGCCATGTATAAACGCATTCACGGCAATTTTCTGGACCTTTTGTTCCGCCGCCAATTAGACAGGGCTCCGGCCAACTCACACGCTTCGCG
>UQTA01000074.1 GCA_900543885.1 uncultured Clostridium sp.
GGAGGCGTTGCCTGAACACGCGAAGCGTGTGAGTTGGCCGGAGCCCTGTCTAATTGGCGGCGGAACAAAAGGTCCAGAAAATTGCCGTGAATGCGTTTATACATGGCGGGGCTCTTTCGGACCTTTCTGAATTAAATAGCAATTTTGAAAATTCTGTATTTACTGCGTATTTTTCTTGTAAAGAATCAGAAGCCCCTTTAACAAAAGCGCATCATCATAGAAGATCTTGTGTCTGCAAAGCGGAGTAATAAAACGTGCCAGACCTCCGGTTGCGATCACAGTAGGTGCTTCACCCAGTTCTTTTTCCATACGGTCTAAGATACCATCGATCATATCTACATTACTGAAAACAATACCAGCTCTCATACAGTCAATCGTATTTTTGCCAATGACTTTATTTGGTACTTCCAGACTGATATAAGGGAGCTGGGCTGTTTTTCCGCTTAAAGAGTTAAGAGATACTCGAAGGCCCGGTAAAATGACGCCTCCTATGTAATTGCCCTTCTTGTCAGCTACGCTTAATGTGGTGGCAGTTCCCATATCGATAACCACCAGTGGAAGAGGATGCTCATGGATGGCAGCAACTACGTCTACGATCATGTCACTTCCTACACTTTTTGGGTTGTCCATAAGGATATTCATACCGGTTTTCATGCCGGAACCAACCAACAGAGGACGGATCCCAACCGCTTTCTCAACTGCATTTAAAATAGTTGTGTTTAAAGGCGGAACAACGGAAGAAAGAATAGCACCTTCTATATCAGATAACTGGATGTGGTGCATTTCCAGGATATTTTTAAAATGAATGGCATACTCTGTGTCTGTGCGGCTCTGATCTGTGGTCACACGTTCAATGAAATAGGTCTCTTTTTCGTCAATACCGCCCAGTACGATGTTGGTATTGCCCATATCAATGGCTAAAATCATGAGGGGGAACTCCTTTCAAATACATGAAATGTGTGTTATGATTGTATCACACAAAAATAAGAAACACAACTGGAGGAACCCTTATGTTAAAAGGAAAAACAATACTCCTTGGAGTGACAGGCAGCATTGCCGCATATAAGATTGCCTATCTGGCCAGCGCCTTGGTAAAGGCGGGAGCAAAGGTGCATGTACTGATGACGAAAAATGCCACCAATTTTATTAATCCCATTACTTTTGAAACATTGACAGGAAATAAATGTCTCATTGATACGTTTGACCGCAATTTCCAGTTCAGCGTAGAGCATGTGTCTTTGGCAAAAGAGGCAGATGCATTTCTGGTAGCACCGGCATCTGCCAATGTGATCGGCAAGCTGGCCCATGGTATTGCAGATGATATGCTGACTACTACTTTTATGGCATGTACCTGTCCAAAAATCATTTCACCGGCCATGAATACCCGGATGTATGAAAATCCGATCACGCAGGATAATTTAAAGATATTAGAACATTATGGAATGGAAGTGATCCGTCCTGCAAGCGGATATTTGGCCTGTGGTGATACAGGAGCAGGAAAAATGCCGGAGCCGGAAACATTATATGAATATATTATACGTTCTGTGGGATATCCAAAAGATCTGACTGGAAAGAAGATCCTGATCACTGCCGGACCTACCAGAGAAGCAATTGATCCGGTCCGCTATATCACGAATCACTCTACTGGAAAAATGGGTTATGCCATTGCAAAGGCAGCTGCTTACAGAGGTGCGCAGGTAACTCTGGTGACTGGACCGGTGTCCATTAAACCACCTATGTTTGTAAAAGTGGTTCCTATTGAAAGCGCAGAAGATATGTTTCAGGCAGTAACCAGTGCGGCACCAGAACAAGATATCATTATTAAGGCTGCAGCTGTGGCTGATTACCGGCCTGCAGTTGTGGGACAGGATAAGATTAAGAAAACAGATGGAGATATGTCCATTGCCTTAGAGCGAACAAAGGATATTTTGGGCTGGCTGGGACAGCACAGAAGGTCAGGGCAGTTTTTGTGCGGCTTTTCTATGGAAACAAGGGATATGCTGGAAAATTCCAGAGCAAAACTTGCCCGCAAGAATCTGGATATGATCGTTGCCAATAACTTAAAAGTAGAAGGCGCTGGCTTCGGTACAGATACCAATGTGGTGACGATTATCACAAAAGACAGTGAAAAAGAACTGCCGAAAATGAGTAAAGAGCAGGTGGCAGATGAATTGCTGACACAGATTCTTGACTTTACTTCATAATCATAATACAATTATAATTCGATACTAGTATAATCCACGATAATTACCGATCCCTTACACGCAGGATAAATTTTCATGTGCAAGGAAGCTGAATGAGGCGATGCCGGTAGCATCGTCGATTGAAGCTGACGCAGCAGATGGAAATTTAGACAAGTGAAAGGGGCGGATAATTATTGTGGGTTATACTAGGGTCAAAAACCCGAAAATCCGACGCAAGCTTGCTTGCAGGAGGATTTTTGAGTTTGGGACCCGCCAAAAACATGAATAAGGAGCCATTTTTGAAGAAAAAATGCGCGGATTACAAATGTTTTTAGGATTGCGGGAGTGCAGAGCACGTAGCAATCCGATATCAAAGGTGTACACATCAGTTTAGTTAGCAAGAACGGAGGAAAGACCATTGTCACAGACAAATGATCAGATAACAGAACAGATAAAAAATCGCAGGACCTTTGCCATTATTTCCCACCCTGATGCAGGTAAGACTACATTAACAGAGAAGTTCCTTCTCTACGGAGGTGCGATCAACCTGGCGGGTACTGTAAAGGGAAGAAAGGCTGCAAAACATGCGGTTTCCGACTGGATGGAGATTGAGAAGGAGAGAGGTATTTCTGTTACTTCTTCTGCCATGCAGTTTAATTACGAAGGCTTTTGTATTAACATCCTGGACACACCGGGACACCAGGATTTCTCTGAGGATACCTATCGTACCCTGATGGCGGCAGACTCCGCTGTTATGGTTATCGACGGATCCAAGGGTGTTGAGGCGCAGACTATTAAGCTGTTTAAGGTTTGTGTTATGCGCCATATCCCGATCTTTACATTTATTAACAAATTTGACCGTGAAGCAAGAGACCCATATGAACTGTTAGATGAAATTGAAGAAGTTCTGGGAATCCGTACCTGTCCGGTAAACTGGCCGATTGGCTGCGGAAAGAACTTTAAGGGCGTGTATGATCGTTTTACAAAGAAAGTAACTACTTTTACTGCTGCTATGGGCGGCGCAAAAGAAGTTGCTACACAGGAATTTGATGCAGAAACAGATGATGTGGAAAGCATTATCGGATTCCAGTATCATAAACAGCTGTTAGATGACATTGAACTGTTGGACGGCGCCAGCGATGAACTTGATATGGATCGTGTACAGAAGGGAGATCTTTCTCCGGTATTCTTTGGTTCTGCACTGACAAACTTCGGTGTTGAAACATTCCTGGAGCATTTCCTGAAAATGACCACACCGCCGCTGCCAAGAAGAACACTTACCGGCGTGGTGGATCCGTTTAATAAGGACTTTTCCGCTTTTGTATTTAAGATCCAGGCAAATATGAACAAGGCCCACAGAGACAGGATCGCTTTTATGCGTATTGTTTCCGGCAAGTTTGAGGCTGGTATGGAAGTAAATCATGTACAGGGCGGTAAAAAGATCCGTCTGACCCAGCCGCAGCAGCTGATGGCTCAGGATCGAAAGATCGTAGAAGAGGCGTATGCCGGTGATATTATCGGTGTATTTGATCCGGGCATCTTCTCTATTGGTGATACACTTTGTTCTTCCAATGAAAAGTTTGAGTTTGAAGGCATTCCGACCTTTGCGCCGGAGCATTTTGCAAGAGTGCGCCAGGTAGATACCATGAAGCGCAAACAGTTTATTAAAGGTGTCAACCAAATTGCGCAGGAAGGTGCGATCCAGATCTTCCAGGAGTTCAATACCGGTATGGAGGAGATTATTGTAGGTGTTGTAGGTGTGCTTCAGTTTGAGGTGCTTACCTACCGTTTACAGAATGAGTACAATGTAGAAGTTATCTTAGAGAAACTTCCATATGAACATATCCGCTGGGTAGAAAATCCACAGGAAGTAGATGTGGCACGTATCCAGGGTACATCCGATATGAAACGCATCAAAGACTTAAAGGACAATCCGCTGCTTCTGTTTATCAACAGCTGGAGCGTGGGCATGGTCCTTGAGAGAAATCCAAATCTTAAATTAAGTGAATTTGGTAATAACTAGTATAATCCACGATAATTACCGATCCCTTACACGCAGGATAAATTTTCATGTGCAAGGAAGCTGAATGAGGCGATGCCGGTAGCATCGTCGATTGAAGCTGACGCGGCAGATGGAAATTTAGACAAGTGAAAGGGGCGGATAATTATTGTGGATTATACTAGTCATATTAAAGGAGGTTTTACAAAATGAGCAGGATCGATGTAGTAAGAGCAGCTATGGTACAGGCAATGAAGGCAAAAGATAAGGCAAGAAAGGATTCCCTTTCCATGTTGTTATCTGCTTTAAAAAATGCAGAGATCGATAAGAGAGAGCCCCTTACAGAGGCAGAAGAGGATGCCATAGTTAAAAAAGAGATCCGTCAGACCCAGGAAACTTATGATCTGGCACCGGCAGACAGAGACGATATCCGTGAAGAGGCAGGTGCACGTCTGGCTGTATACAAGGAATTTGCACCGGAAGACATGTCTGTAGATCAGATCAAAGAAGTGATCGCTGGTGTATTAAAAGAGCTGGGAATCGAAAATCCAACACCAAAGGACAAAGGTGCTATTATGAAGGTGCTGATGCCAAAGGTAAAAGGAAAAGCAGATGGCAAAGTTGTTAATGAAACTTTGGGCGCTATGCTGAAATAATGCAGCAGTTTGGCGTGATACTGGATTAGTATGAATTGTATGGAAATAGGAGAAGGTCATGTACAGAAAAGAAATCGAAGAATATATTGATTCCCACAAGGACCAGATGATCGAAGATATCTGCACTCTTTGCCGGATCAACAGTGAAAAAATGCCTTATACAGAGGGAAAACCATTTGGAGAAGGCCCTTTTGAGGCATTGCAGGCAGCACTTACCATGATGGAAAATTACGGATTTTCAGTCCGTAATTATGACAATTATGTAGGAACAGCGGATTTAAATGATAAGGAAGCACAGCTTGATATCCTGGCACATCTGGATGTAGTACCAGCAGGAGAAGGCTGGACTGTGACAGAACCGTTTAATCCTGTGATCAAAGACGGAAAGCTTTACGGCCGCGGCACTGCAGATGACAAGGGCCCTGCTGTTGCAGCACTTTATGCAATGCGTGCAGTAAAGGAGTTAGGACTGCCTGTAAAGAAAAATGTACGTCTCATTTTAGGAACAGATGAGGAATGCGGCAGCTCAGATATTGCTGTTTATTACAAGCAGGAAAAAGAAGCGCCTATGACTTTTTCACCAGATGCAGAATTCCCTGTGATCAACGTGGAAAAAGGACGTCTTCCTGGTCATTTCGCAGCTTCTTTTGAGAAGTCAGATGCTTTGCCGAAACTGGTGAAGATCGATGCAGGACTTAAGAGCAACGTAGTTCCTGGAAAGGCTAAAGCAGTAGTAGCGGGTGTAGATGAGGCTGTATTAAATGAAACAGCAGCAGCGGTTACAAAAGAGACAGAGGTTACTTTCAGCTTCACAGGATGCGAGGAAGGTATTCTGATCACAGCAGAAGGAGAAGGCGCTCATGCATCTACTCCGGAAGAAGGAAAAAATGCATTAACAGCATTGTTAGTACTGATCACCAGACTGCCCTTAGCTTCCTGCCCGCAGATGGATGCGGTAAAGAGTCTTGTAAAACTGTTCCCACATGGTGATACCCGTGGAAATGCAGTTGGCATTGCTATGAGTGATGAAATTTCAGGAGAACTGACACTGGCTTTTGATATGCTCCAGGTAGATGCAGAGCATTTAGACGGTGTATTTGACTGTCGTGCTCCTATCTGTGCAAATGACGAAAATGCATTAAAGGTAGCAAAAGCACGTATGGCAGAGGAAGGGATCGAACTTCTGGCAGAACATATGAAGGCCCCTCACTATGTAGACGGTGATTCTCATTTTGTACGTACTCTGTTAAAGGCATATGAAGAGTATACAGGCTTAAAGGGAAGCTGCCAGTACACAGGCGGCGGCACCTATGTGCACAGCCTGAAAAACGGTGTTGCATTCGGCTGTTCCATGCCGGGAACTGACAACCGTATGCATGGAGCTGATGAATTTGCTGTAGTAAAAGAGCTAGTTGACAGTGCAAAGATCTTCGCACAGGTGATCGTAGATCTTTGCTGTTAAGGGACATATGTTTGTCCGGATCCTATAAGAGTTTTTTATCCGTGTAAATTAGTGGCGGGACTGTCGCAGGATATGGTTTGCATTTTCCGTATTTTGCAGCAGTCCTGTTCTTTTTTTGCACTTTTTTCAATATATTTATTAATAAATGTTTTCACGGAATCGTTCCTGCGCCTGATTTTGTGTGCAAGGCTGAATTATAACGATTTTGTGAGATATATGAAAATGGGGGCCGATACCTATAAGAATCTATGATCTAAAACAAAAAGAAGTGATCAACATAAAAGACTGTGCCCGTCTAGGCTACGTAGGGGATGTGGAGTTTGATGAGAAGACAGGCTGTATTACAGCACTGGTAGTGCCGGGGCCGGGCTGCATCTGTGGTTTTCTTGGAAGAGAAAAGGAGTATGTGATCCCATTTTGTGATGTGTGTCAGATTGGAAATGATATTATCCTGGTAAGCTTTAAAGAGAAGGAAAAAGAAAAACCGGATAAGAAATGCTGAAAAGAAGAGTATAAGATGCAGGAGCTAAAAAGTCCTGTAAACGAGGAGTGGCCGACAGGTTTTTACCTGCCGGCCGATTTGTGAGAAAAAGTTGTATGAAAAGCATTCGCTTTTAACGGTAATAAATATACTGAAAAAATGTGAGAAAAATTTGTGCAAAATGTGAAGATTGTGTGAACAGTGTGTTTCTGAAAAGGTTCTGAAACAGAGCAATCAGCTGTTTTCGTGCAGCAGTTCCAGAACAGAGCGGAGTGTTAAGGCATTGATCTGACCTGGAGCAGAAACACTTCCTGCAGCTCCAAAAGTCAGACAGGAGCCAAACACTTCCCCGCTTAAACGGCTGATCAGACCGGTCCCTGCCATGGACATGGTGATCACAGGGCATGTAAGTTCTTTTTTTGCCTTGCAGGTGGCAGAAAGAAGCGTAAGGACATCTTCTGTATTTTGAGGCATAACAGCGATTTTTGCAATATCAGCTCCTGCGTTGTTCATCAGCTTCAATCTTGAAAAAATCTCATTTTCAGAAGGAGTTTTAGAAAAATCGTGGTTTGAGAGGATGGTTTTTATATTCTTCTCTTTAGCCAGGGCGATCAGCTCGTTTACAATATCCTTATCAGAGAAAAGCTCAATATCCACCAGGTCCACCAGGCCGGAACAGATCGCTTTTTGAACCAGTTCTTTGTATTGGAAAAGAGAGGCATCCATATGGCCGCCTTCGTTTTTTGTGCGGAACGTAAAAAGAAGAGGGGTGTCACCGGCAGCTTTTCGGACTGCAGGCAGGATCTCTTCCAGATATCCGTCGTTAAAGATATTATCCATCCAGTCGGCTCTCCATTCGATGAGATCGGCATTGCAGCTTAAGGCTTTCGCCATATCAGTTAAAAGTGTGTCCAGGCAGGTACTTACAAGAGGAATGCAGATTTTAGGCATACCTTCTCCTAATGTTATATTTCTTACAGAAACGCAGGGTGTGTAGTTCATATTTATCATTCTCCTTTAGAATCATGTACTTATTGTATATAAACGTTCAGATGTAGTATTATCCGCTATTATAAGCGATAAAAACCGGCTTCGTCCATAGATATCACAAAGAATTTTGGAAAAATATGGGGAATTGTAACAAAAATGTTGCGCTTATCTGGGGTTTCGGGTAAAATAAAATTACAGTTCAGCCTTGCGAAGATTTAGGGTCAAAAGTACGTTGAAAACTTGTTTTCATAAGTACTTTTGGCACTAAATCTTCATAAGGCGGACGCCCAAAGCTTCTTGTCCGCTATAAGCGGGCAAGAAGATGCAAGGTGGAACTGTAATGAAATAAATACATCACTTTACAAGAGAAAGGATGTGCAGCGTGTATGAAATGCCCGTACTGTAATGAAGCAGATACAAAAGTGATCGATTCCCGTCCGGCGGATGACAACAGTTCAATTCGCAGACGTCGTCAGTGTGAACGCTGCGGTAAGCGTTTTACCACCTATGAAAAATTAGAGACCATGCCGCTTATGGTCATTAAAAAAGATGAATCCAGAGAAGCCTATGACCGCTCAAAAATAGAAGCAGGCATTCTTCATTCCTGCCATAAACGTCCTGTATCCCCCCGTCAGATCAGCACCATGATCGATGAGATCGAAAACCAGATCTTTAACAGGGAGGAAAAGGAGATTCCTACCTCTGTGATCGGGGAATTGGTCATGGACAAGTTAAAGAGTGTGGATGAGGTGGCCTATGTGCGCTTTGCCTCTGTCTATAGAGAATTTAAGGATGTAAGTACCTTTATGGAAGAGCTTGGAAAACTTTTGAAAAAGTAAAAGTCAGAAAAGAGTTACCGCAAAAAATACAGAAAGCAGAATTTTATATGTTTCAATGTTTTTACCCCGGCAAAATGGAAGATTCCTCATATGTCATTCCTTATGAAGACTGGAAAAAAATGGGGATCCAGGGGATTATTTATGATATTGACAATACATTAGTCCCCCATGGAGCGCCGGCAGACGAAAGAGCAATACAGCTTTTTGAGCATCTGCGGATGCTGGGATTTAAAACCTGTCTTCTTTCCAATAACAAAGAACCACGGGTAAAGTCTTTTGCACAACAGGTGAAAAGCCCTTATATCTACAAGGGCGGCAAACCAGGAGCAAAAGGCTATAAAAAAGCCATGGAGACTATGGAAACAGATACAACAAATACATTGTTTGTAGGGGATCAGTTATTTACAGATATCTGGGGTGCCAACCGGCTGGGGATACAGACGGTGCTGGTAAAGCCTATTAACCCAAAAGAGGAGATACAGATCGTTTTGAAACGCTATCTGGAAAAGCCCATTTTGTATTGCTATAGAAAAAGCCTGAAAAAGGGATGAATCCAGGGAAGGCCTATAGAGAAAACCCCTGAAAAGAAGAAAGAGACAGCAGGAGATAACAAAATGGATGGAAGAACAAAAGTATATGGCGTAATGGGGGATCCCATCGAACATTCCATGTCACCGCTTATGCATAATTTTTATGCCAGACGGACTGGAAAAGATCTGGTGTATGTTCCTTTTCATGTAAATCGCGGAACTGTGGAAGCGGCAGTGAAGGGAGCGTTTGCCTTAAATATCCAGGGGATCAATGTTACAGTTCCTCATAAGCAGGATGTGATGAAATGCCTGGAGGCTATTGACGAAGATGCGGTAGCCATTGGCGCAGTAAATACCCTGGTGCGCACAGAACATGGTTACAAAGGCTACAATACAGATGGAGCCGGACTGAAGCGTGCAATGGATGAAGCAGGTATTTCTGTTGCAGGAGAAAACTGTATTTTGTTGGGAGCTGGAGGAGCAGCAAAAGCAGCAGCCTATATCCTTGCAAAGTATGGAGCAGAGGTTGTATATATCTTAAACCGTAGTGTGGAGAAAGCGGCAGCGTTAGCTGATTATATTAACGGTCTGGCAGGCCGGGCAGTACTCATTCCGCTGAAGCTTAATGAGTATGACCAGATCCCCCAGGAAGAAAAAGGCTATCTTGCCGTTCAGTCTACCAGTGTAGGGATGCATCCCCATGAGGAGGATGTTATTATAGAAGATACAGCTTTTTATAAGCGGATCCATACAGCTGTAGACATTGTATACACGCCTTCTTGTACGAAATTTATGAAAATGGTTCAGGCTGCGGGAGGAAAGGCGATCAATGGTCTGGATATGCTTTTATATCAGGGGCTGATCGCTTATGAGCTGTGGAATCCGGATGTGAAGGTAGATAAAGATACCATAGATACAGTTCGGGATATGATCCTGGCTCATTTACATGGAGATGTGAGAAAGGACAATGTGATCTTTACCGGTTTTATGGGAGCCGGAAAAACCAGCGCAGGTCAGTTTTATGCAAAATGGTATCACATGCCTTTTATTGACACGGATCAGGAAATTGAAAAAGAAGCCGGTATGGCGGTTTCTCAGATCTTTGCAGAAAAAGGAGAGGAAACTTTCCGGAAGCTGGAAACGCAGTGTCTGGAAAAACTGCTGAAGACAACGGAGGGTGCTGTGATTTCTGTAGGCGGCGGTCTTCCTTTAAGAGAGGAAAACAGAACTCTTTTAAAGAAACTTGGTCTGGTAGTTTATCTGGATGTTTCACCGGAAACGGTTTACAGACGTATTGGTGCAGATGTCTCCAGCCGTCCGATGCTTCACAGTGATGATGTGCCTGGAAGGATCCGAAGTTTATTGGAGCAGCGCAGACCTTTGTATTTAAAGGCAGCTCACATTGCAGTGGATGTAAATGACAGGTCTTTAGAAGAAATCGCGGCGGAAATCTACAGAGAAGCCCATAAATAGACGAATGTTCGTCCTAAAACAGCCAGAATCAGCTATAAAACATCCATAATTGGCTGTAAAAGAGAAAAAAGAACTTGAAAAACCATTATACATAGTATAAAATAAAAAAGATTAGAGAGAAATTAGAGGATGCAGGCAGCATCCTGAACGAACTTAAGGAGGAATATCTTTATGATATCAGCAGGCGATTTTAGAAACGGAATTACACTGGAAATTGATGGACAGGTTGTTCAGATCCTTGAATTCCAGCATGTTAAGCCAGGCAAGGGCGCTGCTTTCGTGCGTACCAAGTTAAAAAATGTTATTAACGGCGGTGTTGTTGAGCGTACTTTCCGTCCAACTGAGAAGTTCCCGGCAGCAAGAATTGACCGTGTAGATATGCAGTACCTGTATGAAGATGGAGATCTGTATAACTTCATGAACGTAGAGAACTACGAGCAGTTAGCTTTAAACAAGGACATCATCGGTGATGCATTAAAGTTTGTTAAAGAGAACGAAGTATGTAAGGTTTGTTCTTACAACGGCAATGTATTCTCTGTAGAGCCACCTCTGTTTGTAGAGCTGGAGATCACTGATACAGAGCCAGGATTTAAGGGCGATACAGCAACCGGCGCAAGCAAGCCAGCAACTGTAGAGACCGGAGCTACTGTAAGTGTTCCGTTATTCGTAAACACAGGTGATAAGATCAAGATCGACACCAGAACCGGCGAATATCTGTCCCGTGTATAAGCAGATTGCTTAGATAAAAAGTAAAAGATTGCTCCGGCAGACTGCCGGAGCGATTTTCATATATACGTGTAAGGGGTAGTGGAAAAATCTTGCGCTTATATGGAAAATGAAAAGAGTAGAGTACAAGGAGAATGATATTGTGAAAAAGATTCTGGAAGCTCTGGAGCAGGAGCTGAAAGCAGCGTTTACAGCCTGCGGCTATGAAGAAAAATTCGCAAAAGTGGTTTTGTCCAACCGCCCGGATCTGTGCGAATATCAGTGCAACGGTGCTATGGCAGCTGCCAAGGCATATAAAAAGAAACCGATCGACATTGCAAATGCAGTGGTAGAGCAGCTTACAGGAGAAAATGCAAGCTCTGTATTTTCTGAAGTTGTGGCAGTGATGCCTGGTTTTATCAATTTAAAACTTTCTGAAAGCTTTTTAGCAGACTATATGAATGGTATGGCAGCAGATGAGAAGCTGGGACTGGAAGAACCGGAAAAGAAAGAGACCATTATCGTAGACTTTGGTGGTGCCAATGTGGCAAAGCCTCTTCATGTAGGACATTTACGTTCAGCTGTTATTGGTGAGAGTGTAAAGCGTATGGGACGTTTCCTGGGCCACAATGTGATCGGTGATGTGCATTTAGGCGACTGGGGACTGCAGATGGGACTTATTATTGAGGAGCTGCGTGATCGTAAGCCGGAACTGCCATATTTTGATGAAAATTATACAGGAGAATATCCGAAGGAAGCTCCTTTTACCATCAGCGAATTAGAGGAGATCTATCCGGCTGCCAGCGGCAAGTCCAAGGTAGATGAGGCATTTAAGGAACGTGCCCATCAGGCTACATTAAAACTCCAGAAGGGATATCCTCCATTCAGAGCTATCTGGAAGCACATTATGAGTGTATCCGTAGCTGATCTTAAGAAGAACTATTCCAACCTGAATGTGGATTTTGATCTCTGGAAGGGCGAAAGCGATGCAGAGCCATATATTCAGAAGATGATAGATACCTTAGAGTCACAGGGACTGGTACATGAAAGCCAGGGCGCTTTAGTTGTAGATGTAGCAGAAGAGGGTGATACCAAAGAGATTCCGCCATGTCTGATCCGTAAATCAGATGGTGCTTCTTTGTATGCGACTTCTGATCTGGCTACGATCGTAGAACGCGAGGAAGACTTTAAGCCAGATCGGTATATTTATGTAGTTGATAAGCGTCAGGCTATGCACTTTGAGCAGGTATTCCGCGTTGCAAAGAAGGCTGGCATTGTAAAACCAGAGACTCAGATGGTATTTTTAGGCTTTGGTACTATGAACGGCAAGGACGGAAAGCCTTTTAAAACAAGAGAAGGCGGCGTTATGCGTCTGGAGAAGCTGATCGCGGATATTGATGAAGCTGTTTACCAGAGAATCATGGAAAACCGTACGGTATCTGAAGAAGAAGCAAAAGAGACGGCGAAGATCGTAGGCCTTGCAGCTTTAAAATACGGAGATCTGTCTAACCAGGCTTCCAAAGATTATATCTTTGACACGGATCGCTTTATTTCTTTTGAAGGAAATACAGGCCCATACATCCTTTATACGATTGTCCGCATTAAGTCCATTTTAAATAAGTATAAAGAAAATGGCGGACAGGTAACAGAAAAGGGTGCAGAAAAGAAGATACTTCCTGCAAAAGGCGCTTCAGAGAAGGCACTGATGCTTCAGCTTTCCAAGTACAATGAAGTCATCGAAAGCGGATTTGCAGAGACAGCACCTCATAAGATCTGCCAGTACATTTATGAACTGGCAAATGCATTTAACAGCTTTTATCATGATACAAAAATCCTCTCTGAGGAAGATGAGGCAGTAAAGAACAGCTATATCGGCCTGATCACATTGACCAGAAGAACATTGGAGATCTGTATCGGTCTTTTAGGAATCGAGGCTCCGGAGCGGATGTAAAGAAGGGATAACAGACGTCATGAAAATCGTCAAAATGGATACGAACAGTTTCTGGAAAGGCGAAGCTGGCGTAGTGGGTCTGGTGGAAGACCAGGCCCACACCTTTAAAACAAAATTATATCTGAAAAACGGCCAGGTAAAGGATTATTCCTGTACCTGTGAAAAAGGGAACTCTTACAGGGGCATCTGCGCTCATGGGGAGGCCCTTTTTGCGTATTATAAAGAATATCAGTCGGAAATGTCCAAACCGCTGGTACACAGTTCTTCTCAGGTCCATACCATGATCCGGGAGTATACGAACCAGGAAGTAGCCCGCATTTTAGAGGAAGAAGAGGGAAGCCAGGTCAGACTGGTACCTGCAGTTATCTTAAACGGACGGGATGTACATCTGGAATTTAAGGTGGGACGGGAGAAACTATATGCTGTGAGAGACCTTGGGGCATTTTCTGATGCAGTGACCATGGGTGCCTATGTGGAATATGGGAAAGAACTGGCCTTCCATCATCAGGGAAGTTCTTTTTGCCGGGAAAGCAGAGGACTTTTATCACTGGTCATGAGCCTTACCGAAGGACAGAAATCCCAGAGGGAGATCGCTCTCAGCCGTATGAACAGGGACCGTTTTTTTGAGGTTTTAGAACAGGAGGAGCTGGAAGTGCAGCTTCCGGGAGGAATCCGTTCCCAGCTTAAGGTGCAGAAAAAAGATCCCCAGCTGGTAATTCATATCAGCAAATATGGAAGAGATGGGGTAGAAGTTGTATTGGACGGAGTGCGTACTGTGGAAGAGGGGGATGTGGAGCCGGTTCTTGCCTTTTTCAGAGGTGAACGCCGTATTTATATTGTAACAGGAAAGACAATTTGCTGCGGCTCCCATCACTTTAGTCAGGCTGCTGGTACTTTTTTGGAACAGATCACCAGAGAACGTGAATACCGGATTCAGGCGGGAGCTAAGGATATTCCTCTTTTATATGAACGTGTGCTTAAGATTTTAAAGCCATACAGTTTCATGATCCAGGAAGAAGTGGATCTGGAAGAATATAAGATGGAGCCTTTAAAGGCGGTGTTCCGCTTTGATGCAGATGAAAAAGGCACTTTATATATGGAGCCGCTTCTTTCCTATGGGGAGTATACCTTTCATCCGGTGGAAGATGAAAATCTGCCATCTGCCATCTGCCGTGATGTGCCGGGGGAATTTAAGATCAGCCAGGTAATACGCAAGTATTTTAAATGCCGGGATCCGAAAGACGGCCGTCTGGTTTTAAAAGAGGATGAAAAAGCTTTGTATCACCTTCTGGATAAGGGAATGGAAGAATTTCGCAGTCTGGGGGATGTATATCTGTCTGAATCCATGAAAAACTGGAAGATCGTGGAAACGCCTTCTGTTTCAGCAGGTGTCAGTGCTTATTCCGGCTGGTTGGAGCTGACTGTGGATATGGGAGAGTTTCCAAAAGAGGAGCTGGGACGCATTCTTACTGCATACAGCCAGAAAAAGAAATATTACCGATTAAAGAGCGGACAGTTTTTAATGCTGGATCAGGGGGGAATGTTTACCCTTACAAAGCTGGCAGGAGAGCTGGGAATCAGCAAAAAAGATCTGCAGAGTGGTACGATCCGTCTGCCGGCTTACAGGGCCTTATAATTGGATCATACTTTCAAGGAAGGCCCGGGGATCACTTATTACAGAGACAAGCTGTTTAAGGCAATGGTCCGGGGCATAAAGACAGTAGCAGACAGCGATGAGCCGGATCCAACCCGCTTTGAAAATATTTTAAGAGAATACCAGAAAATGGGTTTTCGTTGGATGAAAACATTGGATAAATGTGGTTTTGGCGGTATTTTAGCAGATGATATGGGCCTTGGAAAGACGATTCAGGTGATTGCTCTGTTTGAAGATGTTTACAGCAGAGGTGAAAAGGCGCCAAGTCTTGTAGTCTGTCCTGCTTCTCTGGTTTATAACTGGGAGCAGGAGATACAGAAATTTGCCCAGGATCTGAAGGTGCAGTCAGTAGTGGGAACCGGCTCTCAGAGAGGGGAATTGCTGCAGACAATAAAAGAGGGCCATTCGGATTGCCAGATCCTTATTACGTCCTATGATCTGTTAAAGAGAGATATTGCTCATTATGAAGGGATCGACTTCCGGCTCCAGATCATTGATGAGGCTCAGTATATAAAGAATGCAGCCACTCAGAGTGCCCGTTCTGTGAAGGCAGTCCAGGTACGGTCCCGCTTTGCGCTGACAGGTACTCCCATTGAAAACCGCCTGGGAGAATTGTGGAGTATTTTTGACTTCCTGATGCCTGGATTTTTATTTGGAAATCAGTATTTTCGCAGGGAATACGAGGTGCCTATTACAAAAGATCGGGATGAACAGGTTTTAGAACGGCTGAAAGGGCTGATCGGACCGTTTATCCTGCGAAGGGTGAAGAAGGATGTATTAAAAGAACTGCCTGATAAGCTGGAGAAGGTAGTTTATTCTGCACTGGAGGAAGAACAGAAAAAGCTATATACAGCAAATGCCCTTCTGTTAAAGGAAAAACTGGAAGCGGATGATTTCGGAGGTTCTCAAAAACTGCAGATATTATCGGATCTGATGCGGCTGCGCCAGATCTGCTGTGATCCAAGACTGTGCTATGGAAATTATAAAGCAGGCTCGGCCAAGCTTAAGACCTGTATGGATCTGATCCGTACAGGCGTGGAAGGAGAGCACAAAATCCTGTTGTTTTCTCAGTTTACATCTATGCTGGATCTGATTGAGGAGCAGCTGAAAAAAGAAGGAATAGAGTGCTATAAGCTGACGGGAGCAACACCGAAAGAAGAACGGATCCAGATGGTATCACGTTTCCACCAGAATGAGGTGCCGGTTTTCCTTATCAGCCTAAAAGCAGGGGGAACGGGACTGAATCTGACGGCAGCAGATATTGTAATCCATTTTGACCCATGGTGGAATGTAGCAGCCCAGAACCAGGCAACTGACCGTGCCCTCAGGATCGGACAGGATAAACAGGTCATGGTATACAATCTGATCACCAGTGATGCCATTGAGGAAAGTA
>UQTA01000075.1 GCA_900543885.1 uncultured Clostridium sp.
TAAGATATAATGCGGATGCAGTAGGAGCATTTAATATCCTGCGAAAATATCTTTCCGTATCCGGAAAACAGAAAGAACTGTCCGTAACCGGACTAAAAAATCCAGAAATAATAAAAGTAGCTGTATAACCGAAAGGCAAGCAGTAGTGGTGTCATGGACGCACCCTGAAAAAAGGCGGTATTCCGCCAGATTTCAGATGCTCTGGTAACTTAGTTACTGAGTAGTTCACACAAAATAAAAAAGAGAGGCTAATATTATGACTGAAAAAGAAAAAATGGAGCATCAGAAACTTTATGATGCCAATTATGATAAGGAACTTGCAGAGGAAAGACTTCGCTGCAAGCGGCTGTGCCAAATATATAATAATCTTCCAGTGGAAAATATAGAAGAAAGACATGAATTTATAAAAAACATTATTGGAAAAACAGGAAAGAATATCCATATTGAACCGGATTTTTGGTGTGATTATGGTTATAGGATCTCCGTAGGGGAAAACTTCTATGCGAACCATGGTCTGGTAATCCTGGATGCTGGCAGTGTGACGTTTGGCAATGATGTTTTTATTGCGCCATCATGTGGCTTTCATACATCAGGACATCCCATTGACTTTGAACGAAGAAATCAAGGTTTGGAATATGCGTATCCAATTGTAGTGGGAGATAATGTATGGATCGGTGCAGGTATACAGGTAATGCCGGGTGTAACCATTGGAAGCAATGTAGTGATAGGCAGCGGCAGTATAGTGACGAAGAACATTCCATCAAACAGCGTTGCTGTAGGAAATCCTTGTAAAGTGATCCGCCAGATCACAGATGACGACAGAAGAAAAAACTGGGATAGATAATAGGTTGCTGATCCAATTCCTTGCACCCTTTATACACCTGTGATATGATGATATCAGGGGCAAAAAGTCTGCAATCCGATGCAAGCTTGCTTGCAAGATGCAGACCTTGGGACCCGCCAAAAACATGAATAAGCAGCCATTTTCGTAGAAAAATGAGCGGATTATTCATGTTTTTAGATATGATATCGTCCACAAAGGAGGCTCCGGATGGATCTGATCAACCAATTTATTGAAAATTATAAAAAAAAGCTTACCTTTTATGAAAATCTGGGACGAATTTCCTGTTCACAGCTGCAGGACGCGTTACAATCTGCCGGTATCCGTGCCATGGTTACCTATCGGATCAAAAATCCAGGACGTTTAAAAAGCAAAGTACTGCGCAGAAATGCAAAACGCAGCGTCCCTTATAAAAATATGAAAGAAATTTACGAAGATATCGCTGATCTGTGTGGTATCCGAGTTTCTCTTTATTTCCCCGGTGACCGCGTAAAAGTGGACTCCCTGATCAGCGACCTGTTTCAGATCATTGAGCGTAAGCAGTTCCCGGAACAGTCAAAACCACCTACCTACAATAAACGTTTTTCTGGTTACTGGGCCAACCATTACCGCATTCATCTGAAGGAAGATATGGTACAGCCTTCGGAGAAGCGTTATTGCAGTGCCAGAGTAGAGATCCAGGTGGCTTCTGTTCTGATGCATGCCTGGTCAGAGGTTCAGCACGATCTTGTTTACAAGCCCATGCAGGGAACTCTTTCTGAAGAAGAACTGGCGATTCTGGATGAATTGAATGGTCTGGTCCTCACAGGAGAGATTGCTCTGGAACGTCTTCAGGCTGCCGGAAATGAAAGAATACAAAATAGTCAGGCCGCTTTTGCCAATCAGTTTGAGCTTGCGTCTTATTTGTACAATTATTTAAGTAATAACTTCTTGCCGGAAGATATCAAGCTTCGTATGGGAAATATTGAGTTGTTGTTCCGTTTTTTAAGTAGCTTGAAGATATTGCGGGCCAAAGATATCGGTCCTATTGTAAAATCTGTAAAATTTGAAAAAGACAAACGTACCATTTCACAGCAGATCATTGATCAGATCATTAGTGGAAATGAAAAAAGATACCAGGCATACCAGAAACTGCGCTCTGATGATTCCAACTTAAATGAAGAGCAGCAGGAAGCTATTAACTATTTCTTTGGTCAGTGGGTGCCCCTTGAGAATCTGTTAAATCATGTGACAAAACGCAGTTCCCGGACTGTAAGCGTGTTTAATATCAATGCATTGAAACGTTTAGGAGTACTGGATAAGGAGTGCATCAACCAGATCGCCTTCCTTCGAAAAATGCGAAATTCCCTGATCCATGATATTGAGGTGCCGGAGGCAGCTTATATCAAAGAGCAGGGGGATGAAGCAAAGGTATTACGTGAAAAATTAACAGAACTTCTGGATACAAAAACAGCAGAGGGATGATTCCTCTGCTGTTTTTGTATCTGATAATTAGTGGATTTCTTCTACTGTGGATCTGCGATCCCCGTTTTTGACCTCAAATTGCATTACATATACCTTAAATGGCGAATCATCTCCCTTAGCAAAAGGCTCTTCCCGGAACAACTTTGCCTGTGTGCCTTGTTTTTCCAGCTCAGACGTTCGCTTTTTTGCTTTTTCCAACAAGCTTTGATGGAGTTTTTCCTTTTCCGCTCCAAAATTCCGTCTGGGATAGGCAGCAGCAGCCTGATCGATCTGTGAAATAAGATGATCGGTTACATTTTTGTGGGCTTCTCTGTGAAGCATCCAGGCAATATACCTGGCAAGTACCCTTATGGGGTATCTTTTATATAGGGAAACTACCTTTCTAAACCATACATCGCCCACCTGCTTGGCAGCTTCTTCTACCACTTCTGCTGCAAGCCTGGAGCATTTCCATGGTTCATCCTTTTCTCTTACATAAGCCATAGGCGCTGCCGGATAAAAAAGATAGCTTAAGGGCGGAAATCCTGAAAGTTCTGACAGGCGTATTTCCTTTTTGCTGCAGCATTCTTCGCCCAGGTATTCACGTTTATCCCTTAAAATGGCGATCTTATATTCCAACTGGCGCAGATATTCATAACCTTCTACCCAGAAATGGCCGATTTGCCCATAATCATAAAGGTCACATTCCATCCAGATATCCTGAAAGAATAAGGTACACACAGTATCTCCCTGATGGACTGCCAGAATATATTGCCGTTCTTTTTCACTGTGTTCTTCTGTTCTATCTAACGTTGCAGTCAGCTCTCCCTCATAATCCGGCTGATAAACGCCTGTCATCACAGCATTATGAAAAACAAAAAAGCTTTCTGCTGTATCATTCATCATATACACCAGACGGATATCAGAAGGCTTTTTGGCATTTTCTCCTGAAGGCGGTTTTAACAGTTCAAATTGTCCCTGTTCCAGCAGATCTGCCAGTTTTTCAAATTCTTCACCTGCAAAGATCTGTTTCACGCCTGTTCTCCTTCATTTGCTTCTTCCAGTGTGACATTTTCCTGCCCATCCTCCATATATTCCAAACGCAGTACAGCCTGAGGCCAGTTTAAGGCGATCCGTGCTTTTTTGCCTTTTTCTTCTCCCGCCTTTTTGATCAGTTCCAGCAGTTCATCCAGCACCGCTTTTGTAAGATAGCCGCCTCTCCAGTGGAAAGTAAGCATTTTTCCTTTTTTTGCTGCCTGAAGAGAACGTTTGTACACATCTTCTGCCTTGGTAAAGGACATTTTCTTTTCTTTATAGTAAAAATGATCCCCATCTGTACAGGCCGGAGCAGGTGCGACCAGCGGCTCATGATCGCGGAAAATGTTTTTATCATCCAGATTAAAGTAATCATATCGGATTTCCTTTGATCCAAAGCTATGATTGCCCAGTGTATTATCAAAGGTGGCATCCAGGTGATAACAGGTTCCACCGATTTTTACAATATTCCAGGTATGGCGGTATTTGATCCCTTTTTCCGGGTTATTTCCGCAAATTGCGATCATACACCAGATACCTAAAGCATCACAGAGTACTTTAACAGATTTAGCAATTCCTTCACATACTCCTACGCCTTGTCCCAAAGGGCCTATGATCTCATGAGAATAGGATTTTTTTAATTTGTCATAATGTACATTTTCACAGATAAAATCATGTACATACTTTTCTTTTTCCCATTCGGAAAGTTTCATTGCAGGCCGGGTCAGCTTCTCCACTCTGGCTTTTAAGGCTTTTTGGTGTTCTTTTATTTTTCCCTTTTCAAAAATATATTCTGGTAAAAAGGTGATATTGGCCGAATCCTGATAATACCGGTAATAAAAACCTTCTGCCCAGAAGATCTCCGGGTGGTCTAGACGCAGCTGAAAAAATACGTCGCTTAATTCCCGTCCTTCCAGTTTGGGTACCTGGAAACTGTCTGATAACGCCATAAGCCCTTGATAAATGGCGTAGTAGGCAGCCTGTTTTGATTTATCCATTTTTGTATAATAATATGGTTCCATGTGTATTCCTTTCACGATCAGTGAACACGTTCTTAACCTGTTTGCAGCATACATATGATGTTGGGGTCAAAAATCCTCTTGCAAGCAAGCTTGCATCGGATTTCTAACCTTTTGACCCTGGTATCATACATATGCATATATGAAAGTTAATCGTAAGTAAAAAAGCTGATGTCGTCTGTAATCCATCTGTCTCACAGAAGCCATCAGCTTATTTTATTTATGTACAGAGCATCTGCAGCTCTGCCATATCTGTCCTTGTCCAACGAAAAACATTATAACCTGTACCGTATCTTTTGTAAACTGTTTTTTAAGCAAATCAAGGAAGTCCCTTGCTTCTATTGTGAATATCTTTTGCCCCAAATAAGCAGTTTGGCAGCTGTTGAGAAAAATTCAAGAGTCCTGTACTTGACAATATACCCTAGTGGGGTATATAATGCGTATATTCCCAGGGGAATGGTGGGAAAATAAAGAAGAAAGACAGGAACGTTTATGGAAGAAGAAAAATGCTGCTGTTGCCACCATAAAACAAAAGAACGGTCTGAAAAGGAATATAAAGATCTGATCCATCGTTTGAACCGGATCGAAGGTCAGATCCGGGGAATTAAAGGGATGGTAGAAAAAGATGCCTATTGTCCGGATATACTGATACAAGTAGCAGCTGCAAATGCAGCATTAAACAGTTTTAATAAAGTCCTTCTTGCAAATCATATCAGAACCTGTGTAGCGGAAGATATCAGGGAAGGAAAAGACGAAGTGATCGATGAACTGGTGACTACCTTACAGAAACTGATGCGTTAGAGTGAGGCTGTTGGAAAATTTTGCGGAATGTAAGTGAGACAATACAATGATAATGGTATAAGAAAAAAATTATACAGAAAGGAGCCAATCATACAATGAAACAATATACAGTAACGGGAATGAGCTGTGCAGCCTGCAGTGCCCGTGTAGAAAAGGCGGTTTCCAAGGTGCCGGGAGTTACATCCTGCTCCGTCAGCCTTTTGACCAACTCCATGGGAGTGGAGGGAAGCGCCACAGACCAGGAGATCATAAAAGCAGTGGTAGATGCCGGTTATGGAGCCTCTGCCAAAGATGGTGAAAAAAATGCAAATGGAGTTTCTGGCGGAGCAGCTTCAGAAGATGCTCTTGCAGACCATGAAACGCCTATTTTAAAGAAACGTCTGCTGTATTCAGTAGGTTTCCTCATTGTCCTTATGTATTTTTCCATGGGACATATGATGTGGAACTGGCCGCTGCCTGCATTCATGGATGGAAACCATGTGATGATGGGGCTGGTGCAGCTGTATCTGACTGTGATCATCATGGTTATTAACCAGAAATTTTTTATTAACGGTTTTAAGAGCCTGTTCCATGGAGCCCCCAATATGGACACTCTGGTAGCGTTAGGTTCTTTCGCTTCTTTTGGATATAGTTCCTACGCCCTGTTTGCCATGACTTATGCCGAGCATCAGGGAGATGCCCAGGCAGTCATGGGATACATGCATGAGTTTTATTTTGAATCGGCAGCCATGATCCTGACACTGATCACAGTTGGAAAAATGTTAGAGGCCCGTTCCAAAGGAAAAACAACGGATGCATTAAAGAGTCTGATGAAACTGTCACCAAAGACAGCAGTGGTGGAAAAGGAAGGAAAAGAAACAGAGGTTCCTGTTGAGCAGGTGCGCATTGGCGATGTATTTGTTGTCCGCCCAGGTGAGAATATACCAGTAGATGGTATTGTATTAGAGGGAAACAGCGCTGTAAATGAAGCTGCCCTTACTGGTGAGAGCATTCCTGTAGACAAGCAGGCAGGTGACCGCGTTTCTGCTGCTACGATCAACCAGTCTGGTTTTATCCGCTGCGAAGCCACCCGTGTAGGAGAAGATACCACACTTTCCCAGATCATCCGTATGGTCAGTGATGCGGCAGCTACGAAAGCGCCCATTGCGAAAGTGGCAGATAAGGTTTCCGGAATTTTTGTTCCGGCGGTCATCACCATTGCAGTGCTTACTACGATCGTATGGCTGATCGCAGGAGAAAGTGTTGGTTTTGCACTGGCCAGAGGAATTTCGGTTCTGGTTATTAGCTGCCCATGCGCATTGGGACTTGCCACACCAGTTGCTATTATGGTGGGAAATGGTATGGGAGCTAAGAATGGTATTCTCTTTAAGACAGCTGTTTCACTGGAAGAAACTGGAAAAGTAGAGATCGTTGCCCTAGATAAAACGGGAACCATTACAAGCGGTGAGCCAAAGGTGACAGATGTTCTGGCAGCAGATGGACATTCTGAGGAAGAACTGTTAAAATTAGCATATTCACTGGAAAGTAAAAGTGAACATCCATTAGCAAAAGCAATTGTAGCATATGGAACAGAAAAACACACAGAGCAGATCCCGGTAACAGAATTTAAGGCACTTCCTGGAAATGGCCTGGAAGGAAAAGCAGGCGAGGCAGATGTAAAAGGCGGCAGCCTGAAATTTGCCCAGAGCCAGACGGAAATTTCAGAAAAGATCAGACTTCAGGCAGAAAAACTGGCAGAAGAGGGAAAAACCCCGCTTATGTTTATGAAAAACGGTGCACTTGCAGGTATGATCGCAGTAGCGGATGTGATCCGTGAAGACAGCCCGCAGGCAGTAAAAGAACTGCAGAATATGGGAATTGAAGTAGTTATGCTGACCGGTGACAATGAGCGTACCGCGAAAGCCATTGGCCGACAGGCTGGTGTAGACCGTGTAATCGCAGGGGTTCTGCCAGACGGAAAAGAAGAAGTGATCCGCAGGTTAAAGGAACAGGGAAAAGTTGCCATGGTAGGCGATGGTATCAATGATGCCCCGGCTCTTACAAGAGCGGATATGGGTATTGCCATTGGCGCAGGTGCTGATGTGGCCATTGATGCGGCTGATGTAGTGCTGGTAAAGAGCCGTTTAAGTGATGTACCGGCTGCCATCCGCTTAAGCAGGGGAACACTCAGAAATATCCACGAAAACCTGTTCTGGGCCTTTTTCTACAACGTGATCGGTATCCCGTTGGCAGCAGGTATCTGGATCCCTATCTTCGGATGGAAATTAAATCCGATGTTTGGTGCTGCAGCCATGAGCTTATCCAGTTTCTGTGTTGTGACCAATGCATTAAGGCTGAATCTGCTTAATATCAAGGACAGCCGTAAAGATAAGAAAATCCGCCGTAAGACAGTTGCTCCGGAGGGAGAAGCTGTTGCTGCGGCAGAAATAAAGAAAGAAAACAAAAAGGAGAAAATGACTATGACAAAGACTATGAAAATTGAGGGAATGATGTGCGGACACTGTGAGGCTGCTGTTAAGAAAGCGCTGGAAGCATTAGACGGCGTAGCTGGTGCAGAAGTAAGCCATGAAAAAGGTACTGCGGTTGTAACACTGGAAAAAGAGGTAGATAATGCAGTTCTTACAAAGGCAGTGGAAGATAAGGATTATAAAGTAGTTTCTGTGCAGTAATATAAAAATATATCATAAAAAGAAGATGCAGAGTCTGAATCGAAATGTTTCGTTGCGGTTCAGATTCTGCATTTTTAATATCATATAAGAGCTGCATTAAAAGAGCAGTACTGGAAATACATACCTAAATCATTCCTGCGCAGGTGCTGCTGGTATGCGTTTTCTTGAGGATTTGTTGATCTCAAACTCTTTTTTGATCACTTCGTTGTAGACGGAGATCACATGGTAAAATGCTTCGATTTCTTCAGCACTGCATTTTTCCTGAAGCTGTGACATGGTTTTGGTAATATCTAAGATATCGTACATTTTGTGGGCTTTGCTGACGCGGGAGCCTTCCTGGGTCACATACAGATAAAGATTTTTTGCGTTCCCCTCTTTTTTCCTTTTTTCGATCAATTCTAATTTTTCCAGTCTGGTAAGGATCTGGGAAATCGTTCCCTTGGTTTTATCCCAATACTGGATCAGTTCACCAGATGAGGTCCCCGGATGATCTTCTGCCATTATGGGTAGCGGATATGGACTTTAAACTTCCTGAAGAAATTCTTGCTGATTTTCATAAGAGGATCGATCATGGTATTTTCGGATACACAGATCCGGATCAGGAATATTATGGTGCACTGGATCGCTGGTTTGCTGTACGTCATGGATATCATGTAGAGCCTGAAACTGTTACAGTAGGCTGCGGTGTTGTTTATGGTCTGGCAACAGGAGTGAAGGCATTTACAAAGGCTGGAGATTCTATTTTGATCCAGCAGCCGGATACAGCCAGGGAAGCATTATGGATTCACAGACGAAGAATTAGAGCACATTATGGTAGAAGAAGCACATTTATGGTTAGACAGCGGAAAAGTATTTGGACCTGCAACTGCACAGTTTGAACGTTTTAACCTTGCATGCCTAAGAGTAACGTTGGTGAAGGCAATGGAACAGTTAAAAAATGCTTTTGACGCTCATTGCAAGTGGGCGTGAAAATAAATTACATAAGAAGGAGAAAATTTAATGGAAAAAAAGAATCTTGGAGTGTTTTCAGTGATGGGAGCGGAAAGCCCATTTGGCTATTTCCCCCGCCATGTAGCGCTTCTTGCGGGAATTGCAGCAGCTCTCCTTCTGGCACCAGGTGTAAAGATTTCAGATAAGGTAGATATTCTTACAGAGAATATGGGCCGCAGCGGTGTCATGATGATCGTTTTGATCTATCTTATGGCCAGCGGATTTCAGGGAGCAGCGGCAGCATTGAGGTTGGTGCTTTTGATCTGTTCCAGATCGCACCGTATATTGTTGTTTTAATAACTGCTTTAATGGGTATTAACGTGGCAGTGGTACTGTTTATTGGTATTTTGATGACCTTTGTTGTAGGTATTTTACAGGGAAATGTAGGATTTTTTGATATTGCCATGGCAGTTGGAGATGGAATGGCAGATATGTTCAGTATCAGTATTGTTGCCATCCTGGTATCCGGAGTGATCGGTCTGGTAAGATATTATGGTGGTATTGAGTGGATGATCGATGCCATTACGAAAAAAATTAAAAACAGAAAACAGGCAGAATATGGAATCGGTATCCTTTCAGGTATTTTGTCTGGAGCCATGGTCAACAATACCATTGCGATCATTGCAACTTGTGTAACGATCCAGGCAGGACTTTTGAGAACGGCAGAAGAAAAATAATATTTTTATAAGCTGTTAAGCTGAATTGCCATGGGTTTTGGATGAAATAAACAAAAAACGAAAAAAATTGCATTGACTAATGGTGATAATGATGATACTATGACTATATCGTTACATTATTGACAATATTGGTTGCTTTAAGGCAACATGCAAAACCAATTTTGAATGATATTTCTTTATGCAGATATGTGTTCAAAGTTGGTTTTTGTTATTTATAAACATAGGATTACGAGAATGCAGATCACGCAGCAATCTGGTATCAGAGGGGTCAAAATATATGACGAGTATGTTTTATGATCTATAAGGGGGAAATTATTATGTTTCAGGGGATTAAAAAATTGTTCGGTTCAAAAAAAGAAAAGGAGCAGATCCTGGCGCCGGTTGCTGGTCAGGCAGTACCTTTAAGTGCAGTTCCTGACCCGGCTTTTGCACAGGAGATTTTAGGAAAAGGTGTTGCAATACAGCCTGCTGAAAATGAATTCCGGGCGCCAGCATCCGGTGAAGTGACAGTTCTGTTTGAAACCGGTCATGCAGTGAGTATCCGTACAGAAGGCGGCGCAGATGTGATCGTCCATATTGGTTTAGACACTGTAAATTTAAAGGGCCAGTTTTTTACCACTCATGTAAAGCAGGGAGACACAGTAAAAGCAGGCGACCTGCTGATCACAGCAGATATAGAGCAGATCAAGGCAGCTGGCTATGATGTGATCACACCGGTGATCGTCTGCAATGTTTCTGATTTTCCAGAGATGGAATGCCACTTTGGAAAAGCAGTAAAGGCCATGGATGAGATCATTACACTGTAATGAACATTGCCGTGGATATAAAGGGGATTTGAAACCAGGAGAAGGGTTCAAATAAATAGCCTGGCCCATAAGGGCAGAAGGCAAAAAAGAAAGGGGTTTTTAGTTATGATGAAGTTCTTTCAGAAACTTGGTAAGTCACTGATGCTTCCAGTGGCGTGTCTGCCAGTATGTGGTATCCTTATGGGTATTGGATACATTCTGGCACCGGCAGCTATGGCAGGTGAGGTCCAGGGATTTACCGCAGGGGGATTATCCTATTCCATCGGACTGTTTCTGATCAAAGCAGGGGGTGCATTGATCGACAACATGTCATGGCTGTTTGCAGTAGGTGTAGCCGTAGGTATGGCACAGGATAATGACGGTACAGCGGGTCTTGCAGGTCTTGTATCCATGTACATGATCACGACACTCTTAAGTCCCGGTGCTGTTGCCGGCATCACCGGACATGAAGCAGCACCTGCATTTGGAAAGATCGTCAACCAGTTCGTTGGTATTCTTTCCGGACTCATTGGTTCTGCATGTTACAACAAGTATCGGACTGTAAAATTGCCGGATGCACTGGCATTCTTCAGCGGCAAGAGAGCCGTTGCAATCTTTACAGCAATTTATTCCATCATTGCAGCATTGGTTCTGTTTGTGGTATGGCCATTAGTATATGGCGGTCTGGTAGCAATGGGTGAAGCATTTATTGGATTGGGCGCTGTTGGTGCAGGTATCTATGCATTCTTTAACCGACTGCTGATCCCATTTGGTCTGCACCATGCATTAAACTCAGTATTCTGGTTCGACGTTGCAGGTATTAACGACTTAAGCAATTTCTGGGGTAATACGGGTGTTTATGGACAGACTGGTATGTACATGACGGGATTCTTCCCATTTATGATGTTCGGTCTTCCCGCAGCCTGCATCGCTATGTATCAGACTGCAAAACCGGGCAAAAAGAAAATGGTTTATGGACTTTTAGCATCTGCAGCATTTTGTTCCTTCTTTACAGGTGTTACAGAGCCTATCGAGTTTTCTTTTATGTTCCTGGCTCCGGGATTGTATGTATTACATGCCCTGTTAGCAGGTATTACAGCAGGTATCACCGTTGCTCTGCCGATCCGTGCAGGCTTCTCCTTCTCCGGCGGTGCTGTTGATATGGTACTTAGTTCCTTTACACCACTTGCCCAAAATCCATGGCTGCTGATTCCGGTAGGTCTTGCAGTTGGTGTTATTTATTACATCGTATTCCGTTTTGCTATTACAAAGTTTAATTTAAAGACACCAGGACGTGAAGATGATGATACAGCAGGAGAATTAAGGGCAACTTTAGCAAACAATGATTATACTTCCGTTGCAAAGATTGTTCTGGAAGGTGTTGGCGGTGCTGAAAATGTGGCCTCCATTGACAACTGCATTACAAGACTTCGTCTGGAAGTAAAAGACTATACAAAGGTTGATGAAAAAGTGATCAAGTCTGCTGGTGTTGCGGGAGTGATGCGTCCAAGTCAGACTTCTGTTCAGGTTATCATCGGTACCCAGGTACAGTTTGTTGCAGATGAATTTAAGAAGCTTTGCAAGTAAGAAAGATAAGAAAATTTAGCAGTAACGTAAAATAGTTCAGATAAAAATGAGCCGCGGCAGAGAGATAAAAACGTTTCTCTTTGCCGCGGCTTACTTTTTTAACAGGATCGAAGCCTTTTTTCCAGTACAGCTACTCCCTGATACAGCACCCATGAAAGGAGGCACAGTACAATAAGGGCACTCATTAGTTTGGTCATTTCAAAGGTCTGAGAGGCGTAGGTGATCAGATAGCCGAGACCTGCTTTTGCGCTTAAAAATTCTCCGATGATCACACCCACCAGGCAGAGACCTATATTGACTTTCATGGTACTCATAAGCAGAGGGAGACTGCCTGGAAGGAGTACCTTGATAAGGACATCTTTTTTGCTGCCGCCTAAAGAATAAATAAGCCGGATTTTATCGGGATCGATCTGCTTAAAACCAGTATACAAAGTCATAATAGAGCCGAAAACAGCAATAGAAACAGCAGCAGTGACCACCATTCGCATCCGGCTTCCAAGCCATACCAGAAGCAAAGGTGCCAAAGCTGATTTAGGAAGGCTGTTTAAAAGAACCAGGAAAGGTTCAAAAACCTGGGCTGCAAAGGGGCTGGACCAGAGATAAAGTGCTGTTACAAGGCTGATCATGGTACAGAAGAAGAAACTTAACAGAGTTTCTGCCAAAGTAATACCGGTATGGAGAAAAAGACTTTTATCTAAAAACATGTGAAAGAGGCAGAAAAAAATCTGGGACGGGGAACTGAAAATAAAGCGGTTGATCATTCCAAGGGAAGCGGTCAGTTCCCAGAGGGAAAGAAAAAGAACAAAAAGCATGGCTCTGCATATTTTTATCTGTCTGATTTTACGTAGGATCTTTGCTTCATATTCCTGCTGTCTGGTCATCTTTTATCAGCTCCTTCCATAAAAGATTAAAATAATGGGAAAATTCCGGACAGTTGCGCCGTTTTAAAGGGGTATTGCTGTCTGCAGGAAAGGAAAGAGAAAGGATGGAGCGGATACGCCCCGGTCTTGGAGTAAGTACAATGATCCGGTCAGCGATACTAATGGCCTCTGAAAGGTCATGAGTGACCAGGATAGCTGTTTTGCCGTTTTCTCTTAAAATGGAGCTGATGTCATCACAAACAGCTAGTCTTGTCTGCTGGTCGAGAGCGGAAAAAGGCTCATCTAAAAGGAGCAGATCCGGCTTCAGGGCAAGAGTCCGTATAAGGGCGGCTCTCTGGCGCATGCCGCCGGAGAGGACAGAAGGTTTCGCATGTTCAAAACCGGCAAGTCCATAGTCAGAGAGCATGGCAGACAGTTCCTTTTTACGGTCATTTGTCAGCTGCTTTTGGATTTCTAACCCCAATGAAACATTGGAAAAAATATCTCTCCATTCAAACAGCTGGTCTTTCTGGAACATATAGCCAATTTGAAAAGAATTTTTGGGATTTTTTTCCAGAAGTTCCCCGTCCAGGAAAATGGCACCGGATTCTGGCTCATCAAGTCCGCAAAGAAGGGATAAAAGGGTAGATTTTCCGCAGCCGGAAGGACCGACAATGGCCACGAATTCCCCGGAATCTACGGTAAAAGAAATATCAGAAAGGGCCAGCGTTTCCTTCTCTTTACTGTGGTAGGAAAAGCTGACCCTGCAAACCTGCAGTTTGGGTTTCATAAAATTCGCCCCAAAGGATTGTTCTTGATTTAATATACGCAAAAGCTGAAAAAATGTTTTACTGCTGAGAGGCTGTTGTTTCCTCTGCCGGTGTTTCGTTCTGTGTCTGTCCATAGCTCCAGGTAACCGGAGTAGGGCGGGACGGATCGAAGATCTGGGAAGAATTAAATAAGTCGCTTAAACGTTTTTTCGCAGGATCTTCCTGGATCATGTCTTCGTAAAGACGGTAGCCATCCAGGTTTCTTCTTGCCATACGCAGATAGTCATGACCCATCTGGATCCAGGATGGTTTGCTGGCATCTACGTTGCAGAAATAACGGAATCCTTTGGAAGCAAGGTACTGATACCGGTAATTTTCGTCTGTATAAGGATGCCAGTCGGCAATGTCGTTTCCATTGGGATAAATGTAAATATCTGTAGGACCGATGAGAGTTTCTACTTCGTTGGCCCATTTATCTGTGTCTGTATAGAAACGTTCATCGCTGATCTTGTAAGGATTTTGCGGATCACCGGAAACACCCATCCATAAATGCCCCCAGCTGTGACTTGCCAGTTCCCAACCGTCATCCCGTAAACACTGGGCTACTTTTGCAGCCTGCTCCCGTTCACTTTCATAATCAGGGCTCTCACTGTAGGAAGAGGCAGTGCGGTATCCTAAGATTCCTTCATAACCCGTCAGCGCGATAATTGCTTTGGCACCTTTATAGGAAAAATCAGGATGTTCATCAATAAAATCATTTAAAAGAGGGACCAGGTCATAAGAACCTGTAGCTGTAGTGCCGTCCTCTAATTTCATTTCGCAGGTAGGCCGTCCGTCTTCTCCAATGACGATCTTGCTTGCAAAGCCGTCTCCATCCATATATGGATAGTAGCATACGTCATCCTGAGACATAACAATGGGCTTTTTTCCTTCTGGAAGCATGATGGTTCCCCAGGTGAACACAGGATTTCCACTTTCGTCTGTTGTTTCATAGGCAATATCATGAATACGGACTAATACATAACCGTCGTTATAAAGGGCATCCAGGATCTTTAAAAATTCGTCCTTGGTGGTCATAACGGAGTTGTAGCCTGCTGAACGTGAATCACCGTCAAAAGCTTTGGAGGTGTCCATGATCAGGGAATGGAAAAATACATGGGTTACATTTTTTACATCAGCAGGTACCAGAGCATCTTTTTCAGACTGGTAAGTGGAAATGGCTTCTTCTATGCGGGGGTCAGCTGCAAGAGAAGCATCCTGCTGTAAAAGTTCTATGGCTTTGTCATAGTCGTAGCTTTTAGCGATACGGTCTGCCTGTGCGATCAGGATATCTGTGGCATCCTCATCTTTTATATTGGTATCAGAAGAATCGTTTTTATCTGGTTTGCGGTTTGCCTGTGAGGCAGTGGCAGAAGCTGGCTGTGAACCAGGCTGCTGTTTTAAAACAAAGTGTGAAAAGGCAAAAATACCGCCCCCGAGGACAAGGGCGATGATTAAAAGTACTATAAATGTAGGAAGGTGGCGGGACAGGCGAAAAAAGAATCCCCTGCGGTTCCGGTGCTTCCGAAAATTCAGACTGCTCATAAAAATCTCCTGTTTGTTTTTTTGCTGCGTTATACTCACGAATCCCGCGCTGTGCGCTCCATTGCCTGCTGACGCAGGCGAAACCTTCGATCGTTCTATCTTACACTCACGAATCCCGCGCTGACGCGCTCTATTGCCTGCTAACGCAGGCGATTCGTTCGTTAATGGCTCGTAAAAAACAAATGTCTGCTTCGCAGCCGCTTGTTTTTTCCTTCGCTCATTATAGCATAAAACGTATCATCTGAGTATATAAAACATCCTTTTTATTGATTTTTTAATAACCGCGTGGTATTGTAAAAAATACATGATAGATTAAATCCAACAGAATGTGAGGTTTAAAAAATGGGAGAAATGGTTAAAGATCCAAATTGCGCATATTGTGTGGAAGGAGAACTGTTAGCTAAGTTTGGCTATCCATGCTGCGAACTTAAGACAGGCAAACTGTATGTTTTTAAAGAGCAGAGCAAGAGAGGCAGAGTTGTATTTGCTCACAAGAAGCATGTCAGCGAGATGATCGAACTGACTGATGAAGAGAGAAATGACTTCTTTGCAGATATTGCAAAAGTTGCAAGAGCGATCCACAAAGTATTCAACCCAGATAAGGTAAATTATGGTGCATACGGTGATACTGGACATCATTTACATTTCCACATCGTTCCTAAGTACAAGGGCGGTGAAGAATGGGGCGGTACGTTCGAGATGAACAGCGGTAAGACCATTCTTACAGATGCAGAGTATGAGGAGATGGCAGAGGCGATCCGCCAGGCATTAAAGGAAGTTTAAAAAGTTCTTAAATGAAATTAAAAGGGGCTGTCGCACTAGCAAATATTTTTTGCTGGGCGGCAGCCCTGCTTTATGCCCAAATGGGGGCGAAATCGGTTGTGTTTTCGCCCCCATCCCTTATAAACACAGTTCATTCCCAGACATCCC
>UQTA01000076.1 GCA_900543885.1 uncultured Clostridium sp.
CAATGTATGACTACTATACCGAGAGGTTTGTTAAATGTTAAGTTGATTGAACCGCCGTGTACCGAACGGTACGCACGGTGGTGTGAGAGGTCGGCTAATCAACTAATGATTAGCCTCCTACTCGATTTTAAATCCATCCTCCGTCCAGCCCAATAATCTGTCCTGTAAGATAGGATTCTTTATAACCAAGATGATAAGCCAGATCAGCTACTTCTTCTGCTTTTCCAAGGCGTCCTGCCGGTATCTCATCTACCAGTGCGATCAGTTCGTCTTCTTCCATCCACTGGTTCATTTCTGTGTCAATGGCACCGCAGGCAATAGCATTGACCTGAATGTTGCTTGGCCCCAGTTCTTTGGCAAGAGCACGGGTCAGAGCGTTGATGCCGCCTTTGGTTGCAGAGTAAGCTGTTTCACAGGAAGCTCCTGCAACACCCCATACAGAGGAAATATTGATGATCTTTCCCTGTTTTTGGTGTACCATATAAGGGATCGCCAATTTGCAGCAGTTAAAAACAGAAGTTAAATTCATATGGAGAATTTTCTCCCAGTCTTCACTGCTCATATCCTGAAGCAGTCCGATGTAGGAAACACCGGCATTATTTACCAGTACATCTATACCTCCAAACTGTTTCTTTATCTTTGCGAACAATTCTTTGCAGCAATCCATATCTCCCATATCTCCCATATAGGCAAGACAAGGTACCTGATAATTCTCAATTTCTTTTTTTGTCTGCATCAGGCGGTCTTCATTGCGGATGCAGCTGATGGCTACATTATAGCCTTTCCGGGCAAATTTAATGGCAATGGCTTTTCCGATACCACGGGAAGCGCCGGTCACAAGTACAGTTTTTCTTGACATAAGCTCACGTTCCTTTCTGCATGTGTACAGTACTGTTTCTGTTCGCGTGTTCCACGATCAGTGACGCAGTATTTGCTCTTTCTATTTTAGCACAGAATAGAGAGTTTGGCATATATCTGGTTGATCGGTAAAGATAATTGTAAGAATTTGAAGTGCAACAATAGTAAAATCTATGTTATAATAATTACGAATTGGTTACAATATGTTAAGATATCAGGGTCAAAAGGTCTAAAATCCGACGAGGGCTTGCTTGCAGGAGGATTTTTGAACTTGGGACCTGCCAAAAACATGAGTAAGGAGCCATTTTTTGAAGAAAAATGAGCGGATTACGCAACATCATGTTAAGAGATAATGAAAAAATAGACAGGAAACAATAAAAATGACATCACATATCTATGATCTGATCATAATCGGTTCAGGACCGGCCGGGCTTGCAGCAGCTGTATATGCCCAGAGAGCCTGTCTGGACACTCTGGTAATCGAACAATCTACGGTAAGCGGCGGACAGATATTAAATACCTATGAAGTGGATAACTATCCCGGATATCCCGGTATCAGTGGTTATGAGCTGGGAATGAAGCTGCGGGAACATGCGGATAAGCTGGGGGCACATTTTAAAGAAGACACGGTTTTAAAAATAGAAGATCAAGGTCCAAAAGAAGCGAAAAGGGTCATTGGAATGAATGAGACCTATGAAGCTAGGACGCTGATCCTCGCAACAGGGGCAGCTCATAAAAAACTGGGGATCCCAGGGGAAACAGAACTGGCAGGAGCTGGTGTTTCTTACTGCGCTACCTGTGATGGTGCATTTTTCAGAAACAGGACCGTTGCTGTGATCGGTGGCGGTGATGTGGCAGTAGAAGATGCTGTTTTCCTGTCCCGTATGTGCAGTAAGGTATACCTGATACACAGGCGGGGAGAACTCCGGGCAGCCAAAAGCCTTCAGAACCAGCTGTTTTCAAAGGAAAATGTAGAGATCCTCTGGAATATGCAGGCTCAGGCCATAGAAGGAGACGGTACAGTAGAACGTCTGATCCTTTCAGAGAATGATACAGGGGAAAAGAAAGAACTTTCCGTTCAAGGTGTGTTTATTGCTGTAGGAATACAGCCGGAAACAAAGGCTTTTGAAGGGATTGTGGATATGGAACAGGGCTATATCAAAGCAGAGGAAGAAGGGATTACTTCTGCGCCTGGCATTTTCGCAGCAGGAGATGCAAGAACCAAGAAACTACGGCAGATCGTTACAGCAGCGGCGGATGGAGCTAATGCAGTGACCAGTGCAGAGCAGTATCTGTCAGACTTAAAGAGAGGATAAGAATACCGATGAACACATGGAAAAAATTACTGATCATCAGCGGAATGTGCAGCCTTGCAGGTGTGACACCGGCTTTTGCATCCACAAATCTGGAAACCGGTTCCTCTCTTGCAGGAATTTCCGTAGCACTTAACAATTATTATGCAGGAAATGCACAGCCTGAAAAGAAACTGGCATCTTCCTACGATCAGTTAGAAGTAACAGCAAAGAATAACAGCAGCGTGACAAAGGCGGCAGCAGAGACAAAAGCCGCTGCATCAGCAGCCTCAAAGACAAAGGCAGAAACGAAAGCCCAGACATCGTCCGGAGCCAAAGCAGAAACGAAAGCAGCAGCCCCAAAGAAAACAAAAGCAGCTGCTTCACAAACAAAGGCGGCATCCTCCTCCTATGATAATATTGCCGTATCCAAAGTAAGCGGATCTGTTAATATACGTACAGAGGCTAATACCACCAGTTCTGTTACAGGAAAGATATACAATGATTGTGCAGCTACCATTTTGGACACAGTAGAAGGGGAAGGTGGAAAATGGTATAAGATTCAGTCGGGTTCTGTAACCGGCTATATTAAATCCGAATATTTTGTAACTGGACAGAAAGCAGAGACAAAGGCAAAAGAAGTAGGAAAGACTTACGGAACAGTTGTAGATACTACCAGTCTCCGTTTAAGAGAAAGCCCGGATCTGACCAGCAAAACTCTGACTCTTTTATCAGAAGGAGCCCAGTATTCCGTTGTGGGTCAGGAAGGCGATTTCTTAAAGGTATCTGTAGATACAGACCTGGAAGGTTATGTATTTAAAGATTACATGAAGACAAGTGTCGAATTTAATAAGGCTGTTTCTGTAGAGGAAGAAAAAGCTAAAGAGGAAGAAGAAGCTAAGCGTAAAGAAGAAGCTGATAAAGCGATGAAGGAACTGGAAGCTGCCAAGAAAGCAGAAAGTAAAGCTGCAGAGACGAAGGCAGAAAGTAAAGCCGTGACAAAAGCGGAAACCAAGGCAGAAACCACTGCGGCAAAGAAAGAAACCACTGCGGCTCCAAAAGCAGAAACCCAGAAAGAAACGGTGAAAGAGACAGAAGCAGCGGTGAAAGTGATCGCGGCCAATCCTGAGAAAGCAGAGGATGTGACGGTAGCAGCACCAACTGCAAAAGCGGAAACGAAAGCTGAGACAAAAGCTGAAACTAAGGCAGAAACAGTAGTAGAAGCGAAGAATGAGACAAAATCAGAAGGACCAGGTACCAAGCAGGAAACAAGCTCTTCCAAGAGTACGGAAAGCTCTTCTGTGGCAGCTGCTTCAAGAACGGCGCTGATCGCATATGCGCAGCAATTCTTAGGTAATCCGTATGTATATGGAGGCACCAGTCTTACAAAGGGAGCGGACTGCTCCGGTTTTGTTATGAGTGTATTCTCTCATTTCGGTATCAGCACAGGCAGAAGCTCCAGAGATCAGGCTGCCAGAGGAAAAGAAATTTCTGTCAGCGATGTAAAACCAGGAGATCTGCTGTTCTATGCCAGCGGCAGCTATATTAACCATGTAGGTATTTATGTGGGAAATGGAAAAATCATTCATTCCAGTACACCTGCAACAGGTATCTGCTATGCACCATCTAATTACAGAACGCCGTGCAAGGCAGTTACGTTTTTTGATTAATACATAGTCTGGTTTATACATAAAAGCTTATAAAGATACAAAAATAGGGAGCCGGTACGGCTCCCTTATTTGTTTTATGAAGTTTTAAAAATTTTAAAATTCCGGTTCGATCAGGCCATAAGTACCATTTTTACGCTTGTACACTACATTTACCTGCTCAGTCTCGGAGTTCAGGAATACAAAGAAGTTGTGTCCTAACATCTCCATCTGAAGGCATGCCTCTTCAGGATTTACTGGTTTCATAGCGAATTTCTTGGTCTTAACGATCTGGATATCATCTTCGTAAGAAGTATCTTCTTCATCTTCGATGAATGCCTGAGAAAATGCAACTGCGGCCTGTTTCTTGTCGATAAGTTTCTTTTTATATCTGCGGATCTGGCGTTCAATAATCTCTTCTACCAGATCAATGGATACATACATATCGGTGCTGCTTTCTTCAGCACGGATGGTGTTGCCTTTAACTGGAATGGTCACCTCGATTTTCTGTTGGTCTTTCTGGGCGCTGAGCGCTACGATCACTTCGGTGTCAGGAGTGAAAAAATGTTCCAGCTTTCCGATCTTCTTTTCAACGGCTGCTTTCAAACCTGGAGTTACCTCAATATTTCGTCCTGTTATGGTATAACGCATAATCATCAACTCCTTTTTCTGAGATATGGACATTATAACATATTTATTATAAAATTACAACCAAAAAACGGAAATTGACTAATAATTTCTCTTAATTTTTTATAAAAAAAGTATTTGAAAGGTGCAAAAAAGTATTGAATTACTAATAGAAGATATTGGAAAATGTCAATAGGAATCATGAATATTTTGACCGAAAACCACAGATTTATGAGATATACACAAAA
This sequence comes from uncultured Clostridium sp., assembly GCA_900543885.1. GTDB lineage: Bacteria > Bacillota > Clostridia > Lachnospirales > Lachnospiraceae > Enterocloster. The sequence goes on from UQTA01000076.1 coordinate 4,672, forward strand.
AAAGAAAGGAGGTTAAAAAAGCGGGCTGCGAAAAAAAGAACAACAAAAAATATGTGGATAATGTGGATAAGTCGGTGCATAACTAAAAAATGCAGAAAAAGCGACAAAATTCGATGTGGATAACTTTGGGGGAAAACTTTGTGGATAAGTGTGGATAGTGTGGATGTGCACAAAATCGAACATACTTTTTGTGCAAAATGTCTGGTTTACCATAATTTCACTAAATGCGGATGGCAGTTGCTGCAGTCGGGATCTTCGCAAGGCCGAAGGGGTGCAGAAATTATGGATAGTTATTAATTGGAAATGTAAACTTTTTATGAAGTCGTTGAATTAATTTACGTCAAGTGATACAATGTATTAGATTGTATCATAAGCGTATTGTCTGCATTTGCAAACAGACGCAGGTTGAAAAGAATTTATATTTATATAAGGAAGAAGTTAGGAGAGCATACCATGAACGTAATTGAGAAACTGTTCGGGACTCACAGCGAAAGAGAATTAAAGATGATCCGTCCGATCGTCACAAAGATAGAAAGTCTGCGCCCCGAAATGATTGCCAAGTCAGATGAGGAGCTGCGCGATCAGACCCGTATCCTGAAAGCAAAGCTGGCTGACGGAGCAACTCTGGATGATATTCTGCCAGAGGCATTTGCTACTGTCCGTGAGGCGGCAAGAAGAACACTGAACATGGAGCATTTCCCGGTACAGCTGATCGGTGGTATTGTACTCCATCAGGGACGTATTGCAGAGATGCGTACAGGTGAAGGTAAAACATTAGTATCTACCTGTCCGGCTTATCTGAACGCATTAAAAGGAAAAGGCGTACAGATCGTTACTGTCAATGATTATCTGGCAAAACGAGATGCTGAGTGGATGGGACAGGTACACCGTTTCCTGGGACTGACTGTAGGTGTTGTATTAAACGACATGAACAGTGCCCAGAGAAAAGAAGCTTATGCCTGCGATATTACCTATGTAACAAACAATGAACTTGGTTTCGACTATCTGCGTGATAACATGTCTATTTACAAAGAACAGCTGGTTCTGCGTGATCTGGACTACTGTATCATTGACGAGGTTGACTCTGTTCTCATCGATGAGGCAAGAACACCTCTTATTATTTCCGGACAGAGCGGCAAGTCTACCAAGCTGTATGAAGTATGCGACGTTTTAGCACGTCAGTTAGAGCGCGGTACTGTTTCAAAGGAATTCTCCAAGATCGATGCGATCATGGGTGAAGAGATCGAAGAGACAGGCGATTTCGTAGTAGATGAGAAGGATAAAGTAGTCAACCTGACGGAACAGGGCGTTAAGAAGGTAGAGGAATACTTCCACATTGATAACCTGGCTGATCCGGAGAATCTGGAGATCCAGCATAATATCATCCTTGCCCTTCGCGCAAACAACCTGATGTTCCGTGATAAGGACTATGTAGTTAAGGATGATGAAGTCCTGATCGTTGATGAATTTACCGGACGTATCATGCCAGGCCGCCGTTATTCAGATGGTCTGCATCAGGCAATTGAAGCAAAAGAGCATGTAAATGTACGTCGGGAAAGCCGTACACTGGCTACTGTTACCTTCCAGAACTTCTTTAACAAGTTTACAAAGAAGGCAGGTATGACCGGTACCGCTCTTACAGAGGAGAAGGAATTTAGAAACATCTATGGAATGGATGTTATCGTGATCCCGACTAACCGTCCTGTTATCCGTAAGGATCTGGATGATGCTGTTTATAAGACAAAGAAAGAAAAATACAAAGCAGTTGTTGATGAAGTTGTAAGGGCTCATGAGAAAGGACAGCCGGTTCTGGTTGGTACTATTACCATTGAAACTTCCGAACTTTTAAGCAAGATGCTGACTAAAAAGGGCATTCCGCATAAAGTCCTGAATGCCAAGTTCCATGAGCTGGAGGCTGAGATCGTTGCAGATGCTGGTATCCATGGTTCCGTTACTATTGCTACCAACATGGCAGGCCGTGGTACCGATATTAAGCTGGATCAGGAATCCAAGGATCTGGGCGGTTTGAAGATCATTGGTACAGAACGTCATGAGTCCCGCCGTATTGACAACCAGCTGCGTGGACGTTCCGGACGTCAGGGAGACCCAGGTGAATCCAGATTCTACCTGTCTCTGGAAGATGATCTGTTAAGACTGTTTGGTTCTGAGCGCCTGATGCATATGTTTGAGGCAATGGGTGTACCGGAAGGTGAACAGATCGAGCATAAGATGCTTTCAAATGCAATTGAGAAGGCACAGATGAAGATCGAGGGCAACAACTTCGGTATCCGTGAGCAGCTGCTTAAGTTTGACGAAGTAAACAATGAGCAGCGTGAAGTTATCTATGCAGAGCGCCGTAAGGTTCTGGATGGAGATAACATGCGTGATCTGGTACTGAAGATGATCACTGACATTGTAGAAAATGCAGTAGATATGTCTGTTCCTGATGAAGATACAGCAGAAAAATGGGATCTCACTGAGTTAAATAACCTGCTTCTGCCAATTATCCCATTAAAGTCTGTTGTTTTGACAGATGAACAGAAGAAGTCCATGAAGAAGAACGAATTAAAGCATACCTTAAAAGAAGCTGCGATCAAGCTGTATGAGACTAAGGAAGCTGAATTCCCGGAGCCTGAGCAGATCCGTGAGATCGAGCGTGTAGTTCTTCTGAAGGTTATTGACAATAAGTGGATGTCACATCTGGATGATATGGATGCTCTCCGCGAAGGAATCGGCTTACAGGCATATGGCCAGAGAGATCCGGTTGTTGAGTACAAGATGCAGGGCTATGAACTGTATGAGGCTATGATGGCTGCGATCCAGGAAGAGACTGTGCGTATCCTGTTCCATATCCGTGTAGAGCAGAAGGTAGAGAGAGAATCTGCTGCCAAGGTTACCGGCACAAACAAGGATGCAACTCCAGTAGCTCCGAAGAAGCGCGAAGAGCAGAAGATCTATCCAAATGATCCATGCCCATGCGGTTCCGGAAAGAAATATAAGCAGTGCTGCGGACGTATTAAATAGTCCTATATAAGCGAATGAAAAAATCTTCCTGCGCGGCGGTAAACTGCGCAGGGGGATTTTTGCAAAAAAGAATAAAATTTTAAAAGAGAAAGCGGGTGAAGCTGTGGTTGAGTTAGATAATTTTAAATATACGTTATCAACGTATGACAAACCATTAGTGGAAGTGAGGGATTCACTTTGACCTGGATAATAAGGTCAGACGAATCGCTGAATTAGATAAATCCATGGAAGAGCCGGACTTCTGGAATGATCCGGACCGCTCTACCAAATTGGTACGGGAAGCAAAACACTTAAAAGACGAGGTGGATACTTTCCGTGAACTGGAACAGGAATATGAAGACATCCAGACCATGATCCAGATGGGATATGAGGAAAATGATGCTTCTTTGATCCCTGAGATCCAGGAAATGTTAGATCATTTTTCAGAAACGCTGGAAAAGATGCGTATGAAGCTTCTGCTTTCCGGCGAATATGATGGTTATGATGCTATCCTGCGTCTGAATGCAGGTGCAGGCGGAACTGAGTCCTGTGACTGGTGCAGTATGCTGTACCGTATGTATTGCCGATGGGCAGAGAAAAAGGGCTTTAAGGTAGAAGTCCTTGACTATCTGGATGGTGATGAAGCGGGAATTAAATCTGTGACGATCCAGATCAGCGGGGAAAATGCCTACGGCTATCTTCGCTCTGAACATGGTGTACATCGTCTGGTACGTATTTCACCATTTAACGCAGCAGGCAAGAGACAGACATCTTTCGTGTCCTGCGATGTAATGCCGGATATTAAAGAAGACATTGATATTGAGATCAATCCGGACGATATCCGTATTGATACCTACCGCTCCAGTGGTGCTGGCGGCCAGCATATTAATAAAACATCTTCTGCTATCCGTATTACTCATTATCCTACAGGTATCGTTGTTACCTGTCAGAATGAGCGTTCTCAGTTCCAGAATAAGGACAAGGCAATGCAGATGTTAAAAGCAAAGCTGTATATGCTCCGTCAGGAAGAACAGGCGGCAAAAGCAGCAGGTATCCGTGGTGACGTGAAGGATAACGGCTGGGGAAGCCAGATTCGCTCCTATGTACTTCAGCCATATACTATGGTAAAGGATCACCGTACAGGTGAGGAAAGCGGAAATGTGGATGTTGTGCTGGATGGCGCTATTGATAACTTTATCAGTGCATATCTGCGTTGGATGAGTCTTGGATGCCCAAATAAGAATGCCATGTCAGATGATCAATAAAATTAAAACTGCTGTAAAATGGGAGACCGTTTGCAGCAGTTTTTGTGTACCAGGAAATTCCGTTGGAACATCCTGGTACACAAAAAGGCACTTCGTGCCAGCGATGCGCACTTGTGCGATGTGCCAAGTCACATTCTTTTTTATTCAGAAATAGTTCCAGTCAGGGAAGCTTATCTGCGTAAGCGGCAAAAGGAGATTGAGAATATTCTCTGACTCAGAAAAAATGGTTGCAATTCCAGAAGATGTATGTTAATATCTTTCACATGAATACAGATGTGTTCGCAATACGGACATGGACAGGAAGGAAGAAAAGGGTTCATGGAGGACAAAAGTAAGTATTTTGTTGTAAAGCAAAAGGCAGTACCAGAAGTTCTTTTAAAGGTTGTAGAAGCTAAAAAGCTTCTGGAAACAGTAAGGGCGATCACCGTGCAGGAAGCTGCAGACCGGGTGGGGATCAGCCGCAGTTCTTTCTACAAATATAAGGACGATATTTTTCCTTTCTATGATAACACAAAGGGAAAAACCATTACATTGGTCGTACAGATGGATGATAAACAGGGACTTTTAAGTGATCTGCTTCATGTGGTCGCAGTGTATCGTGCCAATATCCTTACTATTCATCAGAGTATTCCGGTTAACGGAGTTGCTACTTTGACCTTGAGTGTGGAAGTAAGAGAAGATACGGGAAATGTTTCCAGCATGATCGATGAACTGGAAGTGTTAGATGGAATCCATTATGTAAAGATACTGGCCAGAGAATAAAAAGATGAAGCTTAGACCAGAGGAGAGATATTAGACAACATACAGGGAGCGAGAGATTATGATCAAGACAGCAGTTATGGGATATGGCACCATTGGATCTGGTGTTGCGGAGATCCTGAGCCAGAATAAAGCAGAAGTTGCAAAAAGTGCAGGGCAGGAAGTTGCGTTAAAATATGTTCTGGATTTAAGAGATTTTCCGGACAGCCCGGTAGCAGATAAAATTATTCACGATTTCAAGATCATTGAAGAAGATCCGGAAGTACAGGTAGTAGTAGAGACTATGGGCGGATTAAATCCGGCTTATCCATTTGTAAAAGCGTGCCTGTTAGCTGGAAAACATGTAGTTACCTCTAATAAGGCTCTTGTGGCAGCTTACGGAACAGAGCTGCTTCAGATCGCAAGGGAGAAAAAGGTAAATTTCTTTTTTGAAGCAAGCGTAGGAGGCGGGATCCCGATCATCCGTCCGTTATATCGCTGCCTCATGGGAGAACGCATTGAGGAGATCACAGGTATTTTAAACGGAACTACCAACTATATCCTTACTAAGATGGATAAAGAAGGCGAGACTTTTGAAAATGCTTTAAAAGAGGCTCAGAATTTAGGATATGCGGAACGCAATCCGGAAGCTGACGTAGAAGGTCATGATACTTGCCGTAAGATCGCTATTTTAACATCTATGGCAACAGGAAAGACTGTTAATTACGAAGATATTTATACAGAAGGTATTACAAGAATTACAGATATTGATTTTAAATATGCAGAAAAAATGGGAACCTCTATTAAGCTGTTTGGAACCAGCCGCATAAAGGATGGCAAGGTAAGTGCTTATGTGGCTCCTGTTATGATCAGCAAGAGCAATCCGCTGTATTCTGTAAACGATGTATTTAATGGTATTGTTGTAAAAGGCAATATGCTGGGAACGTCTATGTTCTATGGAAGCGGTGCAGGAAAACTTCCAACAGCCAGTGCAGTAGTTGCTGATATTATCGAAGCGGTACAGAATATAGATCGCAATGTTCCGTTAGGCTGGATTGATGAAAAACAGGAGATCCTTCCTATGGATCAGACCAGATTCCGTTACTTTATCCGTTTTGCAGGCTCTTACAGAAACAAAGAGCAGGAGGTAAAGGAATATTTTGGCAAGGCAGAGGTAATCGAACTTTACGGAATGGATGAATTTGCTGTTCTTACTTCTGAAATGACAGAAGGGGAGCTGAAGGCGGCTGCATCTGCTTTTGATGTAAAAGCGCAGTCACATTCTGATTATGGTATCAAACAGATGATCCGCGCAGTGCTGTAGTTTATAAATGGATAAATGAACAAATAAAAAGCCATTCTCTCAAAACCTGTGGTAACGAGAGAATGGCTTTTTGACGTATTGGATATTTGTTTAGCAGGATAATTAATTTGCCGGTACCTGGAGCTGCATCTGAAGCTGCTGCTGCATTTGATAGATCAGCTGGTTGATCTGTGGTCCTTTTACCGGATCACGCAGAAGATCATAATAATTGATCAGGCTGTAAAAGAAGAACATGGTAAGAGCAATGGCAATGATACTGAAAATAAAGCCAGCCAGTGCTTTGCCAGGATATTTCTTTCCAGGACGGATATCTGCATTTTTAGCCATGATGGCAAGTACGATACCGATCACTCCGCAGATCAGTCCCATAGGAGTATTTTTCCCGCTGACCAGGGAAAATGGCAGATAAAAAAAGCTGCAGATAATACCTGCGATGCCGCTGATCAGAGAACAGGCTGCCAACTGTTCAGCTGAGCTGGAGGTTTTTCTTGGTTTTTTGGAAGTGATATTCATAAGTTAAAATAGGATCCTTTCTAACGCAGACGGAACCTTCGTTAATGGCTTGTAAAAAACAAATGTCCCCTTCGGTGCCGCTTGTTTTTTTCTGCGCACATTACATTATAGCATGTAAAAGTCTTTGTGTCCAGACGGGGAAGTCTTGCATAAGGTTCACGGATGAATTATAATAAAACAGCTATTAACATGAAATTAAACTGTGAAATTTCAGTTTGATTTTGTATTAAGAGCATTAGAATGACAAAGATGTGAGGATCATAAATGGATATTATTAAAGCACTGGCAGAAGAACTGAATATTGGACGCCACCAGGCAGAGGCAGCTGTAAAGCTCATTGACGAAGGCAATACGATACCATTCATTGCCAGATACCGTAAAGAAGCAACCGGTTCATTGAATGATGAAGTACTGAGAAATTTAGATGAACGTTTAAAATATTTAAGAAACCTGGAAGATAGAAAAGAGCAGGTGATCGGCGCTATTTCTGAGCAGGGGAAAATGACTGCAGAACTGGAAAAACAGATCCGGGAAGCAGCAACTTTGGTGGCAGTAGAAGATCTGTATCGCCCATATAAGCCCAAACGCCGTACCAGAGCAATGATCGCCCGTGAAAAAGGACTGGAACCTTTGGCAAATCTGATCTTTTTACAGAACTTAAAAGAACCTGTGGAAAAAGCGGCAGAAGCTTATGTTTCTGCTGAAAAAGGCGTGGAAAATGTTCAGGAAGCTATTAACGGAGCTATGGACATTCTTGCGGAAGGTATCTCTGATGATGCAAAATACCGTACCTATATACGAAATATTACCATGAACAAGGGACTTCTCCAGTCTGTTGCAAAAGACGGAGAAAAGCAGTCTGTATATGAGACCTATTATAATTACGAAGAACCGGTAAAGAAGGCAGCCGGACATCGTATTCTTGCATTAAACAGAGGAGAAGATGAGAAAATCCTGACTGTAAAGGTAGCAGCGCCTACAGAACAGATATTGGGATATCTGGAAAAGCAGGTGATCGTAAAAGAAAATCCATATACCACACCTGTATTAAAAGCAGTGATCCAGGACAGCTACAGCCGTCTGATCGCGCCTTCTGTAGAACGTGAGATCCGCAGTGAGCTGACGGATAAGGCGCAGGAAGGAGCAATCCGTGTATTTGGCAAGAATTTAGAGCAGCTTCTCATGCAGCCTCCAATTGCAGGCAAGGTAGTATTAGGCTGGGATCCTGCATTCCGTACCGGTTGTAAACTGGCTGTGGTAAACAGCACCGGAAAAGTTCTGGATACCGTGGTTATTTTCCCTACTGCTCCACAGAATAAAGTGGAAGAGTCTAAGAAAATATTAAAAGACCTGATACACAAATATGGCATTTCCCTTATCTCAGTAGGAAACGGAACTGCTTCCAGAGAGTCTGAGCAGATTATTGTAGAGTTGTTAAAAGAAATGAAAGAGCAGGTGCAGTATGTGATCGTAAATGAAGCCGGAGCATCTGTCTATTCAGCAAGTAAATTGGCAACAGAAGAGTTCCCTAATTTTGATGTAGGCCAGAGAAGTGCAGTTTCTATTGCCAGAAGACTTCAGGATCCGTTAGCTGAACTTGTAAAGATCGATCCGAAATCCATTGGTGTAGGACAGTATCAGCATGATATGAACCAGAAAAATCTGGGAGAGGCACTGGGAGGTGTTGTAGAAGACTGCGTAAATAAAGTAGGTGTAGATCTGAATACAGCATCTGCTTCCCTGTTAGAATATGTTTCCGGTATTAATAAAACATTGGCAAAGAATATTGTTGCTTACAGAGAGGAAAATGGTGCTTTTAAGAATCGTAAGCAGCTGCTGAAGGTAGCCAAATTAGGACCGAAGGCATTTGAACAGTGTGCCGGATTTATGAGGATCACAGGGGGAGATAACCCATTGGATGGAACCAGTGTTCATCCGGAAAGCTATGAGGCGGCAGGAAAACTGTTGGAAAAACTGGGCTATACAGGAGAACAGTTATCTCATGGCGGCTTAAATGGTATCAGTAAAAAGATCGGTGATTATAAGAAAATGGCGGCAGAAATGGGCATAGGCGAGATCACACTTCGTGATATTGCAGGAGAACTGGAAAAACCAGCCAGAGACCCGAGAGATGAGATGCCGCGTCCTGTTTTAAGAAGTGATATTATGGAAATGAAAGACTTAAAACCAGGAATGGTGTTAAAGGGAACCGTGCGCAATGTGATCGATTTTGGTGCTTTTGTGGATATCGGTGTTCATCAGGACGGCCTGGTACACATTTCCCAGATGACAGACCGATATATCAAGCATCCTCTGGAGGCAGTAAGTGTAGGCGATGTAGTGGATGTGAAGATTTTAAGTGTAGATATGGATAAGAAGAGGATTTCTCTTACAATGAAGGGAGTAAAGGATGGTAATTGAGACTTGGGGACCGGAAGAGACAAGGACTTTTGGAAAGAAAATGGGTCAGGAAGCAAGACCGGGGCAGGTGATCTGTTTAAACGGTGATCTGGGAGTGGGAAAAACCATATTTACCCAGGGATTCGCAGAGGGTCTGGGAATCAGCGAACCTGTAAACAGTCCGACTTTTACCATTGTACAGCAGTATGATACAGGAAGGCTGCCGCTGTACCATTTTGATGTATATCGTATTGGTGATATCAGTGAAATGGACGAGATTGGTTACGAAGACTGTTTCTATGGAGAAGGTGTTTCTCTGATTGAATGGTCCCAGCTGATCGAAGACATTCTCCCGGAGCAGGTAACGGAGATTACAATAGAAAAGGATCTGGAAAAAGGTTTTGATTACAGACGGATAAAGGTGGAGGAAAAATAATGAGAGTTTTAGGTATTGAAAGTTCATCGTTGGTAGCCAGTGTGGCACTGATAACAGATGACATTCTCACGGCGGAATATACAGTAGATTTTAAGAAAACCCATTCTCAGACACTCCTTCCTATGCTGGATGAGATCGTAAAAATGCTGGGACTGGACTTAGAGGCCATTGATGCTATTGCGGCAGCAGGCGGACCTGGCTCATTTACCGGTCTGCGTATCGGCGCAGCTACTGCCAAGGGACTGGGACTGGCATTAAAGAAGCCTTTGATCCATGTTCCTACCGTGGATGCCCTGGCTTATAATATGTGGGGCGCTTCTGGTCTTATCTGCCCGATCATGGATGCAAAGAGAAGTCAGGTGTATACAGGACTTTACCACATGGAAAATGGGATTGAGAAGGTTATGGAGCAGTGCCCGATGGATATGGGAGAGCTGATTGAACAGTTAAATAAGCAGACTGAGCGTGTGATCTTTTTAGGTGATGGTGTGCCGGTATATAAGAGCATGATCCAGGAAAAATTAACAGCACCTTATGTATTTGCACCAGCCCAGATGAACAGACAGCGTGCTTCATGCGTGGCAGCGTTAGGTATGAAAGCTTTAACAGAAGGTTATACAGGAGCCAAAGTACAGCCGGCTGATGAATTTGTGCCTGATTACCTGCGCAAGTCCCAGGCAGAGAGACAGAGGGAAGCAGAGGCATCTCCAGATGGACAAGCTGGAAAACTTCCAGGAGATTATTGATTGCAGCAGAGAAATTAGGAGAACAGGCAAATGGGTGCAAATGAAGCCGGATTGATCCGCCGTATGGAAGAAAAAGATATAGAACAGGTAAAACAGCTGGAAAAACAGTGCTTTTCTGTTCCCTGGTCTGAAAACATATTAAAAGATGGTCTGAATAGCCGGTTTGATACGTATCTGGTCTGGGAAAAAGATGAGATCGTGGCTGGTTACTGCGCTTTAAGAGTTCTTGCAGATGAAGGGGAGATCCAGCGTATTGCGGTTCTTCCTTCTTGGAGACGTTATGGAATAGGAAAAAGTCTGATGGAAGCCATGATACAGACATCCAGGGAAAAGGGGGCAGTTCAGATGTCCTTAGAGGTGCGGGAAAGTAATATAGGTGCCAGAAAACTATATGAAAAGTATGGTTTTATGCAGGAAGCAGTTCGCAGAAATTATTATGAAAACCCAGTAGAAAATGCCTGTATTATGTGGAAACATGAAATGTAGGCTATGCTTAGGCTGTATATAAATGTTCTGTAAGAAACTACCAGTAAAAACAGGAATAAAATACGTATATAATGGAGAGGGACGAGATACGTTCCTCTCTTTTTGTTTGCGCGCCATGGGCGCGCTCTCGCAGGTGAAAGTCCTGAACATGCCCAGGTAGTGGGAAATGTATAGCTGAACAGCAAGGGTGTCCATCGTGAGGTGGAATCTGAAGGAAGCTGTAGGCAAATC
>UQTA01000077.1 GCA_900543885.1 uncultured Clostridium sp.
AACATGATGTGCTGAGACTCGCGGATTGCCTTTTTAAAGATATCACCAGACTCACGAATTTCTGCTGCTGTCTTGTTGCGAACAACCTTAACAATAGCCTCTGCGCCTGCGCGTTCAAATGCCTTTGCACTGTCATATTCACAGTTTGTTCCTGGGAATACTGGAATAAATACCTTTGGCTTTGCAACCTTATTCTTGCATACATAAATTGAATCTGCCTTGTAGATACCTGTATCAACCTTTGGCTGTGTCTTTCCAGATACAGACGGGAATACCTTCTCAAGAGTAGACTTCCAACTCTTTACAGCCTCATCCATGGAAATTACAATTTCACCATAAGTGAAGGTTGGCTCTGCACTTACTTCACCAATAACCTCACATGGAACCTCTAAATCTGCGATGCATTCTGCCGGAACTTCTGCGAGAATATTTCCGTATAATGGAGCAAAAAGGAGATTCTTATCAAGCTGTGCATTGATAACTGCACCAAGGCCATTACCAAATGCCATCTTGCTTACTGCCTCTGCGATACCGCCTGCGCCAATTGCATAGGAGGATACGATCTGACCATTACGAACAGCCTCGTGAATCTGACCGTACAGTTTCTTCACCTGCTCATAGTTCGGAAGGTCATATTCATCCTTCTCAATAGCAAACAGAACAAGTTTATTTCCTGCCTTCTTAAATTCTGGTGTTACAACATCATTTTCAGATGCCACATCAACTGCAAAGGAAACAAGTGTTGGCGGTACATTTAACTCATCAAAACTTCCTGACATGGAATCCTTTCCACCAATTGACGGAAGACCAAATCCCATCTGTGCTGCATATGCACCAAGCAATGAAGCAAACGGAAGTCCCCATGTATGAGAATCCTCTGTCATTCTGCGGAAGTACTCCTGGAATGTCATACGAATCTTACTGTAGTCACCACCAGCTGCCGTAATTTTAGCAATAGACTCTGTTACGGCATAAACAGCACCATGATATGGACTCCATGAGGACAGGTATGGATTAAAACCATAACTCATCATGGTAACAGCATCAGTATTTCCCTTTGCTACAGGAACCTTTGCTACCATTGTCTGAACCTCAGTCAGCTGATTCTTTCCACCATACGGCATTACAACGCTTCCTGCACCGATGGAGCTGTCGAACATCTCAACAAGACCCTTCTGTGAGCAAACATTTAAATCAGCAAGCATAGAAAGCCATTTTTCCTTTACATCAGTAACTTCCTTTGATGCGAAGAAGCTTTCTTCCTTCTTTGGCATACTTACAGTAACATCTGTCTCCTGATGAGCTCCGTTTGTATCAAGGAATGCACGGCTGATATTAACAATTTCTTTTCCTCTCCAGCGAAGAACAAGTCTAGGATCCTCACTCACAACTGCAACCTTTGTTGCCTCCAGATTCTCCTCAGCTGCATAAGCTAAAAACTGGTCTGCATCCTTTGGATCTACTACAACTGCCATACGCTCCTGAGACTCAGAAATAGCGATCTCAGTACCGTCAAGACCTGCATATTTCTTCGGCACCTTGTCTAAGTCGATCTGAAGACCGGCTGCCAGTTCACCGATGGCAACTGATACACCGCCTGCACCAAAGTCATTGCACTTCTTAATAATAGAACTTACTTCCGGACGGCGGAACATTCTCTGGATCTTACGCTCTGTAGGCGCATTTCCCTTCTGAACCTCTGCGCCGCATACTTCAATGGAAGCTGTGGTATGTACCTTGGAAGAACCGGTAGCACCGCCAATACCGTCACGGCCGGTACGTCCGCCTAAAAGGATAATGATATCCCCCGGATCAGAAGTTAAACGCTTTACATATTTTCTTGGAGCAGCTCCCATAACAGCACCAATCTCCATTCTCTTGGCTACATATCCCGGATGGTACAATTCCTTTACATAACCAGTTGCCAGACCGATCTGGTTGCCGTAGGAGGAATATCCTGCAGCTGCACTGGTAACGATCTTTCTCTGAGGCAGTTTGCCCTTTAAGGTTTCATTTAATGGTTTTGTAGGATCTGCTGCACCAGTCACACGCATTGCCTGATATACATAAGTACGGCCGGATAACGGGTCACGGATAGCACCGCCTAAGCAGGTAGCCGCGCCGCCGAAAGGTTCGATCTCCGTTGGGTGATTGTGGGTCTCATTTTTAAAGTTTACAAGCCACTCTTCTGTCTTTCCGTCGATCTCCACAGGGACTACGATACTGCAGGCATTGATCTCGTCAGACTCTTCCTGATCCTCTAACTTGCCTTCACTGCGCAGCTTCTTCATAGCCATAAGAGCCAGGTCCATCAGACACACATATTTATCTTTGCGGTCTTTATAGATCTCGGCACGGTCAGCCAGATATTTCTTATAAGTATCTTCGATGGGCTTTTTGTATTCGCCTTCTGTGAAAGTCACATTTTTAAGTTCTGTGGAGAAAGTAGTATGACGGCAATGGTCAGACCAGTAGGTATCCAGAACACGGATCTCTGTTACTGTTGGGTCACGGTGCTCTTCTCCTGCATAATACTGCTGTATATATAGGAAGTCTTTGAATGTCATTGCAAGATTTAAAGTATTATATAATGCCTTTAACTCTTCTTCAGAAGCTTTTGCAAACCCTTCAAAACTCTTAATATCTTCCGGAATATCAAATTCTGTTACCAGCGTCTTTGGCTTGTCTTCCTCTGCCTGACGGCTGTCTACCGGATTGATGCAGAAATGACGGATCGCTTCTTCCTGAGCCAGAGTCAGCGGTGCTGTGATCACATAGGTAGTTGCTGTGCGGATCACCGGCTCCTCATCTTCTTTTAAAAGTTTAACACACTGCATGGCAGAATCGGCTCTCTGGTCAAACTGCCCCGGCAGATACTCAACAGAGAACACCAGATCTCCCGGATTCTTTGGAAATTCTTCCTCATAGACTTCATCTACAGGCGGCTCTGAGAAAATGGTTCCCAGTGCCTTCTTATAGGTATCTTCTGAAAGATTTTCAATATCATAACGAATCAGTACCCGTACACTCTTCACTCCGGTAATGCCAAGATAATTTTCCAGTTCTTCTCTCAGCTCTCCTGCTTTTACTGCATAATCAGGCTTTTTCTCTACAAAAATTCGTCTTACGCTCATTACAGACCTCCTGTGTTTCATAGCTCATAGCTTCATTACGTGCCGGAATGCTGCTTCCTATTCCCGGCTGCCTGTTTCACTTTTGTTTCTATCATAGCACACGTTATATAAATTAGTAAAATTAATATATTTAATTATTCTTATATATAACACTTATAAGTATTCTGTAGACTTTTTACCATAACTTTTAAAAGTTCTGGTATGGCATATAAAATTATGATATACTAAAGGAAATGCGCAAATGTACGTGTTTAAATAAGAGAAATCATAGCAGGAGATACAAGAACATGAAAATCGGATTCGACAACAACAAATACCTTTCCATGCAGTCAGAGCACATAAAAGAGCGGATCGGACAGTTCGGTGACAAACTGTATCTGGAATTTGGCGGTAAACTTTTTGATGATTACCATGCATCCAGGGTCCTTCCGGGATTTGCACCAGACAGCAAACTGCGTATGCTGCTGCAGCTTGCTGATCAGGCTGAAGTAGTCATTGTTATCAGCGCGGCTGATATTGAAAAAAGCAAAGTACGCCACGATCTGGGCATCACCTACGATGTAGATGTGCTCCGTCTGATCCAGGAATTCCAGGGAAAAGGTCTTTATGTAGGAAGTGTAGTCATTACCCAGTACAGCGGACAGAGCGGCGCCGACCAGTTTAAGATGAAGTTAGAGCATATGGGCATCCGTGTATACCGCCACTACTGCATCGAAGGATACCCAAGCAATATCCCTCTGATCGTAAGTGATGACGGTTACGGTAAAAATGACTATATCGAAACTTCCAGACCATTAGTTGTCATCACAGCTCCTGGACCAGGAAGCGGTAAAATGGCTACCTGCTTATCCCAGCTTTACCACGAAAACAAGCGGGGAATCAAAGCCGGATATGCAAAGTTTGAGACTTTCCCAATCTGGAACCTTCCATTAAAGCATCCGGTAAACCTGGCTTACGAAGCTGCTACTGCCGACTTAAATGATGTTAATATGATCGATCCTTTCCATCTGGAAGCTTATGGAAAGACTACTGTCAACTATAACCGCGATGTAGATATCTTCCCGGTATTAAATGCTATTTTTGAAGGTATCTATGGATCCAGTCCTTACAAATCTCCTACTGACATGGGTGTCAATATGGCAGGTTTCTGTATCTGCGATGACGAAGTATGCTGTGAGGCTTCCAAACAGGAGATCATTCGCCGCTACTATCAGGCATTAAACCGCCTTGCAAAAGAAGATGACAATTCTGATGAAGTTTATAAGTTAAAACTGTTAATGAACCAGGCAAAGATCACTCCTGAAACAAGACATGTTGTAGGACCTTGTTTAAAGCGCGCAGAAGAACTTTCATGCCCTGTTGCTGCTATGGAATTAGATGATGGACGGATCGTTACAGGAAAGACCAGCGACCTGTTAGGCGCTTCTGCTGCTGTTTTGTTAAATGCCATCAAAGCTTTAGGCGATATCCCGGATGATGTACATCTGATCGCACCTTCTGCCATTGAACCGATCCAGGTATTAAAGACCGGCTATCTTGGAAGCAAGAACCCGCGCCTTCACACTGATGAGGTTCTTATTGCACTGTCTATGAGCGCTGCTACAGATGAGACTGCAAAGAAAGCACTTGCTCAGCTGCCAAAACTGCGGGGCTGCCAGGTACACACCTCTGTCATGCTCTCTAATGTAGATATCAAGACCTTTAAGAAACTGGGTGTTCAGCTGACCAGCGAACCGGTTTACGAACATAAAAAGCTGTATCATTAATTATGAATTAAAGGGGGCTGTTACAAAATGCGGCAGCGATTTTCTGCTATTATTTTGCAACAGCCCCTGATTTTCTTTTTTATTCTGCTTCTATCTCTATCTAATCTAATGAATTACATAGCAGTTATCCCACTATAAACAAACAGAAAAGCCGATTACAGATATGGAAAAACAGTTGACACTCCCCACATTTGTGGTATCATGTTAGTTGTGTCTAACTTCTATTTTTCAGGAGGTAAACAACGATGCCATTAATTTTTGCTGAAAAAAATAAAGAATACACGATCCAGAAAATCTGCGGTGATGAAGGGCAAAGACATTACCTGGAATCTTTAGGATTTGTAGAACAGGAAACAGTGCATATTGTATCTGTTTTTTTTGGTTGTTACATTGTCCTTGTAAAGGACAGTAAGATCGGTATCAGCGCAGAACTGGCCAGAGCCATTATCGTCTATTCCGAATAATCTGTATCTGTTAAGGAGAATATCATGAAAAAGAATAAAAGTGTCTTATATCTGTGTGAAGGTATCCTTTGTCTGATGATGACCACCCTGTTTTTCTGTCTGTATCTTTCAAAACCTCTTCGCGAGTTCACAGAACACTCTAAAGATACCCATCATCCCTTCCTTATTGTCCTGGGGCTGATCAGTCTTTGTATCGTATTGGCGCTGATCCAGCACGAACTTCTGTCACGCCTGGTAAAAAATGCTTTCAGTGATGTCACAGGAATCCACAACAAAAAATCCCTTGAGAAAAAGATCCAGGAACTGAACAACCGAAACAGCACCTTTGATATTGGTGTGATGATGTTTGATCTAAATGGTTTAAAGCATGTAAATGATACCTTTGGTCATGAAAAGGGAGATGAATTCATCCAGTCTTTTGCCTACTGTCTCACCCGCATTTTAGATGAACACTGCTTTTTAGCACGCTATGGCGGTGACGAATTTGTTATTATTAAAGAACATACAGCTCCAGATGACCTAAAGCAGATGGATACGCGGTTAAATCATCTGGTGCAGGAATACAATACCCGATCTTCTCTTCCTTTAAGCTATGCCGTGGGATATGAAGTCAGTTATCGGAATCATTACTTTATGATCAATGACCTGATACAGGCGGCAGACAAAAACATGTACCAGGATAAGTTTTATAAAAAAACGGATGCTATTAAAGGGGAACTGCCTGCTTTCTCCCGTCCTTCTTCTGTGATTCCTACCGTTTCCAGTGACATTCTGGCAGAAAAGATCTGTCAGTTCCAGTCTAATGCAAAAAATATCCACCCCATTGCTTTGGTTTCTACGGATATTGAAAATTTTCATTATATTAACGATAAATATGGTTATCCTCTTGGAAATGAGATCCTGAATATTTTATATGAAGAACTGGCTTCCAGCTCCTTTTCCCTGTTTACCATACGTTTCTTTTCCGATGTATTTATCACCATCGCAGATATGAAGGAAGCTACACCAAAAGAGCTTTCAGAACAGGTGCAGGCTTTAGACCATAAGATCTGCAGCCGTATCCGTGATACTTACCAGGTTAGCTTTTTCCGCACCAATTCCGGCATCTGTCTGATGCAGGATGAAGCGCAGACCCCTGAAGCAGTTATATCCTGCTCCAACATAGCCAGGCGCATGGCAAAGAAAATGATCTCCCACACATGCATTTATTCCGATGAGATCGATCACCAGGAAAAAATGCAGGCAGAGATTCTTCACTCTTTCCACCAGGCTCTGAATGATCAGGAATTTCAGATTTATTTTCAGCCAAAGGTTCAGTCTGCAACAGGACAGATCACCAGCGCAGAAGCTTTGGTACGCTGGATACGTGGCGGCAAACTTTTATGGACACCTGACGTCTATATCCCGCTTTTTGAGCAAAATGGTTTTATCATTGATCTGGATTACTATATTTATGAAAAGACTTTTTCCTGGATCCAGAACCTTTCTGTGCCCCTTCCAGAAGGTTTTCGCTTTTCTCTGAATGTTTCACCCCTTCATTTTGAACAGCCTCAGGTATTTATCCAGAAAGTCTGGGAACTGATCAATGCTTACCACATACCGCCTTCTCTTCTTACATTTGAGATCACGGAATCAGCCTACGTAAACAACCAGGAAGCTGTCAATCAGGTGATCCGCAGCTTTAAGCAGCACCAGATCTATATCTCCATGGATGATTTCGGTTCTGGGTACTCTTCTTTAAATACGTTAAAAAACCTGTTGTTTGATGAAGTAAAGATTGATCGGAAGTTTTTAGGGGATTCACTGACAGAAAATGCCCGGATTGTATTGCAGGAGATCTTTCATATGCTGAAGCGGATGAATAAACTGATCGTATGTGAAGGAGTAGAAACACCGGAAATCGCAGATTTTCTGAAAGAAGAAGGCTGTTCTGAAATACAGGGATTTCTGTACTACCGGCCTATGTGCTGTGAAGAATTTGAAAAACTGATGCATGAAAAATTCGCAGCGTGAAAATTTTCATCATAACTAATATGAGAGGCTGTATTTTTCAACAGCCTCTTTCTTCCATGTATATCTGGAATATGCACCAGCACATCCTCAGATCTTATTCTCTTATTTTTTCTCTACATCTGTATAATACAAATGTCTTGGAAGTCCATCTGTCATGATCGGAGTCAGCTCTGCCTGAATCAGCGGGCGGATGTAGTTTACAAATTCTTCTGTTACATAATCGCCTGCTTCATTGATCCAGTTTCTCGGAACCTTCTTCTCTACATTTGCTATCTTGTGCACATCATAAATATCCGTAACACAGATATACGGATCATCAGAAACTCTCTTTAAGATGATCATCTTGCCGGTCTCGCCCTCAAACGCTTCCTTTACGGCAGCGCCGCCTACCTGATAAGCCTCTGTAATATCCACTCTGGATACGATATGGGAAGCACATCTTTGAAGAGAATTAAATTCTATGGCTCTGGTCTTGCAGCCTACTTCACGGTTGATCTTCTCTGCCAGGAAACGTGCTGTTCCTGTCAGCTGTTTATGACCAAAAGCATCTACAAAATCAATACCATCTGTCAGCTCACAAACATATTTGCCATCTGCTGTCTTTACACCTTCGGATACTGCTACTACTACGGATTTTTTCTTCTCATGAAGCTTGGCTACTTTCTTCATAAACTCATCCACATCAAAAGTAACCTCAGGCAAAAAGATCATATCCGGGCCTTCGCAATCCTCACATTTTGCTAAGGCTGCGGCACCTGTCAGCCATCCGGCATTTCGTCCCATGATCTCTAAGATCGTCACATTCTGCTGGTCATATACCAGTCCGTCACGAATCACTTCTTTTGTAATAGAACCAATGTATTTTGCTGCACTTCCGTAGCCAGGTGTGTGATCCGTAGCAGCCAGATCATTATCAATGGTCTTTGGCACGCCCATAAACCGAATATTGCTTCCATTTAACAGGGAGTAATCAGAAAGTTTCTTAATGGTATCCATGGAGTCATTTCCTCCGATATAGAAGAAATACTCAATCTCAAGTTTATTTAAAATATCAAAAATCTTATCATAGATCTCTCTGTCCTGTGAAATATCCGGAAGTTTAAAACGACAGGATCCTAAGTAAGCGGAAGGTGTTCTCTTTAAAAGTTCAATATCCAGATCATTTTTAATATGGTCATCTAAGTCCACATAACGTTCCTGCAAAAGTCCCTGGATGCCATGGAGCATACCGTATACCTTATTTGCACCTCTGTCTTTTGCTGTTTTAAATACTCCTGCAAGGCTTGAATTAATTACCGCTGTAGGACCACCGGACTGTCCTACGATCACATTGCCTTTTACACCATTCATATGAAATACCTCCCATTTATATATATACCGCAAGATCAAATATCCAATAATTCCAATGGTATATTTGTAAGCGCTTACACTTACGCATTTAATTGTAATACAGGAATGTATGATTGGCAAGCATTTTTACAATGCAAATTTTTTTAGGTTTTTGCAAAATTTTTGTTGATAATTTTTGCCATATTTGCTACAATCGTTTCAGGGTGTTATCTACATTTTACACAAACGTATATTTATTAGGAGGGTATTATGAAAGAACTATTATTTTTAGTCCCGGTCGTAGGACTGGCAGGCCTGCTGTTTGCCATTTTCTTAAAGTCCTACGTGATCAAACAGGATCCGGGCACTGACAGAATGCGTGAGATCGCAGACGCCATCGCAGAAGGAGCAAGAGCATTCCTCACTTCTGAATACCGTATTCTGGTCATTTTTGTTGCTGTATTATTTGTTGTCATCGGTGTGGGTACACATAACTGGGTAACCGCCGTATGTTTCCTTACCGGAAGCATTTTCTCTACTGCTGCCGGCTATCTGGGAATGAGTGCTGCGATCCGTGCTAACTGCCGTACTGCCAATGCTGCCCGCACCCAGGGAATGAAACGTGCCCTGGCTCTGGCATTTTCCGGCGGAAGCGTTATGGGTATGGCCGTTGTCGGCCTTGGCCTTTTAGGCGTAGGAACTCTTTACATCATTACTGGTGATGTATCTGTTCTTTCCGGCTTCAGTTTAGGCGCTTCTTCCATCGCACTGTTTGCCCGTGTTGGAGGCGGTATTTATACTAAGGCAGCTGATGTAGGCGCTGACCTGGTAGGCAAGGTAGAGGCTGGTATCCCTGAAGATGATCCGCGAAACCCGGCTGTTATTGCTGACAATGTAGGCGATAACGTTGGTGACGTTGCCGGTATGGGTGCTGACCTGTTTGAATCTTATGTAGGTTCTCTGATCTCCGCTTTGACTCTTGGTGTTGTTTTTTATGAGGAAGCCGGTATTCTTTTCCCGCTTCTGCTTTCCGCAGCAGGCATCATTGCTTCCATGATCGGTTCTGCTCTGGTAAAAGCCATTGGAAATGCAGATCCTCACAAAGCATTAAAAACCGGCGAATACAGCGCAACTGCCCTGGTTGTGATCTGTTCCCTGGTATTAAGCCGTGTTTTCTTCGGCAACTACTTAGCAGCTTTCACTGTGATCGCCGGACTTTTTGTAGGTGTTCTTATTGGTGCGATCACTGAAGTCTATACTTCCGGTGATTACCGTTTTGTAAAAAAGATCGCAAAACAGTCTGAAACCGGTTCCGCTACTACTATTATCAGCGGTATTGCTGTTGGTATGCAGTCCACTGCACTTCCGATCCTGTTGGTTTCTGCCGGTATCCTGATCGCTAACCGTTTAATGGGACTTTACGGCATCGCCCTTGCTGCTGTTGGTATGCTTTCTACCACAGGCATTACGGTTGCCATTGACGCATACGGTCCTATCGCCGATAATGCAGGCGGTATTGCTGAGATGTCCGGTCTGGATGAATCCGTCCGTGAGATCACAGACAAGTTAGATTCTGTAGGCAACACTACTGCTGCTATCGGAAAAGGCTTTGCCATTGGCTCTGCTGCTTTAACTGCTCTGGCTCTCTTCGTTTCTTACGCAGAAGCTGTTCAGTTAAAGACCATTGATATTTTAAATGCTCATGTTATCGTAGGTTTATTTATTGGCGGTATGCTTACCTTCCTGTTCTCTGCCATGACCATGGAATCTGTATCCAAGGCAGCTCATGAGATGATCGAAGAAGTCCGCCGTCAGTTCCATGCTGATGCAGGCATCTTAAAAGGTACCTCTCGTCCTGATTATGCTTCCTGCGTTTCAATTTCCACCAACGCAGCCTTAAAAGAAATGTTCCTTCCAGGTCTTATGGCAGTCCTTGCTCCTATCGCAGTAGGTCTGATCCTTGGCCCGGATGCTTTAGGCGGACTTTTAACCGGCGCTCTTTTAACTGGTGTACTTATGGCCATTTTTATGTCCAACTCCGGCGGTGCATGGGATAATGCTAAGAAATACATTGAAGAAGGCAATCACGGCGGCAAAGGAAGTACAGCCCATAAGGCTGCTGTTGTAGGCGATACAGTAGGTGATCCATTCAAAGATACCTCAGGTCCTTCTATCAACATCCTGATCAAGCTGATGACTATTGTATCTTTAGTTTTCGCTCCTCTCTTCCTTCAATTTGGAGGATTGATATAATATGATACCAGGGTCAAAAGATCTGAAATCCGATACAAGCTTGCTTGCAAGAGGATTTTTGACCTTGGGACCCGCCAAAAACATGAATAAGCAGCCATTTTTCATAGAAAAAAGCGAATTATGGTTACAGTTCAGCCTTGCATCTTCTTGCCCGCTTGCAGCGGACAAGAAGCTTTGGGCGTCTGCCTTATGAAGATTTAGCGCCAAAAGTACTTATAAAAGCAAGCTTTCAACGTACTTTTGACCCTAAATCTTCGCAAGGCTGAACTGTAACGAATTATGAATGTTTTTAAGATTGTGAGAGCACATAGTGCGGAACAATCCGGTATCAAAAATTGATTGAAAATGTTTAAAACAGCCAAACCCATTTTCAAAAACAGGACCCTGCAGAGAAATATCTGCGGGGTCCTGTTTTTTTGATCTTAATAATACATAGCCTGATACTGCTGCTTTACAGTAAATGCCGGTAATTATCAAATTCCACCAGCATAAAACGATCTGTCTCCGGCTCATATTCAACCGTTGTAATACTTGCATTATGTGCAACTGTAGATGCTGCCGGGCTTTCGCTGCCTAACAGCTGCTCCAAGAAATGAGCCAGCAAGCCACCGTGAGCCACAATTGCTGCATCTCCTGTAAGCTGAGGTCTAATCTCTTTCCAGGCCTGGCGGCATCGCTCATTGACCTGACTGATACTCTCACCTTCTGGCGGCGCTGTTTCTGCCGGATGGGACCACCAGGCTTCATATAACGTTCTGTCTTCCTTTAGAAGCTCCTCTTCCGTCTTTCCTTCCCAGGAACCATAATTGATCTCCATAAGATTTTTTACCGGGATCACCGGTGCACCAGAAGATGCAGCCACCGCTTCAGCTGTTTCCATCGCCCGGATCTGAGGACTGGAAAATACTGCAGTAACAGGTCTGTTTTTCATTGCCTTAGAAAGGCACTCCGCCTGATATCTGCCACGTTCATTTAAAGGAATATCCTGTCTGCCCTGGATCTTTTTTTCTATATTCCAGTCTGTCTGGCCATGGCGTATGATGTATAATCTCATCTTTTATTCTTCCTCTTTCTGTTCTTCTTCTGACACTGCGCCCTCACCATTTACAGTAATAGCATCTAAGGCCAGCTTCATGATATCTTTTACTTCTTCTTCTGTCATTTTCATCTTTTCAGCCAATTCCGCTACGGTTGCCTCTCTTCCCAGTTCTTTGGCCATAACCTGGGATACTGTCTGGAGTACATTTACCCTTGCTGTCATATTCTCTTCGATCTGGGCTTCTGTTTTTTGCTCCTCTAAGGCCGCTTCCACTGCCTGACGGATCTCTTCTTCTAAAAATTCCTGCCACTGCTGGCTACCATCATAAGCAGCAGCCGCTGCTGTAAGGGCTACATTGGCCTCCTGAATCACATCAGACATAGGAAGCTCTCTTCCTTCATATTTTTTTACCATTTGAGCTACTTTTGCCAAAGAGCCTTCTACCAGGCGCTTCTTAGCATCCTTATCTCCCGCTGCCGCAAGAATCAGTACCTGTTTTTCTTCTTCCGCCTCTAATACAGGAATCAGAGCCATTTCCTCTAAATACATTTCATAAAAGTTTACTTCCATACGATATCATTTCTCCTGTTCTTTTACATCGGCATCCGGTCCTGACCGTCGCCTTTTCACTGTTATAAAGATAATCCATCCCATTATTTTAGTCAAGTTTTATTCCCAGTGTACTGTATCATTCACTTTCAGCAGAATGACGCAGAATGAATTTTCAATCTGCAAGGCGGAGGAATGAGGCGATGCGGTGGCATCGTCGATTGACGACAACACAGCAGATGGAAATTCAGGCAAGTCATAATGCGAAATGTGAGTGATACAGTACACTAGTATAGTAACATCTTTACAAACCTGACTTCTCCGTGATAAAATAAGTACAATTATAAGGAGGACTTAATAATGGATATTAATTATGAATTATATAAGGTATTTTATCATGTAGCTGTTACTCTCAGCTTTTCGGAAGCTTCCAAACAGCTTTTTATCTCCCAGTCTGCCGTAAGCCAGTCCATTAAAGTTCTTGAAAAGAAGCTGAACCAGCCTCTGTTCATCCGCAGCACAAAAAAAGTACAGCTGACCCCAGAAGGTGAGATCTTACTAAAGCATATTGAACCAGCCATGAACCTGATCCAGAAAGGAGAAAACCAGCTGTTAGAATCCCATACCTTAAATGGCGGTCAGCTGCGCATCGGTGCCAGCGATACCATCTGCCGCTACTATCTGGTGCCCTATTTAAATCAGTTTCACAAAGAGTACCCAAATATTCATATTAAAGTAGTGAATCATACTTCCATTGAATGTGCCAAAGCACTGGAAAATGGTCAGACTGACTTTATTGTTGCCAATTATCCCAACTCTGCTTTGGCCGGAAACCTGCACACAAGAGTCATTAATGACTTCCATGATGTATTTGTAGCCAATCGTCAGGCTTTTGATTTGGAAGGTAAGGAACTGACTTTAGAAGAACTGCTGCAGTATCCGATCATGATGCTGGACCGCAAAAGCACTACCAGCGAATTTCTTCACCAGATCTTCCAGAAAAGTCATTTAGACCTGGCTCCGGAGATCGAGCTTTCCAGCAATGACCTGCTCATCGATCTGGCCCGCATCGGTCTTGGCATTGCCTTTGTACCGGATTTCTGCATCCCGGCCAATGATAAAGATCTTTTTATCCTGGATCTGGCTGAAAAGCTTCCTTCCCGTCAGATGGTGGTAGCCTACAACGAAAGCATTCCTGTATCCCAGGCTGCCAAACAATTTATGGACATGCTTTAAACCCTTTCCAAAAATCATCTACTGCCTGCTTTACGTTAAAGCGGTTGACTACCGTGTAGCTTTCCCATTCTCTGGGAAATAATGCCACATACTCTGGCAGCAGAAAACGGTCATCCAAAAGAGCGATCACGCCTTTATCCCTGACTGTGCGGATGACCCGGCCTGCTGCCTGCATAACTTTATTCATGCCTGGATACTGATAGGCATAGTCAAACCCCACTTCTCCTCTTTGATCAAAGTATTCTTTTAATATTTCCTGTTCCGGATTTACCTGTGGAAGTCCGGTTCCAATGATAATAGCTCCGATCAGCCGTTCTTCTTTCAGATCGATCCCTTCCGAAAAAATACCTCCCATAACACACAAACCTGCAAATGACTCTTTTGGTTCTTCTTCAAACCGTAAAAGAAATTCCTCACGTTCTTCTTCGCTCATATGGGACGACTGGGCCATAAAACGGAATCCCAGACTGCCTTCTGTCTGCCGTTTTTCAAGAATCTCCTGCACTGCCTCCATAAACTGATAGGACGGAAAAAACAGGATATAATTACCTGTCCTTCCTTTTATTATAGACTCTATATAATCACTGATGCGCTCATACTGACTTTTTCCACGTCTGCTGTAACGGCTGCTGACATCTGAAGCTGCCAGTACCAGACGATTCTCTGCCTTAAAAGGCGACTTTGCATAGACTGCATATTCTTCCTGACTGCCGCTTAAAAGTTCCTTATAATAGCGTATAGGAAGCAATGTAGCAGAGAAAAACACCGTACTGACCCCACGGTCCAGACACTCATGTAAACAGCCCGATGGATTAACACACATAAGTTTTACCATAAAAGAATGATCTGGCAGCAGTCGGCTGTAAATTTTGTAATTCTCATCCACACGGTCACTGACATAAAGAAAATCCCGGATCTTAAAATACAGGTCAAGAACGGTTTCCCTGTCTTCAAATTCATTATTTTCATTTAAAAATACTTCCATCTCCCCAAAGAGTCCCATCAGTTCCAGTGATAACAGTTTTATATCTGAAACCATACGATATGACTCCCCAAGGACCGTGCGAAAACCTGCTTCATAAGCCAGCTCTTTCTCCTGTTCCTCCGGCAAAAGCTCCTCATCGCCTATGCGTTTCATGTTTAAAAAACGCCGGTTGCACCGGTCCAGAAGCTGGACTGTTTTCGCCGCCTGAGGCAGCCCTTTTACGATCTTTTTAACATTTAAAAACTCTTCTTTTATGAGAGCTGCGCTATACATTTCTCTGGCCCTTGAAACCAGGTTATGAGCCTCATCCACCAGAAAAATATAGTCACCTTTTTCTTCTCCTTCTGCAAAATACCGCTTCAGACGCACATTGGGATCAAATACATAATTATAATCACAAATAATGCCATCTACAAAACTGCTGATATCCAGGCACAGTTCAAAAGGGCACACCTGATGCTTTTCTGCACAGTCCAATCTCTTCTCTCTGGTGCTTCCCTGTTCCTCCTGTATCATCTCATAACCAGACTCATTGACCCGGTAAAAATTTCC
>UQTA01000078.1 GCA_900543885.1 uncultured Clostridium sp.
CACATAGTATACTATCATACAGAAGAAAACGCAAGCAGAAATCGAACAAACATTCGATTTCACTTGCGTTTCAGACGCTTTCATCTCGGCAATTGAATAACCGAGGATTCCCGCTTGTTATCCTAAAGCCAGTCCCAGTCCATTGCCTTCCATGCTGCGGCTGCTTTCAGCCTGATAGCATTTGTCAAATATATGTTTCTGTACTTCTTCACTCATTCCAATGCCATTATCGGCAATTTCTACAGATATATAAGGATCATTTTGTTCCATTTTCACAGAAAACATACCACCTGCAGGAGTAAATTTAATCCCGTTTGAGATCAGATTGGTCCATATCTGAAAGATCAGATCTTCATTTCCGTAGTAAAAGATTTCCGGAAGATCCAGGTCAATGTCCATCTTTTTTGCAGACCAGAGAGGTTCTAAAGAAAGGACAGCCTGGCGGATCTGCTCATCTAAGGAAAAGTTTCTTTTCTCAGAGATGATCGATTGGTTTTCCAGTTTTGACAACTTTAAAATATTTCCTGTAAGCGCAGAAAGCTGTCTGGAATTTTTTAAGATCTGCTGGGCATAAAGACGATTTTGTCTGTCAGCAGTGTCGGCAGCTAAAAGAGCAGCGTAGCCTTCAATAGCGGCCAGAGGAGTTTTTATCTCATGGGATACGTTCTGGATAAAGTCAGACTGCAAAGTCTCTATAGAGTTTAATTCCTGTACCATTTTGTTGAAATTTAAGTTCATTTCCCGTACTTCCCACCAAATGGCCTTTTCTTTTAAGCGTACATCAAAATTTCCGGCAGATACCTGAGCCAGAGCACGGATCAGGTTCTGGATCGGACGAAAAAAGTGGTGGGAAATGACCATGGCGATGCAGACAGAAATCAGCACAGAACTGATGGTGTTGGTAAGAAAGGGAAACCAGCCCATAGGCGGATGATCCGGGCTTAGGATCCCGGTACGGAATAAACACCAGGTAATACCGGAAAAAATAAAAAAGCCTAAAATCTGCACTGTGATAATGAGACTGATAAAAATCCCCCATAATTTCAGATCTTTCATTCTTTCATCACCGCCTTATATCCAAGTCCACGAACTGTTATGATCTCAAAATCCGGATTATGTTCAAAACGCCTGCGCAGCCGGTTGATATGTACGTCAATGGTCTGAAGATCTGACTCACTGTTGCGGCCCCAGATCTCGTCCATCAGCTGCATGCGGGTGAAGATCTTATTAGGGTAGGAGATCAGCTTAAACAGCAGGAAAAATTCTTTTTGCGGAAGCATCTGGGAATTTTCGCTTTCTTTTACAGTCAGCACATCGTAATCTAAAACTGTATGAGGCAGTGTAAGCCGCTTGTTGTTGGCAATATTGGAACGGCGAAGCAGTGCCCGCACTCTTAAGATCATTTCATCTAAATTTACCGGTTTTGTCATATAATCATCGGTTCCCAGAGAAAATCCTTTATTTTTCGACGGAAAATCGTCCTTTGCCGTGATCATCAATACGGGGATGCTGAGATTGGAACGGCGCAGCAATTCGGTAAATTCGTATCCGTCCATAACAGGCATTAAAATATCTGTGATCACCAGGTCTACATGTTCTTTTTCAATCAGGTCCCAGGCTTCCTGACCGTTGTGTACAGTCATCATACCAAAGTTTACGAAGCCAAAACAGTTTGCCCAGGCGGTGGTGCTTCCGGTCATGGAGGCGCAAAATCCCCAGACAGGCGATATCCGTCTGACCACCAGTGTGATCGGCAAGATCGAGCCCTCTGATGTAGTTTATATTTATCCAAAGGCAGCCGGTGACGTAACGGCGGTAAATGTAAAAGCCGGTGATGTGGTGACGAAAGGCCAGGTGCTCTGTACCATTGATACTAAACAGGTAGAATCTGCGAAAAATACCATGGATTCTGCTGCATTAGCATTGCGTCAGGCACAGGAAGAGCTTTCCCGCCAGCAGCTTTTATATGCAGGCGGCGGACTTTCTGAGCAGCAGTACAGTCAGTATCAGAATACAGTTTCCAGTGCCCAGTTAAGCTATGACCAGGCAAAATATAATTATGAAACACAGCTGGAATACAGCCAGATCACAGCCCCCATTGAAGGCCTGGTAGAGATCTGCAATGTGGAAAATTATGATAATGTATCCCAGAGCAATCTGATCTTTGTTATTTCCGGTCAGGGAAGCAGAGTGGTTTCTTTCTCCGCTACAGAGCGCATCAGAGGCTATCTGAAAGAGGGAGGCGGCTTGTATGTTTTTAAATATAAAGGATGGGAAAAAATGGAAACTGCAGGCGGCGAAAGTCTTACATACAGGGGTGCTGTGTGTGGTTCTGACGGGAACAGGCGCAGGTGTGACTGGAACTTTGGGGCAGGTACCGGGATACCTGGGATTTATGACAGCTTATGGGGACGAATTTGCTGACCGGCCGGAAGCGACAGAAGGAAGTTCCAGTATACAGGTGGGAAATGCAGATGGTTCTGACTCAGAAAAAGAGGATACAAAAGGCTCTGATACGGTTTTGTGGATGGGACAGGTGGAAACGGATGAAGAAAAACTAAATGATAACCTGCTGGAGTACAGCGAATTGTATACACTGATCTCACGGTATAATCCCACGGTTGAGCAGTCACTGGCCAGTTTTAACCAGTCTCTGGAAACTTACGCAGATGCATGGGCAGACCTGAAATTTGGCCAGGAAAGCGCTGCTACAGACCGTCAGAATGCCAAAAGAGACGGAGATACGGAAAATTATGCCTATTATCGTCAGGAAGAAGCTGTTTATAAGAATGCATCCACCATGTATAAAAAAATGTATGACAGCATGAAAAAAAGCAGCGATAAAAGTATACGCAGCATGCCCCGCCAGCTGACCGCAGCAGCCCAGTCCCTGATGATGTCTTATGAGACTTTAAGCCTTCAGAAGAGTACTGTAGAAAAACAGGTAGAGGTATATGAGTAGGCTTTAAATCTGGAAAAGACAAAGCAGACAGCGGGCTTGTCCACAGCTTCAGACGTACTGGAAAAGGAAAATCAGCTGTTAAGTGCAAAAAGCAGCCTTTCTTCTTTGGAAGAAAGCTTAAGCAGCACTTACAGCAGCCTTTGCCTGATAGTTGGAAGAGATGCGGACAGCGGCCTTGTGATCGGTGAGATCCCGGCAGCAGATCTTTCAAGGGCGGATGCCATGGATCTGGAAGCAGATACAAAAAAGGCCATTGGAAATAACAGTGCTCTTATCAGCAGCCGTGGTACGAAGGCAACTTCCACAGCGGCTAAAAACAACCGAAATGCTTCTGTGGAAGAAGGAGAACAGAACCTGACTATTCAGATGAAGCAGCTTTACGAGGATGTATTGCTGAAAAAAAGCGAACTTCTGACAGCACAGATCGCGTTCCAGAAAGCCCAGGGACAGAAACAGAATGCAGATGTTAAATACAACGCAGGTTTGTTAAACCAGGAAGAGTATCTTACAGAAGAAATGAATTATATTTCCCAGACAGCAAGTTATAAAGCAGCAGATCTGGCATTTACCCAGGCAGCAGATACGTACGGCTGGGCGGTAATGGGAATCACCCAGTAGAGGCCTAAGACGGCAGGCAGATAAGGCGTGGAACAGCTGCGGCGTTGAACTTAAGAAAGATTTATGTTAAAATGCAGGCATATGTAATTGGAATGCCTGCATTTTTTATGGGGAAAATACCTTTGGATCATGCAGAAAAAGGAGGAAACTGTTTTATGATACGTCTCATGCTTGTTGGAAAGCGTATCTACGATAAATTTTCAGAAGATGAGATGACGGTGTATGCAGCCCAGGTCTCTTTTTTTGTGATCCTTTCTTTTGTGCCGTTTCTGATGCTGCTTCTTACAGCAGTTCAGATGATCCCTGGGATCTCAAAGGCAGATTTTCTGGAGATCACCATGGATATTATCCCTTCTGACTACAAATCACTGGCTTTTCGTATGGTCAACGACTTAATGCTAAAATCCCCGGCTACGATGATCTCTGCAACTGCCATAACTGCCCTGTGGTCTGCAGGACGAGGCATGTTCAGCGTTGCAAGAGGCTTAAACAGGGTCAATGGAGGCGGAAAGAAACACTGGTATGTGTTTAACCGTCTGATCTGCTGCGGCTACACCATTGTTTTTGTGGCTGTGTGCATCCTTTCTCTGATCCTTCTGGTGTTTGGCCAGCTTCTTCGGGGGTTTTTGAACACACATTTTCCCTTTGTGGGAGCTGTGATCGGCCGGCTGATCGATTTCAGATCCCTGTGGTTTTTTCTGGTTCTGTTTTTCTTTTTCTGGGGGATTTATACCTTTGTGCCGGAAAAGCGCTTAAAGGCGGCAAAGCAGATTCCGGGAGCGCTCTTTTCCGCTTTGGCATGGATGGTTTTTTCTCTGGGCTTTTCCATTTACTTTAACCGGATCGGAGGACGGGGATATTCGTATATGTACGGCAGCCTTGCAGCGATCGCCTTATCTTTTTTGTGGCTTTATATCTGTATGTGCATCCTGTTTATGGGAGCGGAGCTCAACTGGTTTTGGGATGAGATATAAATGAACAGTACACTAGTTTTTTCCTTTGTTCTGTGCGAAATATTCTGGAAAAAACTGGGAAAATTCCCTGGATACACGGCTGACCATGCCGTGTTTTCTGGCGATCAGGGCAATGCGGCTGATAACGCCTTTGTCTGAAAGGGGAATCTTTAAAAGGTCAGGACTTCCTGAATTTGCCATGGAGGCAGGAACCAGGGAGATTCCGGCACCGCACTGGGCCCAGGTCATACTGGTCCTGGCATCATCGTTAATGCACAGATAATCAGGTGCAGACCCTGGAAAGCAGTGGCTGATAAAAGGTTCCCATCTGCGGTAAACGATGAGAGGACAGGATGCCAGAGAAGCCACAGATATGGAAGCGGCTGCCGGATCAGGGAAAAATTCCGGTTTTCCCACTGCCATCATAGGTTCTTCCTCTAAGAAATGACATTGATAGGATTCTACAGGCAAAGGTGTTCTGACCACAGCAACTTCAATGAGACCAGAATTTAACTGATCCATCAGTTCATAAGTATTTCCCTCACTGATGCGCAGGGTTACTTCAGGATGCAGGCAGACAAAAGAGGAGAGGGCACGGATCAGCCGTGGAGTCTGCACAGAAGAGATCATGCCCAGATGTAAAGGACCTTTTAGCCCCTGTCCCATCTGCTGCAGTTCATCAGAAACAGCAGTAGTAAGATGCAGGATGTGCAGGGCTTTTTCATAAAAAATCTTTCCTGCTTCTGTGAGAAAAATACTCCTGGAACCACGTTCGAAAAGAACGACCCCCAGTTCATCTTCCAACAGCTTCATCTGTGCGCTTAAAGGCGGCTGGGAGATATGCAGGGATTTGGCTGCTGCAGAGATATTTCCTTCATTTACAATAGCGACAAAGTATTCCATCTGCTTCAGGTTCATAAAAGCACCTCATACATATGATTAACATATGGTTTCTATATTAAATCAATATTTTAAATATACATTTTCATGTGCTATAATACCAGATAGTTAAATAAAATACAATATTTTAGGAGAAATGCATTATGAAGCGATTGCTCAGTTACATGTGTGCCTACAAAAAGGAGAGCATACTGGGGCCGCTGTTTAAGATGCTGGAGGCCAGCTTTGAGCTGTTTGTGCCTTTAGTAGTGGCAAGTATGGTAGACGTAGGTATTGCAAACAGAAGTGTATCTTATGTGGTGCGTATGGGAGGTCTTCTTTTGCTCCTTGCAGTCATTGGACTGACCTGTTCCCTGACAGCCCAGTACTTTGCGGCTAAGGCGGCGACAGGAACAGCGACTGCACTGCGCAACAACCTGTTTTCTCATATTGGTACCTTATCTTATACAGAAATAGATACCATAGGAACATCTACACTGATCACACGTATGACCAGTGATATCAACCAGGTGCAAAACGGCATTAATATGACACTGCGTCTGCTGCTGCGTTCACCCTTTGTAGTATTTGGAGCCATGATCATGGCATTTACCGTAGATGCTCATACAGCCATGGTGTTTGCTGTGACAATCCCGGTACTGTGTGTTGTGGTGTTCGGCATTATGCTCATAAGCATGCCGCTGTATCAGTCAGTACAGAAGCAGCTGGATAAAGTACTTTTAACTACGAGAGAAAATCTCATGGGCGTGCGCGTGATCCGTGCCTTTAACCGTCAGGCAAATGAGAGAGAAAAGTTTGAAGAAGAAAACGGCAGTCTGGTAAAACTGCAGGTATTTGTAGGAAAGATATCTGCTTTGTTAAATCCGGTTACCTATGTGATCATCAATATCGCTACGGTAGCAGTGATCTGGGTAGGCGCAAAAAGAGTGGATGCCGGTATGATCAGCCAGGGTAAAGTGATCGCTCTTGTAAACTATATGTCCCAGATCTTAGTGGAGCTGATCAAAATGGCAAACCTGATCATACTGATCTCCAAGGCAGTAGCCTGCATGAGACGTGTGGACAGTGTATTTGCAATTGAAAGCAGTATTGAGGAAAAAACTCATGAGAATAAAACTCAGGATGTAAAAGAAAAGAAGCAGGAGATCAGTGCTGAAACTGCAAAAGTGGAATTTGATCATGTAGACTTTACCTATGCAGGAGCCAAATCCGATTCTCTTACCGATATTTCCTTTAAAGCAATGAAAGGACAGACCATTGGTGTTATCGGTGGTACAGGTTCCGGTAAATCCACATTGGTAAATCTGATCCCCAGATTTTACGATGTAAGAGAAGGAAAGGTTCTTATAGACGGAGAGGATGTAAGAGATCTGCCTCTTACAGAATTAAGACATACCATTGGTGTAGTACCTCAGAGGGCAGTTCTTTTTAAGGGAACGCTCCGTGATAACATGCGCTGGGGCAAAGAAGATGCCACAGATGAAGAAATCTGGCATGCACTGGATGTTGCTCAGGCAAGAGACTTCATTGAAGCTAAGGGTGAAGGACTTGATCTGGTGATCGATCAGGGCGGTCATAATTTATCTGGTGGTCAGCGCCAGCGTCTTACCATAGCAAGAGCCCTGGTAAGAGATCCTCAGATTTTGATCATGGACGACAGTGCTTCTGCACTTGACTTTGCAACAGATGCAAGACTGAGAAAGGCGATCCGGGAAAATACAAAGGATATGACTGTATTTATTGTTTCTCAGAGAGCTACGACCATCCGCAATGCAGATACCATTCTGGTGCTGGATGATGGAAAACTGGCAGGTATGGGCAGTCATAAACAGCTTCTGAAAGAATGCGATGTTTACAGAGAAATCTGTCTGTCACAGCTGTCAAAAGAGGAGGTGGAACGGGATGAGCAGTAAAAAGCCAAAAATGAGCAGAGATAAGAGTATTGAGACATTAAAAAGAGTGCTTGATTATATTGCGGCTTATAAATGGGCAGTATGCCTGTCCCTTCTGTTAGCACTTGTAACAGTTGCATTTACCCTTTATATCCCGATTCTTACAGGTAAAGCAGTAGATGAGATCGTAAGTCAGGGAAATGTAGATTTTGCGGCCCTGATGAATATTATTAAAAAGGTCATAATGGCAATGGCGGTTACAGCCATCAGCCAGTGGCTTATGAACCATATCAACAACATTATCACTTACAGAGTAGTAAAGGATATCCGTACCAAAGCCTTTGGGCATCTGGAGATCCTTCCTTTAAGCTATATTGATTCCCATCCTTCAGGCGACATCATAAGCCGTATTATTGCAGACATCGACCAATTTTCAGAAGGTCTGCTGATGGGCTTTACTCAGTTTTTTACAGGTCTGATGACTATTTTAGGAACCTTGCTTTTTATGGTTTCTATTAATCCGCTGATCACTCTGGTAGTGGTGATTTTAACACCAATTTCTCTGTTTGTTGCAAGTTTTATTGCCAAAAAGACCTATGTTATGTTTAAACATCAGTCTGAAACGAGAGGCGAGCTGACTACACTGACAGACGAAATGCTTGGAAACATGAAGGTTGTTCAGGCCTTTGGCTATCAGAGTGAGGCTCAGGAACGTTTTGAGAAGATCAATAATAAGCTGGCCGGCTACAGCCTGAAAGCTACTTTCTTCTCATCCATTACCAATCCAGCCACCCGCTTTGTAAACAGCCTGGTTTATGCAGCAGTTGGCATTACCGGTGCTTATGCTGCCATTCGCGGTTTTATGACAGTTGGACAGCTTACCAGCTTTTTAAGCTATGCAAATCAGTATACGAAGCCGTTTAATGAGATTTCCGGCGTTGTAACAGAACTTCAGAATGCGCTTGCCTCAGCAGCCAGAGTATTTGAACTGATCGATGAAAAAACAATCCTTCAGGATAAGGAAGATGCAGAAGTCCTTAAAGACGTAAAGGGACAGGTAGAGATTGAACATGTAAACTTCTCTTATATACCGGAAAAGCCTCTGATTGAAGATCTGAACCTTTCTGTAAAGCCAGGCGAGAGAGTGGCAATTGTAGGACCCACCGGCTGCGGAAAAACGACGGTCATCAATCTGCTTATGCGTTTTTATGATGTTAATTCCGGCTCTATTAAGGTAGATGGAAAAGATATCCGCGATGTCACAAGAAAGAGCCTTCGTACCAGTTATGGAATGGTGCTTCAAGAGACCTGGTTAAAATCTGGTACGATCCGTGAGAACATCGCCTACGGAAGACCGGAAGCTACAGAGGATGAGATCATAAATGCAGCGAAGGAAGCACATGCACACAGCTTTATCATGCGAATGCCTCAGGGGTATGATACAATGATCGGCGAGGACGGTGGAAACCTGTCCCAGGGCCAGAAACAGCTTTTGTGTATTGCCAGAGTTATGCTCTGTCTGCCGCCAATGCTGATCTTAGATGAGGCAACCTCCTCTATTGATACCCGTACAGAGATCCGTGTACAGAAAGCCTTTGCAAAAATGATGGAAGGAAGGACCAGTTTTATAGTAGCGCACCGTCTTTCTACTATCCGTGAGGCAGACATGATCCTTGTGATGCGAGATGGGCATATTGTTGAAAAAGGAAAGCATGAAGAACTTCTTGCAAAGAATGGATTTTATGCTGAAATTTACAACAGCCAGTTTGCTGCTGTTGGATAAAAGAAGCGTTAAACTTATAAAGTCAGTCCCTTTTTGAGAAAATAGGGGCTGACTTTTTGCTGTACTCTTTGTATAATAAAGTCTAAATGATGATCATCATATAGATGACAGCCAAGAAGGAGGAATTTTTAATTATGGAAACCGATCCACAACCGGCCAGTATTTTCACACAGCTTTTTATTCTGCTGGTGCTTACTCTTGTAAGAGGGTATTTTGCAGGGGCAGAGATGGCTGTGGCTTCTGTAAACAAAAATAAGATCCACAGGTTAAAGGAACAGGGAAACAAAAAAGCAGCCCTAGTCGAGCACCTGATGGAAGAATCAACAGCGTTTTTATCTGCGATCCAATTAGTCATTACACTGATAGGTTTTTTCTCCAGTGCTGTTGCAGCAACAGGGATCGGGGAAATGCTGGCCGTGAAGATGAATGGATGGGGTGTCCCCTGCGGTAAAATTGCGGCAGTGGTTATTGTTGCCCTTGTCCTTGTTTATGTGAATCTGGTATTTGGGGAACTGATCCCTAAACGGATGGCTGTGCAGAATGCGGAGAAATTCAGTTTATCCTGCATTGGCCTGGTATATGTTATATCCTGTGGGGTTAAACCTTTTGTAGGGCTTTTAAATGTATCTACCAGTGTGATCTTAAAACTTTTAGGCATGCACCATGAAAATCTGGAAACAGATGTTTCAGAGGAAGAAATCAAATCTCTTCTGGAAACAGGAAGTGAGACAGGTGTATTTAACGAGATCGAGAAAGAGATGATCACTTCTATTTTCTCATTTGATGATAAAAAAGCCAAAGAAGTTATGGTGCCAAGACAGGATATGGTAGCGATTGATATTGATGAACCGGTGGATTCTTATTTGGATGATATTTTACAGTCCATGCATTCTAAAATTCCAGTGTACCAGGAAGATATTGACAATATCATTGGCATCCTTTCAACTAAGGCACTGACCATTGAGGCCAGAAAAAAGTCATTTGAAAATCTGGATATCCGTTCTCTTTTAACACCTGCTTATTTTGTTCCGGAAAACAGGCGTACAGACGCCCTGTTCAGGGAAATGCAGCAGAAGAAAGAAAAACTGGCAGTGCTGATTGATGAATACGGCGGTGTATCTGGCATGGTCACAT
Source organism: uncultured Clostridium sp. (assembly GCA_900543885.1). Taxonomy (GTDB): domain Bacteria; phylum Bacillota; class Clostridia; order Lachnospirales; family Lachnospiraceae; genus Enterocloster. Next base: position 10,243 of record UQTA01000078.1, read on the forward strand.
TAGAGGATCTGATCGAGGTGATCGTAGGTGATATTCACGAAGAATATGAAGAGGTTGAACCGGAAGTTATTGAACTGGAACCGGGGCATATATACAGCCTTTCCGGCAGTATTGCACTTTCAGATCTGGAAGAAAAATTTCATTTGAATATAGACAGTGTGTATGATACTTTATCCGGTTATCTTATAGAAGTTCTGGGCTATATTCCTTCAGAAAAGGAACTCCCTCTTACTGTGCCCACCACGGAAGCCGATTATGAGATCCTGAAAATGGAAGACCGTGTGATCGGCCGCGTGAAAATGACCCTGAAAGAGGTGCAGACATGGGAAAATGGGGATAATTGAAAGCAGGAAAATAAGTTCCTCTGGATTTTTGCTTAGCAGAAATTCAGGGGAACTTCTTTATGCCTGCTGTTTGGAGTGCCTTTGCCGCCGCTTTACTTATCTTCAAAAGTTGAAGATATTTTACAAGATTTATTTCCATTAGCGCAGTAGAATAATAGGCGGAAAGGAGCGAAGCCAACATGAAAAAAGAAACAAGAAAAAATATACGGATATGTAGCAATTGCTTACCTTCTAGCCGGAAAATGAACAGTGATAAAGTCAAAGCACCAACGAAAAGAGAAATATTTTTCCGAAGGTGCTTTTTGGTTATGTCTTAGAAGAATTATAACAAATTTTTTATACAGATGCTTAAACCTGAGTAAATTCCTACTGGAATATCGGAATCAAATGTATACATAACAGGTGCTACGTCATCCTCATAATAGTAAACAACGACACGTTCTTTAATTGGATCAACAATCCAATATTCCCGTACACCATTCTGGGAGTATATTCCGTTTTTGATTCCATAGTCAAGTTTGCGGCTGGACGGGGAAACAACCTCAAAGATCAGATCAGGAGCGCCACAGCAGCCACGATCAGTCAGCTTATTAGGATCACAAATTACGGAAATGTCAGGTTCTACCCAGTCCTTATCATCGGCATCAAGATTCACAGCAAATGGAGAGGGGTAAACTTCACAGTTTCCGTTATGATCTGCAATGTAGTTCCCTATGATTCGGCAGATGGAAGCAACAATTTTTTGATGAATCCGACTAGGTGGAGCCATATCATAAAGTTTTCCATCAATCAGTTCAGCACGTTCACCTTCTGGAAGATTCCAGTAGTCTTTTGATGTATAATGATCGCTTTGCAGTAATGGCATAAGTTATGTTCCTTTCTGTAGCATTTATATCTATATTATAGGCGACAAATAAAGTGAAAGCAAGGTATAAAAAGATATTAATACGAACATATGTTTGATTTATAATAAAAATACAAACAAAAAAAGAACCGATGCTGCCAACACCGGTTCAAAAAAGATCAGTACTACCAACACCGAGCAGTTAAACTGTACAGACGAATCTGTCCTATGTTCACACAAGCCATAGTATAGAAGAAATTTACTTCAAAGTATAGGGGGATTCCCCAACAGTTTTACAAGTTAGTTACTATATATCAAAGAGCATTGAATTGCAGAAATTTTGTAGTTTCAAATTCGCAGAACTTATGATATAATGACAAGCTGTATCGAACTCTTTATGCTTACACAGCAGAAAGGAGTTGATTTTACGGGCAAAGATTTAGAGAGTGGAGGATAGGCGAACTGACAAAAAACTCGGCTTATGATGCAGCATTATTTAAGTTATGTGATAAAGCTGATATTCGTAGATTCTCGATGCATGTATTAAGACACACAATGGCTACAAGGTGTATTGAAGGAAATATGCATCCTAAAACTTTGCAAGTAATATTAGGGCATTTTAATGTAGGAATCACCATGAATCTATATGTTCATGTGACAGAAGATGAAAAGCAAAAAGAAATGGGTATCATTTCTGATGCACTGAATGTTGACTAAAATTGATACACTAATTGGTACACCAATTTATACAAGGTGGCTGAAAAGCCCATAAAATAAAGGTTTTTAGGAAAGGAAAAAATATTATGAAATTAGAAATAGTAATTTGTCTATTTTCGCATTCACCTCTATAAGAACGGAGTTCAACGGTTATATCATCATCGTTATCTTCTATATCTCTATGTCCAAACAACCTGCAAAGTAATTGTTTTACTTCATAAAAAGTTGCCATATATTTATTCACCTGCTTTCTAAATACAAATTATATCATGTCTATCCAAACAAATCTATATTTCACATATCACTTTTCACGTTGTAGAACAATCAAAACTGCACCTACGAAAAGACGGGGCGCGGTGGCTATTCGTTAGCTGCCGCATCCCGTCTTTTCTTTTTGTTATTCTTTTTCCGAATTGTGCCATTCATTCAAAACAGCTTCTACCTGTGCGATTAGCTGTTCCTTATTTGGAATATAAGAAACATAGCGAGAAGCAAAGATATTGTTGGATAGACCACCGAGAGCATATTCAGCAGCTATACTGTCTTTATCTGTACAAAGGATAATACCGATTGGTGGATTATCATGTTCGTCATTCACTTCTGCGGCGTAGTAGTTCAGATACATATTAAGCTGTCCGGCAGCTTCCGGCGTGAGTTTGGTTGTCTTTAATTCAATCAGCACATATGCCCGGAGAATTTTATTGTAGAAAACCATATCCACATAGTAGTGGGTATTGTTCAATGTAATGCGCTGTTGCGTTCCTACAAACATAAAACCACGCCCTAATTCCAACAGGAATTTTTCTATTTGTGCGACCAGTGCTTTTTCAAGGTCACTTTCAAGCATGGGCTTGTTTTCTGGCACACCCAGAAATTCAAACACATACGGGTCTTTGATAATATCTAATGGGGTAGACATTTCAATTCCCTTTTCTGCGAGAGCAAGAACGGTTTCCTTATTCGTTTTTCCCTCTGACAGTAACAAGCGTTCGTAGAGAGAAGTGGAAATCTGCCGCTTTAATTCGCGTATCGACCACCCGGAGTTAATAGTTTCCTTTTCATAAAAACTGCGTTTGTCCGGGTCTGAAATTGTCAACAGCTCACAGTAATGCGACCATGACAATTTAACAGACACTGTCTGTTGAATTTGATAGCTCTGATAGAAGCGTCGCATAAATTGGAGATTAGAAACAGAAAAACCTTTTCCAAATTCTTTTGTCAGTTCCTTAGAAAGCTCCTTTAGGGTCTGCTTTCCATAATCTGCCCGGTCTTTATTTTCCTGTTCATGCTCAACAATAATCTTTCCTACATTCCAGTAGGTAGACAACAATTCAGTATTTACTTGCACCGCCACGCGCTGACGTGCATTTAATAACAATTCTCTGATTTCATTCATCATAGAATTAGTATGTGTCAAATCACTCAATTTTAATGCCCCTTTCAAGGTAGAGTACAATCAGTATAACATAAAAATTCTTCCGTTTCCATATTGATAAAGTTATTCCCGTGTTGCTTCCTTGTTATATTCCGGTTCTTTATCCTGCCGCAAAATGCTGTCAATGTTGCGCTTGATAACATCATATTCCTTGACCTGTTTTTTCAGCTTCCCATAGTCTGCATACAGAGCTTCTTTCTGTTCTTGGAGCTGTTCATATTCTGCTTGCAGCAAAGTAAGGTTCGGGAGCTTCTTTATGCCTGCCATTTGTAATGACTTTGCCGCCGCTTCATGGAGGATTATTGCCCGTTCATGGTCTGCCCAGTATCTATCTTTATTCTTAGCTTTGCGGTATGCGTCATAGGCGGGCTTTGTTTTCTGGTAGGTGGTAACATTCTTCATCAGTACCACCATATCAGCAAGCCGTTTTTCTGCTACCTTTAAGCTGTCCGATGCCTGTTCACTTGCAGCCGCGATTTCCGAGATTTTGGCGGTCAAATCTGCATATTGCTCAATCTTGTGTTCGGTGAGAAAATTCAGTGTTTTTGCCGCCTGTTTCAGATTATGGATTTTCGCCTATTGCTCATAGCCTTTGCTTTCCTGTGCCTTGATACAATTTTGAATATCAATCAACAGATTGATACCGCTGCGCTGCGGCTTTGGAGCTTTGACAGCGCGGGTGCGCGTTCCGCTGATACGTTCCCGTAACGCTTCCTCTGTGTAATATGCGCCGAGGGTTTTCAGACGGGTAAACCGTTCCTGTCCCGGAGCGCGACAGGAAACATATTTCCACGGTTTTATTTCATAACCTGCCGCCTGCAACCGGGATAGTAATTCTTCCAAACTTGATACTTGGGGAATGAGTGCGTCCACCGCAATTTTAAGTTTGCCTTTCCAACTCGTCCCTGTCTTTTCGGCTTGATATTCCGCATAGCTTTTTCCTTTGCTGCCTTTCCCCGGAACGACCACAGATAGCCCATTTTCCCGGCATAGCCTGTCACTTATATTGCGTATGCCGTAATAGCTGCGCTTGTTGGAATTGTACTTGTGGTAATCTACAAAATTCACCGCGCAAAAAATGATGTGGTTATGGATATGTCCCTTGTCAATGTGCGTTGCCAAAATATACTCATGCTGTCCCTTTGTTACCGCGTCGGCAAGCTGCCGCCCGATCTCATGGGCTTTCTCATAATCCACTTCTCCCGGCTCAAAGGACTGTATCAAATGGTGGGCTAAATTGTTTCCCTTATCCAACGCCTGCGCTATGGTAAATTCAAATTCAATGTCTGCCGTTTCATAGCTGCACCCAAAGGAGGACACAAGCATTTTCCCGTCCGTCTTGTCCGGGTTTTGGATATAGTCAAGGGCTTTGCTCAACGTGCTTTTAATAGGTTTAATCTTTGTAACCGCCATCTCTCCGCACGCACCCCCTTTATT
>UQTA01000079.1 GCA_900543885.1 uncultured Clostridium sp.
GCGGCAGAACGGAGAACCGTGCCCGAACACGCGAAGCGTGTGAGTTGGGTTCGCAGTTCTGACACTAGGCGGCGCAAGCCCACGAACAAAGGATTTTCTCCCAAATGCGCATCTGTAATGCGCGCCGCTGGCTTTCGGACCTTTCACGACTATATAGCAAGTTAATAAGGTATCCCTGGCAATTAAAGTATTCTTGGCAATCAACTTGAATCAGATGTGCAAGTATGGTAAAGTAAAGTATATGACTGACTTTAATTATAATTACCTGTAGAGATAATAGGTAAAAGCACTTGAGAAAAGAGGAGGAACCAAAGATGCCAAAGCACAGTGAAGAGAATGACAGTAGGAGAATGCTGAAGCATCTTTCCGCTATTTTAGAAAAAAGCGGTGTTATTATATTTGAGTATCATATAAAGACAGATACCCTGATACGCTACGATAAAGAGCTGAAAGTAGAAGTAGAGATTCCAAAATACTGCGATTATCTCAGAGACAAGACTCGCATTTATCCAGATGACCGTTGGAAAGCCATTGAATTTTACAGCGGACGTATTAAAGGACCGATTGACATCAGAGAAGTGGATGAGGATGGCTGCATTTCCAGAAAACGTCTTGAAACAGTTGCTGTTGAAGACGAAGCAGGAGAGCCAGGCGTTCTTTTCGGTATGGTCATTGACGTGACGGGAGAGTGGCATCAGGAAGAACGTTTAGAACATGAGCTGGATCAGCTGAAAGAAGCAGGATCCCCCTGTAATGGCTGCGGCGGTTATCCGGAGTATGATCAGGTTACAGGACTTCCTTCCTTTAACCGCTTCCGGGAAGAAATTGACAGTGTGATTGCTTCCGGAAAGGGAGAAGATTGTCTTTTAGTTTATACAGATCTTGAAAACTTTAAATATTTTAACAAGAAATATGGTTATGCAGCCGGAGATCAGCTTCTGCGAGAATTTACAGGTTACATTATCGATACCCTAAAAAAATGCAATACTGCCCATTTCACCAGAGTAGTAGCAGATCAGTTTATTCTTTTCTTTGAGGAAAAATGGAAAGATAGTTCTATAGATGCCATCAATCGCATCAATAATGGATTTATTGAACGGCAGCAGAAAAAATATCCAGAAGCAAAACTGCGTCTGCGTACCGGTGTTTACAAGGTTGAAAAAGATTGCGGCGGAGCCTCTTTTGCCATTGACGCCGCAAACTATGCCAGACATCAGATACAAGATAATTCTTCAAAAACAGTCTGCATTTATGACAAAACGATGGCAGATCACCAGAATATGGAAAATGAGATTGCCACAGGTATTGATAAAGCTATTAAAAACGGAGAATTTAAGGTATATCTCCAGCCTCGTTTCTCTCTGACTACTGGAAAGATCGTAGGTGCGGAATCTCTGGTCCGCTGGCAAAAAAAAGACGGGATATTGCTTCCGCCGGATAGTTTTATACCTGTTTATGAGAAAAACGGCTGTATTATCGATCTGGATTTTTATATGTTTGAGGAAACCGTAAAGCTTCTGGCAAAATGGAAAGAGCAGGGATTGCCTCAGTGCCTGATCTCCATTAATGCTTCTGCACTTCATGCCCAGAATAGTGATACGATCCACCGATATACAACTATCATACAAAAATATGGTGTAGATCCTTCTCTTACGGAGCTAGAGCTTACAGAGACTGCCACGGTTTCTGATTATGACTGTGTAAAACAGCTGTTTGCAAAGCTTCAGACAGCCGGTTTCAGGACAGCTCTGGACGATTTTGGCGCAGGTTATTCTGTATTAAATACAGTGATCGACATTCCGGTCAATACAGTAAAAGTAGACCGGGTCTTTATCAATAACTGTGAGACGACGCACAAGGGCATTTATTTCCTTCGCGAGATCATTAACCTGTTAAAGGGACTTGGTTATCATATTGTGTGTGAGGGAGTGGAGACACCTGAGCAGGCGGCCATTCTTAGAAATACCATGTGTGATGAAGTACAAGGATACTGGTTTTCCCATCCGGTTCCAGTGTCTGAATTTGAAAAAATGCTGCGGGAGGGGAGGTAGCAGATCATCTGCACCGCGCCTCCTGCAGCCATGTTACAGCCTTTTCATAATTTTTTCTGTTATAGCCTTTGTATTTTCCGCAATTATTGCGCAGGTAGGACTGATGGCAACAGGAGCGATCTAGGAGGTTGTGATGGCTGATTTACGTATAAACCATGTATCCGTTCTATTGGAAAATGGAACTATTTTAAAGTGCATTTCCGTAGACCTTGTAAAAATACTGGCTGCGGCTCTGATATTCCATGGCATTGGTGTTTATTTTGGAAGTAAAAATGCAGTCCGCATCAATCAGACATTATTAAAAAAGGGCATTGCAGTATTTTCTATCTGTATTGCTATCTGGAAGCTGTTTCTGTAACAGGAAGCAGCTTTTCTTGTACACGGGTAGGCACTTTTGGAACCGAAAGTGCCGTACGATAGTATGGAAATGGACTTGAAAAAATAGTTGAAACTGATTAAACTGGTTACATGAATGTATTATATAGAAAGACAACAACTGGAATCTGTGTGGAGCGCTGCTACACATTAGATAATCGACTGGTGATACCGGACACCATAGAAGGACTTCCGGTAACAGAACTGGATACCTATACATTGTCTCAGACTGTGCGGAGGAGAGAACAGCCGCCTGCTAAACGGGAAGGAGAGCCGGAAATGTGCGGCGAAGCCCTGGAGGAACTTACGCTGCCGAAATATCTGGAAAAAGTGGGAGCATATGCCTTTTATAATTGCTTCCATTTAAAGAAGCTTTCCTGCTGCAGTACAGTGAGAGACTGGGGCGCAGGGGTATTTACCGGCTGTACCCAGATCGACCATCTGGATATCCGCATTTTCCCGGAAGAAAAATCCAGTTTTAAGGAAATTCTTTCAGAACTGCGGCAAATGCTGGTGGTGGATTACCGGGATGAAGAGGGAAAGCTTCTGGCGAAGCTGATCTTTCCGGAATTTTTTGAAGAATCCATAGAAAATACACCGGCCCGTATTATAATGAGGGAAATGCATGGCTGCGGCCATATGTACCGGTATTGTTTTAACGGGACTGATTTTCAGTTCTGGGAATATGATAAGCTGCTGCCAACGGCAGAAATCTTAGAAAGTCCAGAATTGGTATGCCGCATGGCTCTTTATCGCCTGTATTGGCCGAAAGGTCTTACAGAAGAGTGGAAAGAAGAATACTGGAAATACATAAAAAAGCATCCGGATGAGACTGCCAAAGGTCTTGCAAAGCGAGGGGAAAGGGAGATCCTTTCCTGGCTGGCAGAAGCCAAAGAAATGGACAGCCAGATGTTAGAACAGATGATCCAGACCACTGCAGGAATGGGTGATGCCCAGGTTTCGGCGATCCTTATGGATGCAAGACACAGGAAATTAGGAACTCAGGCAGAAGATAAGCCGAAGCCACGGTCCCGCACTTTTGAATTATAATCATAGCTTTCAACGGGAATTGTTCCCGGTTTTCCCGCTTTTGCGGGAAGTATATACCAATGTTTCTCTCCGCCTTCAGGCGGACGAGTATTATTTAATTTATGGAGGAAGGTCCCATGTCCAAAAAAACAAAAGCACAGGAATTACAGGAGCAGCTTACCTGGTCTGCTCCCCATATTGGAAAAGATGCACCAGATCACAAGGAAAAAGCTTTCAAATATTGCGAAGGCTACAAACATTTCCTGAATACAGGAAAAACAGAGCGGGAATGTGTAAAGGAAGCCGTTCACATGTTAAAGAAAGCAGGATATAAGCCATTTGACCGCACTGCTTCCTACGAACCGGGAGATAAGGTATACTATGTAAACCGCAAAAAAGCCATTATTGCAACTACATTCGGTAAAAAGCCATTATCTGAAGGACTGCGGATCAACGGAGCCCACATTGACTCCCCAAGACTGGATCTAAAGCCAAATCCATTATATGAAAAAGAAGATATTGCTTATTTTAAGACTCATTATTACGGCGGCATCCGAAAATATCAGTGGGGAACCATTCCGTTGGCAATCCATGGCGTTGTTGCCAAGAAAAATGGGGAACTGACGGAAATCTGCATCGGCGAAAAAGAAGATGATCCGGTATTCTGCATTACAGACCTGTTGCCTCATCTGGCTGCAAAGCAGAATGAGCGTCCGCTGCAGGAAGGTTTAAAGGGAGAAGAATTAAATGTTGTTTTAGGTTCTCTTCCGTATGAAGGGGAAGATATCAAAGAGGCTGTAAAGCTGTCTGTTCTGGCATTGTTACATGAACAGTATGGCATGAAAGAAAAAGATTTCTACCGTGCAGAAATTGAACTGGTTCCTGCTGTAAAAGCAAGAGACATCGGATTAGACCGCAGTCTGATCGGCGCTTATGGCCAGGACGACCGTGTGTGTGCTTATACAGCGTTGACTGCTGAGATCGACACCAAAAAGCCGGAGCATACTACAGTGACCATTTTAACAGATAAAGAAGAGACAGGTTCTGATGGAAATACGGGTCTGAACTCTGATTATGTGCTTCATTATATAGAAGATCTTGCTTCTATGGAGAAAATTCCGGTGCGTGATGTATTAAAGGCTTCTTTATGCTTATCTTCAGATGTAAATGCAGCCTATGATCCAACATTTCCGGATGTATATGAGGCACGTAATTCCAGTTATATCAATAAGGGATGCGTTCTTACAAAATATACAGGCGCAAGAGGAAAAGGCGGTTCTAATGATGCCAGCGCAGAAACCATGGCAAAAGTCATCGGGATCATGGAAGATGCAGGCGTTTACTGGCAGGCAGGTGAGCTTGGCGCAGTAGATGCAGGCGGCGGCGGTACGATCGCCAAGTTTGTAGCTCATATGGATGTGGACACAGTAGACTTAGGTGTACCGATCCTTTCCATGCATGCTCCTTTTGAACTTTCCTCCAAATTAGATGTTTACCATACATACAAAGCATTTAAAGCATTTTATTCATAAGGGCTTTTTTTTCCCGGCCGTGTATGGTATAACTATGTACAACGCTTGCTTGGAGTCTGTTTTTGTATCCCGCAGACGGACAAAAAAGATCTCAAGAGCATTATAAAAGCGAAATGAGTGAAAAGAAAAGGACATGCAATTATGAGAAAACTGAAATTATTTTGTTTATGCGGTTTAACTGCAGCAGTTTTGATGACTGGATGCGCAGGAAGTACAGACAGCAATGTAAACCTTGGTTCTGCAACTGTTTCTGAATACAGAGGTGTAAAGATCAATGTGGCAGCTCCTGAAGTTACAGATGATGAAGTAGACCAGAAGATCCAGACCAATCTGAATCAGAACCCAAATGAAGTAGAAGTAGACAGAGCCGCAGCAGAAGGCGATATCGTAAACATCGACTACAAGGGAACTAAAGACGGCGAAGCCTTTGACGGCGGTACTGCAGAAGGTCAGGATTTAACTCTTGGTTCAGGCTCTATGATCGATGGTTTTGAAGATGGACTGATCGGTACAAAAAAGGGAGAAACAAAGACATTGGATTTAACTTTCCCTGAAGATTACAGAGAAGAATCCTTAGCAGGTCAGGCAGTTCAGTTTGAGGTAACTGTTAATTCTGTAAAAGAAAAGCAGGATGCAGTATTAGATGATGCATTTGTACAGAGAACGTCTGATTACCAGACAGTAGATGAGTACAAAGCAGGCATTCGTGCAGATCTGTTAGCTCAGAAGCAGAAAACAGCAGATCAGGAAATGGAACAGGATGTTCTTCAGGATGTGATTGACAATTCTGAATTCAAGTTCTCCAGAAATGGTTTATCTGTACGCTATAATCAGATGTTAAAGCAGTATACCAACCAGGCTAAGATGTATGGAATGACTCTTTCTCAGATGGCACAGGCAAATGGTATGGATGAGGCCGGATTTAAGGAATATATTTACTCTTCTGTAAAAGAAGCAGCAAAGCAGGAAATCGTTGTGAAAGATATTGCAGCAAAAGAAGGTCTTGACAATATCACCGATGAGGACACAGAAGCATTTGCACAGGCAAATGGAATGACCAAAGATACTTTAGTAAGCCTTTATGGTGAAGATACTGTAAAAGAGCAGGTACTTCAGGATAAGGTATTACGATTCTTAGCTTCCAACGCTGACAACGAAGCAGAAAATCCTGCAAAGCTGTCTGAACGTGAGGTAACTGTTACTGCAACTGAAACTGCAGCAGAAGAAACCAGCGCGGCAGAAGAAAGCAGTGCGGCAGAAGAAACCAGTACAGCAGAGGAAACTTCTGCAGAAGAGACCAGTGAAGCGGCAGAGAGTACAGAAGCAGAAACAACAACAGAAGAAACAAAAGCAAACTAATTTCAAGTTACAGTTCAGCCTTGCAAAGATGCAGGGCTGAACTGCAACAATATCAATAAGGAGGATATTATACATGCAGCTCTTAAAAGATAGGATTCGTAAGGACGGTAAGATCAAAGCGGGAAATGTGCTGAAAGTAGACAGCTTTTTAAATCATCAGATGGATATTAAACTGTTTGGCGAGATCGGAAAGGAATTTAAACGCAGATTTGCGGATGTAGAAATAAATAAGATCCTGACCATCGAGGCTTCTGGAATCGGAATTGCATGTATTGTAGCTCAGTATTTTGATGTTCCTGTTGTATTCGCCAAGAAGACACAGACCAAGAACATTGCCGGAGAAGTTTATACTTCTAAGGTAGAGTCTTTTACTCATGGCAGAGTATATGATATCATCGTATCCAAAGAATTCCTTGGAAAGGGAGATAAGGTTCTCCTTATTGATGATTTCCTGGCAAACGGAAAAGCTCTGGAAGGTCTGGCAGCTTTGGTAAGAGATTCCGGCGCTGAATTAGTGGGAGCTGGTATCGTTATTGAAAAAGGCTTCCAGGTAGGCGGAGATCTGATCCGCTCCGAAGGCATCCGCTTAGAGTCACTGGCTATTGTTGACAGCATGGATGAGGAGACAGGAACGATTGTATTCAGAGATGATGAATAAGAACAGAACAAAAGCTTTATTTTTTGATATTGACGGAACCCTCCTGTCTGAAAAGACGCGGAGGGTTCCTGACAGTGCGAAGGAAGCACTGCGGCAGGCAAGAGAAAAGGGACATATGGTACTGATCAATACAGGCCGTGTTTATCCACACCTGGGACAGATCCGCGCACAGGTGGATGCTGACGGTTTTCTTTGCGGCTGCGGTACCTATGTGAGAGTAAATGATGAGGTATTATATCATCATGTGATCCCTCATGAAAGAGGTCTGCAGATCAAACGAGATATTGATGATTGTGGATTAGACGGTGTGCTGGAAGGATTAGGCGGCTGCTATATGCACAAAGATCCATCCCGGCTGCCACAGGTAGAACGTGTGAAACAGTCAGTAAAGGAATCCGGTTGTCCTACACCGCGGTTCTGGGAAGAGGATGACTTTGATTTTGACAAATTTTACATCGGTTCCGATGAAAAAAGCCGCTGCAGAGAACTTTTTGGAAAAATGCCGGATATGGAGATCATTGACCGGGAAAAAGGTTTTTATGAGTGTATCCCAAGAGGCCATTCCAAGGCAACAGCCATTGACCTGATGTTAAAACATTACGGCATTGCAAAAGAAGATGCCTATGTATTTGGTGACAGCAGCAATGACCTTTCCATGTTCCAGTATGCACAAAACTGCATCGTCATGGGTGACCACAGTGCTTTACTGGAACCATATGCGACATTTATTACAAAAACAGTAGAGGATGACGGAATCGCCTATGCTATGAAAAAGCTGGGAATCATATAAACTATGAAACGAAAAACCTGGATCGTCAGTGCCCTGATGTATGCCCTTGTATTTCTGGTGTGCTTCGGGGTACTGCACGTTTTTAAGAAAATAACAAATGCCGGAGACGGCGCAGAATATACAACAGAGGCTGCGGCTGACACAGACATTATAATAGACGGGTCTGGAGTGGACGCAGACCGCGGCAATGATCCTGAGAATGGAAAAAATGGCAGAAATGCAGAAGCAGGACTGTCAGAAGATACAGACGGGATGGAGACAGAAAATGATGGGGGAAAAGATGTCCATATCCGCCGTGAAACCGGCTATAAAGGCTGGAAAAAGACCATAGAACAGGTCTGGCCTGAGATTCCAAAAGAAGAGTCATATACACCTCCAAAGATCATCCAGGCAACGGATCTTCATTATCAGAGTGCATCTTCTGAAGATGATGGGGCTGCATTTAACACGTTTGTAGAGCGCTGCGATGGAAAAGTGGTAAAATATCTTCCCCAGCTGTTAGATGCTTTTATAGATCAGGTGATCAAAGAAAAGCCGGCAGCGCTGGTACTCAGCGGTGATATTACTATGAACGGGGAAAAAATCAACCATGAGGAATTATCAGAACGCCTCCATAAGGTTCAGGATGCGGGTATTCCGGTATTGGTCATTCCGGGAAATCATGATATCAACAATCCCAATGCTGCGGTGTATTTCGGAGATGAGAAAGAGTCCACAGACAGTGTTACTCCGGAAGAATTTTATGATCTTTACCATATGTATGGCTACGATCAGGCGATCAGCCGGGACAGCGTTTCTTTAAGCTATGTTTACCAGCTGGATGAGAGAAACCGCCTTCTGATGCTGGATTCCTGCCAGTATGAGCCAAAGAACCTGGTAGAAGGCCGGATCAAGGAAGAAACACTTGCCTGGATGGAAGAACAGCTGCAAAAGGCAAAAGAAGATGGAATGCAGATACTTCCAATTGCTCATCATAACCTGCTGGCCCAGAGCCGTATGTATACCACTCAGTGTGCTATGGAAAATAACGGGGAAGTCATTGATCTGCTCCAGAAATACAAGATCCCTCTGTTTTTAAGCGGACATCTTCATGTGCAGAGGATCCGCAAGCACAAGGCAGAACCGGGTGTTGCAGATGATGCATACGGTATCCAGGAGATCATTACCGATTCCATAAGCATTCCGCCCTGCCAATATGGTATTTTGCAGTGGAAAGAGGATGGCAGCATGGAGTATTCCACAGAGTCAGTTGATGTATCATCCTGGGCAAAACGTACCGGACAGGAAAATACAGACCTGCTGGATTTTGAAGGCTGGTCTGCAAACTACATCCAGAAGCTGATCGCAGACCAGATCGGCGGTGTGGTGAAAAATGTAGGAAGAGAAGTCAAAAGATCCATGGCGGTGACCTATGCAGATGTATATATTGATTACTACGCGGGCCGCAAGATAGATGCCAAAGGAGTGAGGACTTCGGAAGGATATACCTGGTGGGAGCGCAATCTTCCAGACAGCTACCTGCTAAAAGAATTAAATTCCATGATCAATGATGCTGACCGTGATAATAACTATCTGCTGCTTCCAGAGGATACGATCCTGGAAGAGCGGTATACCTGGAAAAAAGCTACGGCTTCAGAGGCAACTCCTTCACAGGCAGACAGAACCGGCAAAGCAGATTAATCAATCAGATCATAAGTCAGATCAATCAGTCATTCTCCATCTGTATCAGAATAAAAATCAGCAAGCATAAGATCAACCATACGTCCATAGCTTAAGACACCATCTGTCTGGCTGTGGGCTTTTAAATATGTATCATTTACTTTTGTGGAAACCTCTGCAGTTTTTCCTTCAAAACGGTTCCAGAAAACATTATTTTCTTCCAGGTCATTTCTGGCCTTTTCATCTAATTTCTTATAAAGTTCAATAAAACGGTCATAGTCTGCTTTCGCCAGAGCATTTCCTGCATATACCCAGCCGGTGAGGTAGCCGCTGTAGCGAAAAGCCTTATTTTCTGAGCCGATGCAGGCCAGATATCCAATAAAATTCGCCTCATCTTCCCGCATATATCCCTTTAAATGAGACAACTCATGACAGATGGTGTGGGGAATGTTGTAGGCGGGTATTTCGCTGTTATAGTTGGCTTCTACTGTAAAAGGGGAGTAGACGCCGGTAAGCTGCTGGACAGACAAAAGTCTCGGATTGATCAGAGGTTTCGGATACGGATACCAGCCGTAAAACTGAGGATAGGAGGCTGACAGCCCTTCCATGGCTTTCTGCCCTTCTTTTCCCATTTCCCGCAGATAAGAAAAGTTCCTGAAATAAGAGAAATTTCCTGCATCTGCCAGGTCCTGTTCTGTTTCTGCAGGTACATTTTCATTTACCTTATCCACCAGATCACTGCAAAGAGCATAAAGTTCGTCAGCAGAATGGGAGCGGATTACAAAGCCTGCTTCATAGGAAAAAGAATTTCTGTAGTAATTAATGCCGCAATTGACAGTAAACAAGAAAAATAAAAGAGTGGCTATGAAAAACGTTCCATTCAGCAGACAGAGTGGCTTTTTAAACCACCGGATCACTGAGAAAACACAAAAAACCAGAAGCAGATACAGCCCTATTTCTGATACAGAAAAAGGAAAAATTCCGAAAATACGTGCAAACAGCCCCTTTAAAACCGGGTAGACTGTTACAGAATAAGCCTGTGCAAACCCAGGAATCTTTCTGGCACAGAGGCTTAACAAAACAGAGAGGATGCTCATGATAACACTGGCAGTAAATATTTTTTTCAAGTCCACGACCTCCTTTAACGGCTGTGATAGATCCCCTCTATTATAAACGCAATTGCCTTGACTGAAAAGTCACTATCATCTATACTGTAATGAGCTTTGATATATTAGTTACAGTATAAAAAGGGGTAAAAATATGGGATATCAGGACGATTATGTAATGCGGACCATCAGTGATTTAGTCCGCGCCATTGCCAGACTGGCACTTGGAAAAAATGAGATCGATTATGCTCTTCCTGACACGGAGGACAAATACAGTGATACCGACTGCATTTACCGGAAACTGCGTGATCTGGTAGATGCAGGAGAGATCAATGAAGCGGAGAACCAGCTTTATGAAAATCTGGATGAAAACGACACAGAACATCTGGAAATGGCGCTGACCTTCTATATGTATTTAAATCAGTTAGATGATGATACACTCTTTATGGCCAATTATTCCAGAGAAGAGATCGTAGAAGGGATCAACAGTGTCAGCGCAAGCTTTGGTATTACCGGATTTGAAAATTTTGTGGATACGACCATGGTATAGATCAGGCAGCAGAAGATAATATATGAAATTACGTTACCGTTCAGCCTTGCATCTTCTTGCCCGCTTACAGCGGACAAGAAGCTTTGGGGTCTGCCTTATGAAGATTTAGCGCCAAAAGCACTTATGAAAACAAGTTTTCAATGTACTTTTGACTCTAAATCTTCGCAAGGCTGAACTGTAATGGAATCTCTGATGAAAGAGGATATCCATGGAAATAAAAGAAGAATGTCTGGCTTATCTGGGACAGTATTATAAAGAGCTGTTTTTCGGAACAGCCAATAAACGGTACCGTTCCATGACAGGTGCAGATTTAAAACACCGCTTAAATCGTTTAAGCCAGGAAACCTTAAATGGGGTGGAAAAGCCAAATGAATTAAACGATATCCATGCCATGTTTGCAAAAGTATGTGCCTATCTTATGCACAAGGAAGAACGTTTAAAGCCAGGCGCAGCTCTGGATCAGTTAAAAGAAAACTGGGAAAAAATGGAAAACTTCTCCATGATGCTGGCAGCAAAGGATATGGAATATCTGCCGGAGCTGACGGAAGAAGAGCTGGAGCATGTATTAAAAATGCAGGGTATCCGCCGCTACCTTCTCACCAATTCATTAGAACGGGCCTATCAGTTGTTCTATCTCCCAAAAACTATAAAAAAGGGAATAAGAGAGTCTGTAAAACGCCGCCCGGAGGCCGAATATCCGGATACCAGAACCATGAAGCGCCGTTTTATCCTTCATATCGGCCCGACCAACAGCGGAAAGACTCATGATGCCTTAGAACGGTTAAAAACAGCTTCCCACGGTGCTTACTTTGGACCATTAAGGCTTCTGGCTCTGGAAGTATATGACCGGCTAAATGGCGAAAATGTACCCTGTTCCATGATAACCGGGGAAGAAACACTGGAAATAGCAGGCGCCTGCTGTCAGGCGTGTACAGTGGAAATGTTAAATGAACACGAATATTTTGACGTAGCCGTAGTAGATGAGTGCCAGATGGTGGCAGACCCATACAGAGGCCACAACTGGACCAGAGCGATTTTAGGGCTTCGGGCAGATGAAATCCACCTGTGTATGGCTCCGGAAGCGGAAGATATTATTGTTCAGATGATCAAACGATGCGGAGATTCTTATAAGATCGTCCGTCATAAGCGAAATACCCGGCTGACTTTGGAAGAAAAGCCCTATTCACTAAAAAAAGATTTAAAAAAGGGCGATGCCCTTATTGTATTTTCAAAAAAGTCTGTACTGGCTTTGGCGGCCCACCTGGAGAACCAGGGGATCCGATGCAGCGTTATTTACGGAAGTCTGCCCCCTGCTACCAGAAGAGAGCAGGTGCGCCGGTTCCTTGAAAAAGAAACAGAAGTAGTAGTCAGTACTGATGCCATTGGGATGGGATTGAACCTGCCTATCCGGCGTATTGTTTTCATTGAAACCAGAAAGTTTGACGGCGTAAGCCGCAGAAGTCTTCTGCCGGAGGAGATCAAACAGATCGCAGGCCGTGCAGGGCGTTTCGGACTTTATGACGAAGGTTTTGTGGCTGTTTTAGACGATCTGGAATTAATAAAAGACGGACTTGAGCGCCGGCCGATCCCTATTATGAAAGCATATATCGGTTTTCCGGAACAGCTGTTAAAGCTGCCTGCGGAGATCGATACACTTGTAAAAATATGGGCCAGTATGGAAACACCGTCTATTTATGAAAAAATGGAAGTAGATGAGCTGTTAGCTTTGTATGTAAGTTTTGAACATGTGCAGCGGGATCATATGGAGGAATTTTCCAAAGAAGAGATTTATAAGCTGATCACCTGTTCTGTGGACATTGATAATAAACTGGTCATGGATCTGTGGAAGGATTACTGCAGAGATTACCGGGATGTAGAAGAACTGCAGTTTCCATACAGTCCCGGACCGGATCTGTATGATCTGGAAAGCTATTATAAAATGCTGGATCTCTATTTTCAGTTTTCCAGAAAAGTGGGACTGCCTGTTCAGGAAGAAAACCTGGTGGAAGAGCGCAGGAACACTGAAGAAGAGATCAGCCGCATTTTAAAGACAGAATGTGCCAGCTATACACGAAAATGCACCATCTGCGGAAGAGAGCTTTCCTGGGATTATCCATTCTCCATCTGCGAGCGTTGTTTTGAACGTGGAAAGAGAGTGCATCCAAGGAGAAGATAACAATTAAAGGAGAAAATCATGGAAAAGAGAATTATTCAGGTTGAAGAAAAAGTCCCCTTAAAATTGCTGATACCCTTAAGTATCCAGCATATGTTTGCTATGTTTGGTGCATCCGTTCTGGTGCCTTTCCTTTTTGGGATCAGCCCGGCTATCGTACTGTTTATGAATGGTATCGGAACCCTTTTATTTATCGCTATTACAAAGGGAAAAGCACCGGCTTATTTAGGATCCAGCTTTGCTTTTTTGGCACCGGCATCTATCGTTATCCAGAATTTTGGATATGAATACGCATTGGGCGGTTTCGTGGCAGTTGGTTTCTGTGGCTGTATTTTAGCTTTGATCATCTATAAATTTGGTACTGACTGGATCAATATTGTGCTTCCTCCTGCAGCCATGGGACCGGTAGTTGCTCTGATCGGTCTGGAACTGTCTGCTAATGCAGCTTCCAACGCAGGCCTGCTGGATGAAACCATTGATCCAAGAAAGATCATTGTATTCTTAGTAACCTTAGGCGTAGCCGTATTCGGTTCTATCCTGTTTCGTAAATTCCTGGCAGTTATCCCGATCCTGATCGCAGTTCTGGCCGGTTATGCAGCGGCTGTCATCTGCGGAATCGTAGATTTTGAGGAAGTAGCGGCGGCTAAGATCATTGCTATGCCTCATTTTTCCACTCCCAAATTTGATCCCCAGGCGATCATGATCATTCTTCCTGTTATTCTGGTTATTATTTCTGAGCATATTGGACATCAGGTAGTTACCAGTAAGATCGTAGGAAGAGATCTGTTAAAAGATCCGGGACTTCATCGTTCCCTGTTTGCAGATAACTTCTCTACCATGCTTTCCGGTATGATCGGCTCTGTACCGACTACTACTTATGGCGAGAATATTGGAGTTATGGCGGTAACAGGTGTATACAGTGTTCGCGTGATCGCAGGTGCGGCTATTTTGTCTATTGTATGCTCCTTCGTAGGAAAGCTGTCTGCCCTTATCAGCACGATTCCAGGTCCGGTTATCGGTGGTATTTCTTTCTTGCTCTATGGTATGATCGGAACTTCCGGTCTGCGCATCCTGGTAGATTCTAAAGTAGATTACTCCAAGAACCGTAATCAGATGCTTACCAGCGTGATCTTTGTAACGGGCCTTTCCGGCGCAGCTCTTCGTGTTGGAAATATTGAGCTTACGGGAATGGTACTTGCCTGTGTAGTAGGAATGGCAATGAGTTTGGTATTCTATGTATTAGACAGACTGAAGCTGACAAACGATCAGGCTGAATAAAATTGCGATTTAATTGCGAAAGGTCCGAAAGCCACCGGCGCGCATTACAGATGCGCATTTGGGAGAAAATCCTTTGTTCGTGGGCTTGCGCCGCCTAGTGTCAGAACTGCGAACCCAACTCACACGCTTCGCGTGTTCGGGCACGGTTCTCCGTTCTGCCGCTATGCTCGCCCACTCACGGATTTTCAAACAAATGCTTATTCTGTAATGCGCGCCGGTGGCTTTCTACGCTATCACCTATTTACAAATTAAAAACGGTGGATATTAGTTACAGTTCAGCCTTGCATTTTCTTGCCAGCTTACAGCGGACAAAAAGTTTTGGGCGTCTGCCTTATGAAGATTTAGCGCCAAAAGTACTTATGAAAACAAGTATT
>UQTA01000080.1 GCA_900543885.1 uncultured Clostridium sp.
CCTCCTGATGAGTCATTAGCTTCTTGAATTGATTTACTAACTCTATAATACCTCAAAAAGTTGCCTGCCTTTGACAGCTTATTTGAGTGCGCCCATTTATGGCTGTCCTCTACTTTCTTTCACACTACTCCTTCTTACTTTCTCTAATCAGCGGACGCGCTACTGGCGCCTCCTCGATATGCATGGCAATAGAAATACCGCAGATGAACCTGTAATTAGCACCATCTGTGGCATGATCGCTGTCACTCTTTCATAGCTCCATAAACGCCCCAACAGTCCCCGTCTTCAAAGTGCCAACGGTTGGTATCTGGTCCGGATATATGCTCCATGACTGCCATGGTTTCTTCTGCATCAGGATCCATTTCTACCTGATCAGGAATGCCATTTGTGGCAGTATACTGATAAATGTCTGTACCACCTGGACCCGCAAGGGAAATAGTTATGGCTCCATTTTCAAGACCTTCTGCATATTCTCCCTGTCGCATCTCAACTGCTCCGCCGTCATAGCTTAAATATTCTCTGGCTGTTCCTGCACCGTTTGGATAATCATCTTTCCAGGTTCCTTTAAATAAATATATGCTCATTCCCCGTCCTGCTTCTTCCAGATACCATGCTCCGTTTCCAGATCGTTTTCCATCTTCCATTTCGCCCACATAGACATAACCACCAGGATAGACTGCGATCCAGGTTCCATCTTCCTGCTGCCACATAAGAGGCTCTGTGAGATTTTCAGTGAGGGAATTAAATTCTTTTCCTAATAACAATTTGCTTCCAAAGTCGCTGTTTCCGAAATCTTCAGCATCGCCGGTCATCTTTTCTTTTAACTGTTTTAAGAGATCCATATATTCTGCTTCCAGTGTCATTTTTACAGAAAGAGTATTTGCCGCAGCCTGTATTCTCTCATACGCCGCTTTTCGATCTTCTGTCTGCTCTTCTCTAGAAAGTCCTTCATATACAGATACTGCTTTGTTTAAGGTTTCCAGAGCCTGCTCTGTATTTCCCTGGGCTGTATATACACCTGCCAGTTTTTCGTATGCACCTATCTCTCTTGGCTCCAGTTCAATGGCCTTTGTGAAAGCTACGGCTGCCTCTTCATAATTTAATTCTAATAAGTACTTATCACCTAAGTCTAAGTATTGCTGGAAATTCATCTTTTTCTTGCAGCCTGCAAATAATAAAAATGATAAAACCAGCAGGATTGCTATGGTGATCTTTGATCTTAAAGTTTCCTTTGGCATATTTTTTCTCTCTTCATATTTTTGTTAGTTTTTCATTGCGCCGTCTACACCCCATATTTCGCCTTCTTCATATATTAACTCGTAATCATCCACTGCTAGAACAACATTACATCCGTCCTCATCTACATATAATATATGTGGTATGCCATACGCTACATTGTATGTGCCTTCAATAGAACTTCCATATTCAGTATCATAATCAAAATAGTTCATAGTTCCATTTTCGTAACCGTCCTGAAAATTTCCCTGTACCTCACTTTTACCATAATCAAAAGCATATATAAATGTACCGGATCCATTGGGATAATCCTCAGACCAGTTTCCATAAAATAATTGTGTCCCTATTCCAGAATCTTCTTCATCTGCATATTCATATTCCCCATACCAGGAACCAGAACCAGAACGTATCCCCTTATCCATTTCTCCTAAATATACATAAACATCTCCGTCTGTGCCAACATACAGCCCCAGATAATTTCCATCCTCCTGCTGCCAGATCAACGGCTTTTCAAGTCCTTTTACAAAGCTTTTAAAATCATCTGTAAAATAATGAGTATATGTTGGCTCCTGGCTGTTTATTTCTGCGATTACCTGTTCCAGGATTGAACCATATTTTTCTTTTGCCTCCGCGATCAGGCGCTCGTTCTCTGTATCCACAGGATCTGTATCAGATAATGTTTCGTCTTCATTTTCTTCAACATCTGAGCTGTTTTCTGCCTCCAGATATTGCCTGATCTTCTCTTCTAATTTCAGCATTTCTTCATAGATCCGTTTAAATTCATCTGTCTTTTCATCCTCGGTCAGACCTTCATACACAGAAATTCCACTTTGAAGCACTTCCTGGGCTTTTTCGTAGTTTTCGGTCTTTATGTACGCATTTGTCAGGCCTTCATATGCTTTCAGTGCCTTTGGTTCTACTTCAATGGCTTTTGTAAAGGCTACGATCGCCTCTTCATAATTAGCTTCTATCAGATATTTTTCACCTAAGTCCAGATAGTCCTGAACAGTCATTTTCTTCTGGCAGCCTACTACAAGAAGAATAGTCAATACCAGCAATACAGTATAAAATATCTTATGTTTTGCAGACCTTCTTTTGTTTTTCATTTTCATATCATCTCTCCCCATATTATTTTTCTGCCATTTATTTTCCCGGCAGCCATGTAACAATCATTCATTAAATTGCAAATGTTTAATTCGTATTACTGCAAAAAATACAATGTATACAGTATAATTTGGGCATTTGTTCAGATGTTCATGGTTGTGGTGATTTTTCACCTGGCATTTTATCATTTTATGCCTTTTTACTGTACAAATCCCTCGATTCCTTCTTGTTCATCAAGTTCGCCAGCTTGTACAGTCATCGTACCAACTCCATCTGGCGTACCATTTTCGCATACAATATAACGATATCCATTGTCATCATCTTCGGTGCCGATCACAACCCATTTTCCATTTGTAAAATTAACTGGAAATGTTTCTGTTACACTGCCCTTTTCAAAGCTCCAGTCAACAGCCCCATTCCAAAGCCCCTGTTGAACATTTCCTGATATGATTCTTTTATTTACATCTTCTGCCAGCTCACCATACCATTCCTGAACAGTCTGGGATCCATTAGGATAATCATCACTCCATTGTCCCTTTGCATAATAATTATTTCCATCTTTGTATCCCATCCACACACTGTTTCCCTGACGTTTTCCATTTTCATAGATGCCATAATAAACCATGCAGCTGCCGTATTTCTCTGAATTTACAGGATAAAATCCAATACCCGTTCCATCTTTTCTTATAATACAGATCGGTACCTGATTTTCAAGAACCATATCCTGTATTTTCTTAAACTCCTCTGTCTGCATGTTTTCAAAGATCATTTCCACATTATCTTTTTCACATAACTCAATGAATGCTTTTATCCAGAGCATGTTTTTATACAAAAGCCTTGTTTCTTCATCCAGTGCTTCTTCGTCAAATTCTCCTTCCATATCTATGATCTTTTCCCAGTCCTCCTCCAGACTGTAAACCAGGATCAGACCACTATATGCTCTATCATCGTCCAGTTCTTCCAACTGCCGAAAGGCTTCCTGTGCCTGGTCAAGATAGGCTGCTTTCTTCTCTGTATCTTCTACAGTCTTCGAAGCTGCTATATATGCATGTCCCACATAGTACCAGGCATCTGTATTTTTAGGTTCTAATTTAATTGCTTTATTAAATGCCACAATTGCCTCTTCATATTTTAACTCCTGCATATATTTCTGTCCAAGTTCTAATTGTTCGGCAATTCTTTGCTCCAGGCTTTTACCACATCCAGAAAAACAAAGAAAACATAAAAACAGCATAATATAAGACAAAACTTTTCTTTTTCTAAACATTTTCATACTTTTCTCCGCATTTGTAAAATCTATTGAAGGATGATTTTCAATTTTTCATGGCACCATATACACCCCAGAGGTCATCGTCCTCTCGATTCCATACATTGATGTATTCCTACTGCCACATAAGAGGTTCTGTAAGAAATTCATATACTCCGCATGCATCCCACTATTCTCCTGAAGAATATGTAATTATACAGTAACCAGTTTCTTCTCCACCGGAAGTATATGAATGTATTACACTGACTCTTCCTAATGAATCATATTCATAAGTAGCATACTGTTCATTTTCCATGGGAATTTTCCCATTTTCCGGTTTCTTTGTCGGATCTGTCATAGCGTACCATATGACCGGCGGATTTCCACTCCCTGATCCTATAGATGGACGATATCTGGCCTGATCCTTGCAGCCATCTATCTCCTGAGTGCTGTTCCACATTCTGGCCCCTTTTGCTCCGGTAACTTCCTGTCCATTTTCCTTTCCGCTTTCTGTTTCTATTCCTTCGTAATAAACCTCACTGGATTCTTCATAGGTCTTTCCTGCCTCATCATCATATTTCCAATAATATGTTTCAGAAACAGTACCATCAAAATCATACCATTCAAAGGATGTCATACGCCCCATTCCATCATATGTATTGACCTCTTTTCCAAAATACTCCGGATATGGCATGATCATATACATCTCCATTGTCATACTTCCGTTATAAACAGATGGATCTACAGTAGAAGTGATCTGGGAAGCTTCGATTTCCTGTCTGCGCTTATCTAATGCCTCATCCCCTGTTTCTTCATAACCTTTTTTCAGGATATCCACCGCTTTTTCTGTTTCTCCTGCCAGCAGATACAATTCTGCCAGTTTTTCATAATTTCCGGCAGTTTTTGGCTCCAATTCAATAGCTATCAGATAATCTGCCTCACCGCTTGCATAAAATCCACGTATCTCATCCGTCCACTGGCTAACATCATCCACTCCGCCTGCCTGGATACGGGCTGTATAAACCTCTGCACGTTTTTCATAAGCAGCTGCCTGTTTCGGGTCTATTTCTATTGCTTTTGTAAAGGCTACGATTGCCTCTTCATAATTGGCTTCTGTCAGGTATTTTTCACCTAAGTCCAGATAATCCTGAAAGTCCATTTTTTTCTGACAGCCTGCAAGAAGGACTGCCAAGAGCAAAAAACACTGCACACGGTCTTTAACTTTTTCCATTTTTTTACAGCAACCTTCATTTTCACCATACTCCTCTATCCATCTACTGGTTCACATAATAAATACGTGCAAATTCATAATATTCCGGATTCCACAGGCCGAAGATATTTCCCTTCTGTACCGGTACATATAAATCTGGATCCTGAATCCGTATTCTGGAAACCTGCTGGCCGGAATCATCTGTAAGAACATAACCATCCTCGCTGACCTGGCAGTTATACGATGGGGTATACTGGTCATAGGAACCTGACATAAGACTGTAAAACTCCAGGGGCTGACCATAATCCTGGGGATACATGGCATATGCCTGGGAAAACGCCTGGGAAGCATCTCCTTCCAGCTTATGTCGCTCTGTCTCATTTCCACTCCAGTCATATTTCACAGCATAAAAATCTCCTTCCAGCTCACCCATCAGGATCGAATAGTAATTTTCTGCTGAATCTTCCATCTGCCCCGGATCACAGGCCAAAAGCTTTACATAACCGTCTGAGGTTTTCCACAAACACTCCTCATATCCCTGCAGCAGCGCATTTCCCTGTGTATCTACGATCTCATAAGGCGTACCGAACCCTTTTCCGCCGCCATAGATAAGCAGATATGTGTTCTGATCCGGATAATAAGTTTCCGGCATACTATAGAAGGAATCTGCACTTAACAGTGTAAGCACACCAAGTTCTTCTTTTTCTTCCTCTGACATTCCCTGTTCTGAACTGCCTGTAATTGCAAAACCACTTAAATATGCATCCGGTTCTGCTATTACCCCCTGCCAATAATCAAAAAGTTCCTGGGAAAACTCTCTTTCCTGCATTGATTTTTCCGTATCGATCTCCATGGCATGAAGTACTCCCTGATAAGGCGCGTCTGGTTCTTCTGTTGTAAAACAGCCATCTTTGAAATCTCCCTCGTAATGAAATGTATCCTCTGTATCCGAATTAATAGACTGGATCTGCCACATACGATAGGTTCCCTGTCCATTAGGAAAATCATTTTCCCATGACCCATCATAAAAATCAATCCAGCTTTCCTCCAGGCTGCAGGAAGTCCAGATTCCATGACCCTCTCTATCTGTACTGCCTGCAGATCCATAATAAATATGACCGCAGGGATACAGCACCAGCTTATTTTCCCCATCTTCTGTGGTATAAGTTACCTTTTCTGACAACTGATCAAAAGTCATCTGAAAATCCATTGTAAGCATGTAGTTCCACAGATCAAACCAGTTATCATACTCAACTCCATGATCCATCATACTCTCCATGCCATAAAGCACCTGCCATGCATCATAACGTTTTTGGATATCTTCATATATATCATTAAGGCTGTCATCCTCTATCTCTTCCAGTCCCTGTTCCAATGTATCCAAAGCGTCTTCATAGCGTTCAGCTGCTGCATAAACATTTGCCAGTCCTTTGTAGCCTTCCGGATTCTTCGGATCTAATTCAATGGCTTTTGTAAAAGCTACGATCGCTTCTTCGTAATTGGTTTCTGTAAGATATTTATCTCCCAGATCCAGATAATCCTGCAAGTTCATCTTTTTCTTACAGCCTGCCATTATTACCATTGCCGCAATCAGTAGCAATACTGCAAATTTCTTTCGTATTTTCAACCATTTTATATTTTTTTCCATACTCAGATACCTCTCACATTCCATAATTTCTACTTTTTCCTGATTTTCGTTATACAGTTCAGTCTTACATCTTCTTGCTGCTTGCAACGAACAAAACACTTATGAGTAACTGTTATAAAACCAGCCATGTGATCACTGATCCAACCAAAATGCAGCATCCAAAGCTGAAATAAGACGATGTATCCTGGGGCTGGTACATATAGAAATGATGGGTATAAAACATATTTACAAAATAATTTTTCAGATTTTTTAATACTGTTCTTCCGCTTTTACGCAGAAGCATGAATACAAATGCAGCTGCGCCTCCCGCAATAATGGAATATACAATGGTATACCCGCAAAAGCGCCATCCCGTAAGAGCACCAATGGCCATATATAATTTCACATCCCCTGCTTTTAATGCGCCAATGGCAAATAGGATAAAAGCTGCAAATCCCATTAAAATCCCTAAAAAGCTTCCTGCCAACCCTTTCAGGCCAAAAAAGACCAGATTTAAAACCAATCCTAAAAGCATGGCAGAAAAGGTAAGTTTATTTGGTATTTTCCTTGTTTTCAGATCTGTGAAGGAAGCGGCTACTGCTACTGCAACAGCCGCCCCTTTTAATATGATATAAGCTATTTCCATACTACTCCTCATTTGCCCCTGCTTCATTTTCCCATTCCCGGATCTCATCTTCTATGGACTGCTTTGCATCCTGAATCTCTTCCTGGGTATAAGCTTTCATACTGTCCACTGCATCTACGCCTTTTCTGGCATGAAGGATTCCTTTTTTATAGCCGCGGACTGCATACCGGCTGATCTCATCATCACTGTAAATACAATATCTTTCTTTTCCATCACTTGGCGCTATGTCAGCATGGAGATCTGCTACCTCTGCAGCAATTCCTTCACTGCACTCATAGGCATAGTTTTCCTGAAAAGTTTCTTCTTCGTAGGTACTTGTGCAATTTTCCTGGATAGTTCCATGGTACAGACCGTCTTTTAAATTCATCTGGGTATAAAACAGATCCTCCGGCACAGGAAGACATACAGACCACTCTTCACCTGTTCCATTGGGATAATCATTTTCCCAGGTACAGAAATCATAATCTTTGTTTCCTTCTATGTAATCATAAGCACACCAGATTCCCTGTCCAGATCGTTTTCCGTCTTTCATGCCGCCGTAATAGCAGTGACCGCATGGGTAGATCAGAAACCAGTTTCCGTCTTTGCAGTCCCTGGATATAACGTGATCCAGTTTTGTTATAAGATTCTGGTATTCATCACTGCTTTGAAGCTCCCAGATGCTTTCTCTGTCCTGGGATCTCATTCTGTCTGTCAGGTCATCTATCAGTTCCTGGTATTCTCCCAGGACTTCCTCTTTTGCTTCCTGTTTCGGCTCTTCATTCGGAATGTCTTGTTCCTTTAAGTATGTTTCAACTTCTTCTCTCAATTTCAGCAAAGTCTCGTAGATCTGCTTAAACTCATCGGTCTGTTCTCCTTCTGATAAGCCTTCATACACAGAAATACCATTTTCCAGCACTTCCTTTGCCTTTGCATACTTTTCTGTTTTGATGTACACATCTGCCAAACCTTCGTATGCTTTCACAGCTTTTGGCTCTAATTCAATGGCCTTTGTAAATACCACAATGGCTTTTTCGTAATTGGACTCTGTAAGATATTTATCACCCAGATCCAGATATTCCTGAATGCTCAGCTTTTTCCCACAGCCTGCAAGCAGAAGCAGGACCGCCAGAAAGATCAGGATCCGCTTTATCTGTTTCATGCTTTTTTCCTCGTTTAATATTTTTCCTTCATCCTCTGCCGGATCTGTTCTTTCCGTTTTCCAGCCGTAGCTGCTGTGACCACAGCTAATACCACTGTCGCGCAAAGCAGAAGGACACCTGTCAGAAACAGCAGTGTTCCCGGTGTCAGTGAAATATGTGTCAACATATACATACGTTTGTTCCTCCTATAACCAGCCGCCCTTTTTCAGATCCTGCATCATATTTTCAAGCATCTTCATTTCTGTATCACCATCATTTCCACTCTTTTCATACAAAGCCGCAGCCTGATCATAATATGCCTTCATCTGGCTGTAATCCCGGTCTATATTATTTTTCTTCTGCTGCATATCCGCTTCCAGAAAAGCCATGCGCTTATAAGGTATATAATCTTCCGGATACTTATCCGCCATATCCATTAACATAGCCTGGGCTTCGTCCAAACGATCTGTCTGCTGATAAAGAATGGCTATATTTTCCATCATCTGTTCTGTGGAATAACCCTTTTCATAAAGGTCTTTAAAACGGGCCAGTGACATTTCATAATAGTTTTCTGACTGGCTGGTATCCGCTTTTGCCTTTCTTGCATAAGCATCTGCCAGCATTTCAGAAATGTGCATGGAGGTCTGAAGTGTAAAGGTATTTTCCGCCTCTTCTAACAGTTTTATCTCATCTGCCAGCCATTCATCGCCCATTCTTTTATACGCCTGGGCGCAAAGGATCACCGCTCTTCGCCTCAGCTCATCCGTCTGAGCTGCCTGGACAGACTCCTTTAAATGGTTTACAGCCTCCTCATACTGTCCTCTGGAGAACGCAATCTCTCCCTGGACCATATAAATGGAGTCTTCTCCCAATCCCAGTGTGATCGCCATTTCCAGTGTTTGTTCTGCTGCGTCCGCGTTTCCTGTTTTTGCCTGAACAATGGCCTCATCTCTGAAATACAGACTGTTTTTCTGATTCTGCGCTATGGCCTGTTCAAAACATGCCCCTGCGTTGGTATAATCCTCCTGCTCAAAGTAGGCATTGCCCAGGATATAGAAAATATCTCCCAAAGCCGCCTGTTCTTCTTCTCCTTCCACTATATAAGAAGGATTATTTAAAATGTCCTTTCCATAAGATACTGCCTTTTTATACTCTCCCATGGAAAACAAACATAAAAGTTCTTCCTTATAGGAATGAATGTCTTCCGGAAGCCGCAGTCTCGCATTCTGGATCAGATCATCTGCTGCTTCAAACTCACCTGCTTCCATCAGACTCTGGGCTTTTTCTATGCTGCGGTTATAGGCTGTTGTATTTTCCTGACCCATAAGCAAAAATCCGCCTGCGCTCATTGCCGCACCGGCAACAAACATTCCTGCGATCAGAAGCTTCCTGAAACGGTTCTTTCTGCAATAATTCTGGTATTCACTGTCCAGTTCATAAACATGTTCCAGTGCATAAAGAAGTTCCGTACCATTCTGATAACGGTTTTCCGGCTCCAGTGACATCATTTTTTCAATGATCGCAGCAAAGCCTTCACTGATCTCCGGCACCAGTTCCCGGATCGGCGTGATCTCATCAAAATCAGCTGCCGGTTTTCTGCCTGTAAGCAGGTGATAGACTGTAGCCCCCAGACTATATACATCAGAACGTTCATCTACGCCCCGGCCTACCATTTGGGAAATGCTGCTTTCTGTCTGCCCTGAAATGGACTGATCCATGATCATGGTTTCATCATTTAAGGCTGCCGTCTCATCTGCCTCACGCATAGTCATAGTAGGGGCATTATAAAAGCTGGCCTGGTTTAAATATTTACAATAACTGGAAAAATCCCGGTACTGCTCTGGCGGGGAATAACCGCCGGAAACGCCTGTGGACATGCGCATCTCCTGATCAAATGCAAGGGATACGTTAAAGTCAATAAGGCACACATCCCGGTCCGGCGTCAACATTACATTAGCCGGTTTAATATCACTGTGGATCACAGGGGGATTAAGGGAATGAAGATAACTTAACGCCTCTGCCAGTCGCAATGTCCAGGTAAATACCTCTTTCTGGCTGAATTTATATTCTTTTAAAAGGACTTTATCCAAAGACTCTCCGGGGATAAAATCCATAACTGTAAAAATCTCCCCGTCAATCTCTAAAAAGTCATAAACTCTTGGCAGTCGGGTATGTTTGATATTTTTTAATACATCCGCTTCCCCACGGGCATCCAAAATCCCCTTTACCCGGTCTTTTACCTGCTTTACCACCACATAGGTCTGAAGCCGTTCATGGTAAGCTTTGTATACAACACCTCCTCCGCCGGAGCCAATGGCTTCAACCACTGTATATGTATTATTTAATCTTGTTCCAGGCTGTAACATATGCCACCTCTTACACGTTTTATCATTTTATCCTATTCTCACTTCTGTGAGGATCAGGGAAACATTATCCCTTGCTGCACCTTCTGGTATCAGGCTGCGAAGCTTTTCTACTGCAAACCGGAGAATGCCATTCCCCTTGTCATTCTGCCTGTTATAACGCCTTAATATCTCTTTTACGTCTGCTTCTTCCACGCATCCGTAAAAGCCGTCACTGCACAAAAGAAACATATCCCCGTTTTTCAGTTCTCCCATTTCAAAACCACTTTGAGGGATCTGGAACATGCCTATACACATGGTAAGCACATTTTTCTGAGGAAAATCCTCTGCCTCTTCTGGAGTCAGCCTTTTCTCACGTACCAGCTGCGCTGCCAGGGACTGATCTTTTGTCAGCTGCTCCAGATTATTTTTGCGGAAACGGTAAATACGACTGTCTCCCAGATTTTCTATATAATATTTTCCGTTATACAACAGTAACGCAGAAAAGGTGGAACCACATCTGCAGCCCTCCCTTTCTTTAAACTGATAAATCTGGGTGTTGATATCCCATATCTCCTGCTCTAAAAGTTCTTTTATATCTGTATCGCTGTCTCTGCCCGCCTGTATCATCTGAGAAAAATCCTCATGCCACCATGCTGCAAACTGGTTTGTGCAGTAGGCGCTTATCTGGCTTCCATAGGAAAGCCCGCCCATGCCGTCTGCTACCAGGAAAAATGCAGCATCGTTCTGCTGATTTTGTGTGTTTTTTTCTCCTGTACAGCACAAAATGGCATCCTGATTTTCGCCCCGCACATCTCCTGCATCTGACAGCGATCCGTATTGATATGTAAAATGTCTCATACCCCTTTATCCCATCTGTAAAGATCTGTTATGAACCGCAGCGGACTGTAAATTCACTGTCTGCTAATGTTACACGGTCATTGTTGCTTAATGGATATGGCATGTTGTTGCCAATGCGCTGTCCATTTCCATTAATATAGGTTCCATTCTTGGAATTTAAGTCTTTTACATAGATCAGGCCGTCCTGGTTGATAAATTCCGCGTGGACTTTTCCTACCTTTGGATTGGCAACTGCAAAATCCACCTGACCCTTTAAACGTCCTACCAGGACACTTGGCTTATCCAATGGGATCCTGGTAAGCTGACCGTTTTCATAATATTCCAGATAAGCACTCATACCTCCCTGGGTTCCATCCCAAAGCTCTGTCTCATCTCCACTTCCTGAGCTCATGGACATAGCTGCATAGGAAGGTGTGATCGGGGCCTGAGGCATTGGTGCAGGCTGGATAGGTGCCTGGGAAAATGGTGGCTGGGAAATGGACTGCTGTGGAACAGGCGGTGTCTGGAAGCCTGAAACTGACTGTTCCACCTGCTGCTGTGCTGGCTGGACTGGAGCCGCTGGTCTGGAACCTGCATTATTAAAACCAGAAGGTGCTGCTGGCTTCACTCCTGCATTTCCGAAACCAGACTGTGAAGGTACTTCTGGACGGGAACCTGCATTTCCAAAGCTGGACGGTGCTGCTGGTTTTGTTCCTGCATTTCCAAAGCCAGAAGGCTTTCCAGGCGCCGCCGGTTTCTTTCCGCTATTCTTCTGTACCGCTTTCTTATCCGTCTTCTTATTACCCTTTTTGCGGCTGTTTACATAAGCTTCCCTGTAAAGGATCACTTCTGTCACTGCAAGGATCAGGACCACTGCCAGAATATTGTTTACTGCAATATCCCCATACTCATCTGTAAA
Organism: uncultured Clostridium sp.; assembly: GCA_900543885.1. Taxonomy (GTDB): domain Bacteria; phylum Bacillota; class Clostridia; order Lachnospirales; family Lachnospiraceae; genus Enterocloster. The sequence continues at coordinate 12,292 of UQTA01000080.1, forward strand.
TGCCCCAAAGGATACCAGCGCCGCTACTGCTACCATGACAACTGCCTGAGGCAGCAGGAACTTCTTCTTTGCCTTTTCCGGATCAAAGCCGTCCTCTTCTACAGCTGTGCTTTCCTTTACAGGCTTTGTCTTTTCTTTCGCCTTTTCTTTCTTTGATCCCTTTAAGGACGGTTTTCCAAATTTTCCCTTTTTATTTTCCGGTGCTGGTGAAAGTGAGCTGCCAGAGGGGGCTCCTGATGTTGGAGCGGATACCGGTCTTGCAGGCTGCACAGGTGGTACTTGTTGAACCGGCATAGCTGGCTGGACTGGCACAGCCGCCTGAGATACCTGCGCTGTCTGAACTGATGGAATTGGCCGAGAACCTGGAATTGATGCTGACTGTGGAAATCCACCAGCTGCGCCCATATTTATGTTGCCCTGAGTACCAGAAAATCCCTGAACCGGACTTTTAGCTCTCTGTGGCATACCCTGAACCTGGTCTAATACCTGTTTTAAATCTTCTAGCCTAAAAGGCTGCTTGTTCACAGCTTCCAGTAACAGCTGGACGAAATTGTCACCTGTCAGCTCGATTTTTCCTTCCATCACAAAAGAAAGCACCAGCTCCTTTACCCCTTTTTCCTGAGGCACGCTTACAGGAAGATACACGAAAGACGGCTCCATAGTAGAAGGATCCACAAAAATATAATCTGCTTCCATTACAATTCCCCCTGCTGGAAGCTGATACTGCTCTCCGTCTTCTGCAGCGCTTAAAAAGCCCTTTAAAATCTGGACCAGTTCCATTTTTGAAAGTTTTCTTCTGCCCATGATCTGACTTAAGGCAATCTTAGAAGAAATGTTATAATAGGCCACTGTCTCCCCATTCATGACCCGCTTTGCCACTGGAAGAAAATGGCTGATCTCATTTGCTGCCAGCATCTCCAGCTGATAATTCACAAGACCTGCCTGGGGCGAAAAGGCTGCCGCCAGATAACTGGACACACCCATATTTTCATAAGAAATCTGTACTTGTGACAACATACTCTCTACCTCCGTTTATCTTTAATATCCTTAAATATCCCTTTCATACCCTTTAAAACCATATAAAATAGATCACTGTTCCAAAAAATAAAAAGGGAACAAATGGCATTTCTGCTTTCATGGACGAATGGCGAAATAATATTCTCCATATCCCGCATATTAAGAAAAGTCCCATAGCAATGCACAAAATACACAAGGTATAACTCCACCCGGCTGCAATAGCTGTTACTGCTAAAAGCTTTCCGTCTCCCATTCCCATTTTCTCACTGGAAGTGGCTGCTATCAGGAGAACAACCACCCCAAAAATAAGACCTCCTAAAAGCCCGGCTGTAAGCACTGTCAGACCTTCCGCGCCAGCCATAAGAAGCTGTCCCGTCAATAAAAGGAACAAAATCCTATCCGGCACGATCCGCGCCTTAAGATCCACGGCTGCCAACAACAGATAGGTATATAAAAGATCTGCATACCGCAGATAATACATCTGTCCTTTTCCCAGATAATAGATAAGGGCAAAAGTCCCCAGGCTGACAGCCCCGCAGACATACAGCCACCGGCAGTTCCATACTTTCCAGAATGGCTCTTCTTTTTCTTTGTATATCTCTACCCCATATACCGTTTTCATCCCATTTAACACAGCTGCAAAAACAAGAGCTGCAAGTTTCAGTCCATTCATTTTCTGTCCTCAGATCTGTGTTCATTCTGTATTCTGTGATCATCAAAAGATGGATGATCCACTCATTCCCCGTACAGTAGCCCGGTTGCACAGATTTAACTCCGGCAAAATCTTAATAGGAAGAAGGGGATCAATGGTATAGCAGGCCACAATATCAATGGTAGTACCATTTTCAAAAAACTTAGAGGAAGAAAGGTCGATTCCCTTTAAGCCCCCAATCACCCGCAGCTTCTGCAAACGTTCATCTGCGGAATTGCCCTTGGAGTCCGCTCCAATGTATCCGGCGATCATAGGTCTTGCTACCAGGGTCCATGCCTGATTGTGTGCATCTCCTGCTGCTTCATTGGCAACAGCTCCGATCACATCTTTTAATATATCTTTTGGATTGGTGCTTCCCTCATAGCTGTAGTCATTTAATTCATCCAGTTTTCCACCTTCTAATATCTCATACAGCTTCACAATGCTTTCCGCATCTGTATTAAACTGATCCTTGCGTCCGGAAGTTGCGCTTTGCAGGTCATCATACAGCCCGGAAGCGCCGGAAACATGATACACATAGGTATACATGGATAATTCCTTGGCTGTCTGGCTCACTGCATGCTGCACCAGGCCATAGGCATACACCACACGCATGAGGTACAGCAATGTCACGATGATCATAAGAAATATAGAATAGGAAATGCTGGCTTCAATGGTCAGCACACCCTTTTGTCTTTTCTGTGCAGTTCGTTTTAATACGCTTCTTTTTCTCTGCTTCATAATTTAGTACCCCTGATAGATCGTATTGTTATACTTTATCCGTCCCGTAACACCATTTGCTTCATAATCCGATTTAAAAGGAGCGGTGCTTCCAAACAGGTATCGGATGGACATCTGAGAGTCTGCCTTTAAATAGGTAAATGCCTTGTCCATAGAAAAGCTTTCCTCACCATTATTCTTCATGTTCAC
>UQTA01000081.1 GCA_900543885.1 uncultured Clostridium sp.
GCTTTGGGCGTCTACCATATTAAGAGTTAGCTCCGAAAGCACTTAGTGAAACACGTTGTCAACGTACTTTTGACCCTAAATCTTCGCAAGGCTGAACTTGAACGTTTGATTCGTTAAAGGAGCAATGGTGGCAGGTGCCTGCTCAGTGGGAGGTTCTGCTGCTGCAGAAGTGTATTTCGCCGCCGCGGTGGTGGACTTAGCCGCTGCAGAAGTAGATTTAGCCGCCGCAGTGGTGGACTTAGCTGCTGCGGAAGTAGATTTAGCCGCCGCAGTGGTGGACTTAGCTGCCGCAGTGGTGGACTTGGCTGCTGCAGAAGTAGATTTAGCCGCTGCAGTGGTGGACTTAGCCGCCGCAGAAGTAGATTTCGCTGCCGCGGTGGTAGACTTCGCTGCAGAAGTAGATTTGGTTTCTGCTTCGGTTGCTGCGGTTCCATTCATACCGTTTTCACCATCAGTTGGGAATTTGCTTTCCCGGTCTTCTGTATCAATGCCAGACTGGTTGATAGAGAAAGTAGCCTGATTTGGATTTCCTGCCATATCTTCCACATAAACAGTGAGAGAACCTTCTTCTAGTTTAAAAGTGATCTCACCGGTCTCTTGATCACAGCTTTCAGGAAGTACCTTTGTTCCTGCATCATCAGTAGCATAAATGGAATTATAATTGACACCGGAAATACTGTCCTCCAAAGTAACGGTCAGTTTGCCATTTTCCATAACAGCGCTGTCTTCATCAAAAGAAGGCGCTGTATCATCTAAAACTGCGATGTGCTCTATATCCTGAGCCTGCATGCCATTTAAGCTTAATGCATAGATTTCCAAAGTACCGTTGTTTGTCAATACTGCGTGATAAACGCCTTTTTCCTTTTTAAATTCAATAGTTTCAGATTCCAGAGTAGTAGTCATTTTCTTTAAAGGAAGAAGAGAATGGATCTTAAAGCTTACGTCTACCGTTTTGTAATCTGTAGTATCGCTTATATTCATTTCAATCCTTGGGGTGGCGGTAACAATGAAGAAGATCGCCAGGTTGACTACTAAAAATGGAAGTACGCAGCATAATAAAATATGTACGAAACTGCTGCTTTTCTGAGGACGGCGGGGCCGTCTTGTGGTTTGACGGGAAGCAGCAGAACGGGTATGTCCCGAGGCGCGGCTGCTTCTGGGTGCGCTGTATGATGAATGGTGTTCCATAACCATGCCTCCTTTGTACCAATAAAACTTTCTATAGCATAACAGAAAATCAGTTCACTTACAAGAATTATTCGTTGAGAAAGTCAGCAGAAAGTCAACAGAGGAAAGGTATGTACAGAGATTTTGGAATAATAAAAGCTGCAGGTGGTTATTTTTTTGCTATAATAGTAATCAGGATGTGAAGCAACAACAAATATGCAGGGGTATTTATATGAAGATATTAAACTTTGGTTCACTAAACATTGATTATGTATACAGTGTAGATCATTTTGTCCAAAAAGGAGAAACCATCTCTTCCAGCCAGATGAACATTTTCAGCGGCGGAAAGGGGTTAAATCAGTCTGTGGCGCTAGGACGTGCAGGAGCGAAAGTTTTCCATGGGGGACGGATCGGAAAAGGAGGAGAATTTCTTGTCGAGCAGTTAAAAGAATCCGGGGTAAATACGGATCTGGTGGTCTTGGATGAAGGCTGTTCCACAGGACATGCTATTATCCAGAATGATGCAGAAGGCGATAACTGCATTCTTCTTTATGGAGGCGCTAATCAAAGAATCACGAAGGAACAGATCGATGATACATTGAGTCACTTTGAGGCGGGAGATTATGTGGTTTTACAGAATGAGATCAATAATCTGCCGTATCTGATGGAAAAGGCTGCTAAAAAGCAGATGAACATTGTATTAAATCCATCTCCTATGGATGAAAAAATAAAAGCGCTGCCTTTAGATAAGGTAACGCTGTTCTTTGTAAATGAAATTGAAGCAGCCCAGATCTTAGGGGAAAAAGAACTGGAAAGCACAGAAAAAGCTGTCAAAGCTTTTCAGGATATGTTCCCGAAGGCTGCAGTGGTCCTGACGCTGGGATCTGCAGGTTCTGTCTATATTGATAAAGATCAGGTGATCCCACAGAAATGCTATAAGGTAAAAGCAGTAGATACCACAGCTGCCGGGGATACCTTTACAGGATTTTTTGTATCGGCCATCAGCAGTGGAAAAAGCCCAAAAGAAGCGCTGGATCTGGCATCAAGAGCATCAGCCATTGCAGTGTCCAGGCCAGGAGCAGCGCCGTCAGTTCCAACTTTGGAAGAAGTCAATAATCAGTACAGACAGTCAGATAACTTATCTGCCGGATCTGCATGCATCCACAAATGTCTGAAATAGCCCCATAGCAGCTTCATCCTGCTCCCACAGATATTCAGGATGCCACTGTACTCCTAAGAAGAAATTGGGGTAATCGGGCTTTTCAATTGCTTCAATGATTCCATCTGGCGCAGCGGCAGAGACCATCAGTCCAGGTGCAGGAACGTGGATACATTGATGATGACAGCTGTTTACAGCAATCTGGGTCTCATCCTGACAGATGGATGCAAGCAATGTATTCGGGACAATATTGACCCGGTGGCATGGGATATTGTAGTAAGACGGCTGTTGGTGGGCAAGGGGAAATTCTCTTGGAATCTGGGATGGGATATCCTGATACAGGCTTCCTCCAAGACCTGTATTTAAGACCTGTATTCCGCGGCAGATTCCAAAGATGGGCTTGCAGGCATCCATAGCGGCAGTCAGAAGCCGAAATTCCAGGTGATCTCTGGCAGCAGATGCTTTTCCGCAGTTTAAATGCGTGTCTTCTCCATAAAGAGAAGGCTGGATATCTGGTCCGCCGGTAAAAAGAAGACCGTCACAAATATCCATAAACTGGTTAATATCATCATCACTGCATTCTAAAGGAAGCAGAATCGGCAGTCCGCCTGCTGCTGCGATTGCTTTCGGATAAGTAGGGCGGAGGCTGGTATCGTTATTTTCCGTGTTATGCGATGGTGTTATGCCGATGATCGGTTTTTTCTGTATCATGAAAGATTCTCCTTTTTAGATTCATAGGCTTTGGGGATATAATAAAAAAGAAGCCACAAAACAGCAGTTTTGCGACTTCTTTTTATGTAAGCTTATAATTAGCCTTCGATAGCGCCGGTTGGACAGGCAGCAGCGCAGGTTCCGCACTCGATGCAGGAATCAGCGTCGATAACGTACTTGCCATCTCCCTCAGAGATTGCACCTACTGGACATTCGCCAGCACAGGTTCCGCAGCTTACACAACCATCAGTAATTACATATGCCATGATAAAATACCTCCTTATATATTTAGATGTTTTCGGAAAACTCCTAAAACACCCTTTTTTATGTTATTTTATTGTAAACGATTCCGGACAATTATTCAAGAGGAAAATGCCGCCTAAAGCTGTATAAATTGTACAAATTTGGAAGCAAAATAGTTAGTTGAAACTATCTAAAACGCCAGTAAATACAAGGGTTTGCGGCTTTTTGCTGTAAACCTATAAAAGAAATAGGCTTGCCAAAAAAACCAAAATGTATTATGCTGATAAAAGCGTATAGCATATTTACGTAAAGCTTATTAAATGTAAGGAGGAAATATACATGAAGATCGAAAAGACAATGCTGATCGGTGAACTGATCCAGATGGATGAGCTGATCCCTCAGATGCTGATGGGTGCAGGAATGCACTGCCTTGGATGCCCTGCTTCTCAGGCTGAATCTTTAGAAGAGGCATGCATGGTTCATGGAATCGACTGCGATGATCTGGTTTCTAAGATGAATGAGATCCTGGCTGACAGATAAGTTTTTCACAAGAGAACATGTACAGGCAATAGTCTGTTGTAATTACCGTTTGCTGTAAAGTATAAGCTGAAATATATTTTACAGCAGGCGGTTTTTGCGTTTTGCGCACAGAGTGAGCGGTTTCGCTCTTGACAATGGATGTGATCCTTATTATATTAAATGCAGTAAGTAATATATTAGTATATTAACATAATGTACTCACGAAGTCTTTCAGTACAGAAAGATTCAGAGAGTACAGGAAAACATTCAGGAGGTAAATATTATGGACATGACACTGCGTTGGTTTGGTGAAGGCTTTGATTCTGTTTCTTTAGAGCAGATTCGCCAGATTCCAGGGGTAAAAGGCGTTATTACCACATTATATGACATTCCGGCAGGTGAAGAATGGCCCATGGAGCGTATTCTTCAGATGAAAGAGCAGGTGGAAGCAAAAGGCCTTAAGGTTATGGGGATTGAAAGCGTAAATATCCATGACGCCATCAAAGTAGGAACACCAGACCGTGAAAAATATATTGCTAATTACATTACTACATTGGAACGTCTGGGACAGGCAGATATCCATGTAGTCTGCTATAATTTCATGCCGGTGTTTGACTGGACCCGTTCTGATCTGGCAAAGGTTCGCCCGGATGGTTCTACTGTTCTGGCATATGACCAGAAAGAAATCGACAAGATCAATCCGGAAAATATGTTTGAATCCATGGGTGAAAAATCAAATGGTTTTGAACTTCCTGGCTGGGAACCGGAACGTATGGCAAAGATCAAAGAACTGTTTGAAATGTATAAGGATGTGGATGAAGAAAAATTATTTAACAACCTGGTATATTTCTTAAGAGCTATTCAGCCGGTATGTGAAAAATACGATATCCGCATGGCGATCCATCCAGATGATCCTGCATGGCCTGTTTTCGGCCTTTCACGCATTATTACAGATAAGGAACATATTTTAAAGCTGATGAAGGCAGTGGATGCATCGTTTAATGGTGTGACTCTCTGCACAGGCTCTCTGGGAAGCAATCCGGAAAATGATATTCCGGATATTATCCGTTCTTTAAAGGGGCGTATCCATTTTGCACATGTGCGCAATCTGCAGTATAATGGCTTCAGAGATTTTCAGGAAGCAGCCCATTTGTCTGCAGACGGCAGCATGGATATGTATGAGATCATGAAAGCGCTGTATGATATTGGCTTTGATGGCATTATGCGTCCAGATCACGGAAGAGCTATCTGGGGCGAGGTTTCCATGCCTGGATATGGTCTGTATGACCGTGCGCTGGGGGCATGTTACCTGAATGGCCTTTGGGAAGCAATTGTAAAGCAGAATCAGAAATAAGGAATAGAAGCAGGAACAGGAGAAATGGAACACATGAACGCACAGGGAAAAAGAACAGGAGAGACAGCCAGAGAGTATGCATACCGAATGATAAGGGAGCAGATCATTTCCCTGGAATTAAAGCCGGGAGAAGCCTTTAATGACATGGATTTTGCGGCTAAAATAGGTGTCAGCCGGACTCCTGTGCGGGAAGCTGTGATCCAGCTAAGCGAAGAGTCACGTATTATCGAAATATTTCCCCAGCGTGGTATGCGAATTGCTCTGATCGATGTGGAACTGGTAGAAGAAGCCCGTTCGCTGCGCGTGCTTTTAGAAAAGCAGATGGCGGGAATGTGCTGTGAAATGGCCACGGAAGAAGATATAAAATGGCTGCAGGAAAATATAGGTCTTCAGGAATTTTATATGGAAAATTCCCGTCCGGAAATGTTGATGCAGTTAGATGACAAGATGCACCACAAGCTGTTTATGATCTGTCACAGAGAACTGACTTATGGCATGTGCCAGAAGCTGGCGATCCATTATGACCGTATCCGCAGCCTTTCTGTTAATACTGTAAAGGATCATACGATTATCGAGGATCATAAAAAGATCATCCAGTTTATTGCAGCCCATGAAAAAGAAAAAGCCATGGCTCAGATGGAAAAACATCTGAGCCGGTGGCAGATAAATGAAGGCAAGTTTCGTCAGAAATTCCCGGAGTATTTTAAATAAACAAGCAGCCCCGCTTTCGCGGGGCATTTTGATTTTATAGATTTTTCAGTTTCTGCAAAGAGTTTTCTCCGATCATCACTTCATAGTGCTCTTTATAATAAGCTTCGTTTGCATATTCATTTGGCAGTTTGACCGCGTATTCAGCCAATATATTGCAGACTCTGGAAAAGTCCAGTTCATTGCAGTCTTTATTATTTAATACCAGATAATACTGACGGGTGGAAGGCTTTTTATACAGGGCATTATGGATCGCATCGCAGCTGCTTCCGGCTGCCCGTGCAGCTTCGCTGATCTGATCCAGGCTGTCAAAACGGAAGGTGCGCAGCTGGATCTGAGGAATCTTTGATTCTTCAGCTTCTGCATTTTCAGCAGAGGTATCCATATCAGGCTTAAGGGCATCAGGTCTACTTTGTCCCAGAAGTTTTGCCAGGTCACCGGCACCTTCCAGAAATTCATCGGCCAGCTGGGAAAGAAGATTTTCTGACTCTGCTTCTGCAAACGGTGAAAACTTGGAGAAGCGGGTATCTAGTTCTTCAGGATCTTCCACTTTTGTCACAATAAGCATAATACTTTCAGAAGACAGAGGGATGGCTTCTACCATTAAAGGAATGTCTTCTGCTTCAAAACCTACTTCTTTGGCTGCCTGCTGGATCATTTCCCGGAACAGATTTCTGGCTTTTTCAGAACCGTAAGCCAGTTCTGCCAGATTGATCCCCCGTGAGCTAAGATCTAAGCTTGTCAGGGTGCAGCGTATCTGATTGTCATTGATTCGTTCTATTTTCATATAGGATCACTTCCTGTTCTCTTTTGATTTTTTCAGATCTTGTAAGATAAAGCAATAGGATCTGAAGATAAACTTCTACAATTAAAATATACTACATAACAGGCAGAAATATCAATAAAAGATATATAAAATAAATTATAGTTCAGCTTTGCAAAGATTTAAGGTCAAAAGTACGTTGAAAACTTGTTTCCATTAGTACTTTTGGCACTAAATCTTCATAAGGCAGAACTATAATTATTACTCAATAGACATTAAAAAATGTATAGAGCATGCATTCGGTATGCATGTAGTCATTATGTGGACCATAGACAAGTAACAAAATCTACGATAGAATGTCAACAAGAGATGATATTGTAACGAAAGCGAGGTGAAAAGAGAGGGAAATCCTGTTTGGAAAATACCGGCTGATTCAAGCAGTGGGAGCGGGACGCACAGGAACTGTATGGAAAGCAGTCCACCTGGGATTAAATGAATACCGGGCGATCAAATGTGTGCCGAAGACTCACAAAGACTACGAAGGATTCCGAAAAGAGGCTCTCATTTTAAAAGAGCTGCGGTATCCGGGCATCCCACTGGTTTATGACATGGAAGAGGACAGCCATTACTTTTATCTTATTGAGGAATATCTTGAAGGCAATTCTCTGTATGACCTGATACAAAGTCAGGGACCATTTCAGGAAAGAGATGCTATCCGTTTTGGACAGCAGATCTGTTCATTAGTTGAATATTTACATCATTCTTGTGATAAACCCATATTACATTTAGATCTACAACCGAAAAATCTGATGCTTTGGAAAGATACCATGCAGCTGATCGATTTTGATCATGCGGGGGAAGCGGAAAGTGCCAGTTTGCAAAAAGAACGGTATGGAACCGCAGGCTGTGCAGCGCCTGAACTATATACCACTGACCAGTGTTTAGACCAGAGAACGGATATTTACGCCATTGGTGCCGTCCTTCATTTTATGATCTATGGAACCCTGAATAAGGAAGCTGCCACAGACTGCAAAGCAGAGGTATCTGAAACGATCCAGAATATCATCAGAAAATGCATGGAACCGGAACGGGAAAAACGGTATGCTTCGGCAAAAGAACTGGAGCAGGCTCTGGAACGTTCTGTGCAGTGCGGACGCCTGGTAAGCGTCCATAAAAAAACAGTATCATCTCTGAATATTGTGATAACAGGCAGTACACCAGGTGCAGGAGCCACCCATCTGGCTTTGGGATTGTGCGCTATTCTTGCCAAAATGGGGATAAAAGTCCTTTATGAAGAGAAAAACCAGTCAGGAGCAATAAGGCGGATGGCAGAAAAAGAGGGTGTGACACGAATGGATCATTTCGGTATTTATCATATCCGGGGATGTCAGATGAAGCCCTGGTACGGACTGGCGGTAAAGCTGGAAGAGAAAACGGATGTCCAGGTGATCATAAAAGATTTTGGAACAGACTGGGAGGAGGCAGCGCGGGAGTTAAAAGAGAAAGAACATTTTCTGGCAGCAGTGATAAGCGAAAACCTGTGGGAGTACGGGAAAGCGGAAACGATGCTGAAAACCATGAAAATAGAAAAAGGGTCCACAGCTTTTTTTATCTGGCGTCACAGGCCTGGAAAAAAGGGTGCAGATATGACATTTGGCTATAGTCCCATCCTCTTTTGTACACCGGAATACGCAGATCCTTTTTGTCCAGGCCGGGAAGGTACCGGTTTTTTAACCTCTCTTTTTAACTGTATACAGGATCATTGCACGCAAGAACCAGAAAAAAGCAAGATGAGGGCGAAAAGGAGGTTTCCATGGCACATACAGCACAGGTTATGGGGGTAGCCGGATCTGGCAGAGGAACGGGAGTGACTCATTTTGTGATCCGGGCGGCCAATTATCTTTGCAGCTGCAGACAGAAAAAGACAGCCGTTCTTCAGTGGAATCCCCAAAAAGATCTGGAAAAAATAAGGGCATTTTTAAAGGCTGACGGAAAAGAAGACAGCCGCTCTTTTAAGAAGAAAGATCACTTTCGCTTACTGGGGGTGGATTATTATTATAACGGAGATCCGGCTGTGCTGGCTGCGTGTATGGAAAAAGACTACCAGGAAATACTCATTGATTTTGGGGAGATCAGAGAAGAAATTTTTCCGGAATGGCTTCGGTGTACGAAAAAAGTCCTGATCGCAGATCTGTCAGAATGGAAGCTGAATGGGTTTCTGGGATTATTGGCAGAGAAAGGGGAAACAGTCAGAGAGTGGATCTGTATGACTGCATTTGGCAGCGAGATCACGAAAAGAGAAATAGAACGACAGTTTCACATTTCTTTAAAACAGATCCCACTTTCAGCAGATGCTTTTTCAGTGGATGTCCTGACCATGGAATGGTTTGCGGGTATATTTTAAGAAAAAAGGAGAACAGGCGGTATTTCGAAAGACCTTACAGGATGTATGTCACGAAAACCTCTTTGAGTGAGAAAAAGAGTACCGTTCTGGTATGGGGAATTACAGTATGAAAAGCAAAAAGCAGAATGAGGATGCAAGAAACCGAAAAGACTACTTAGAGGGGCTGAGAAGATTTAAAAAACGGGGGATTCCCATCCTCATAGATGGAAAAATATGCCGGGAAGCCGAATGGAACCGTATTTTTGAAGTGGGGGAAGACGGAGGCTTCTATATGGGAGACTACGTCTGCTCAGATAAAGGCGGTTTAAAAGAAATACGTTTCGATAAGGTATATCTTTCTATGGATCAAAAAAAGAAATAAGATAAAAAAATAGAAGATCAGAAATCATGCTTAAAATATCCTGTAGACAGCAGTATGAGAAAATAACCATCTCAGCCTGCAAGCAAAGCTGTCTGCAGGGTATTTTTTGTTACAGTTGAACTGTAACTATTTTTTTGGAAAGCCTGCAATACTGTGAAAATGCTTGTACAATACAGCGGAATCATATAAAATGATTCCGAGAGTACATCAAGGTCAAAAGGTCTGAAATCCGATGCAAGCCTGCTTGCAAGGGGATTTTTGAACTTGGGACCCGCCAATAAGGGATAGAATATCAAAACAGTTGTCGGATATAAAATGTGTTATACATAAGAGGAAATTCACATGGAAAACAGATCAACAGGACGAAGCAGAAAACAGACCAGAAGGAAGAAAAGAGGCTGCGGGCCGGCAGTGATCGCAGGATTTTTGCTCCTTGCAGCAGTTGGCTGCGGGGCAGGATTTTTATATGGGAAATATCTGCGGCCGGGCACAAAGATGGCAGATAAACGGGATGTTTTCCAGATCAAAGGAGAGCAGGTGGCTCTGCTTTTAGACAATGAACTTCAGGATGAAAAGGGTATTTACGAAGATGGTCAGGTATATCTGCCTGTGGAATGGGTGGATGACCATGTAAATCAGAGGTTCTACTGGGATGATGGGGAGAAACTTCTGGTTTATGCGCTTCCGGAGGAAATCGTCTACGCAGATGCATCAACCAAAGGGGATGCAGGTCCGCTTATAAAGGAAAAAGGCGGAGAAGTATATCTGTCTTTGGGACTGGTGAAAAATTATACGGATATACGGGAAGAAGCCTTTGCTACCAGCGAGATCAAAAGAGTATTTATTGATACAAACTGGGATACATATGAAGCGGCCACACTGCGCTATAAAACTTCTGTCCGCGTAAAGGGTGGTATCCGCAGCGAGATCATTAATACAGAAGAAAAGGGAACTTCTGTACAGATCATAGAGCAGATGGATAAATGGTCCAAAGTTCGTACGGAAAATGGATATATTGGTTATGTTCCCAACAGCAGGTTAAGCAAAATCCAGGAAGAAACACCGGTCAGTGAATTTCGGGCTCCTGTGTATACAAATATTTCATTGGAAGGAAAGATCCGTCTGGGCTTCCACCAGGTGACCACAAAGGATGCTAATGCCACTTTGGATAAGGTTGCTGATACAGCTAAAGGAATGAATGTGATCGTACCAACCTGGTTTAATATAACGGACAACGATGGCAATTATACTTCACTTGCAAGCAAAGATTATGTAGAGAAAGCACATGCCATGGGTCTTCAGGTATGGGCTATGTTTGATAATATCAGCACGGAAGAAAGTGTAAAAAATGTAAACTCAGCTAAATTGTTTTCTTCCACTGCAACCAGAAAAAAATTGATTGAAAATCTGATGAAAGAGGCTGATGTGTATGGATTTGATGGTTTCAATCTGGATTTTGAAAGCCTGAAGTCGTCTGCAGGTCCTCATTATGTGCAGTTTATCCGCGAAATGTCCGTATCATGCAGACAGAAAGGATTGGTTCTGTCGGTGGATGACTATGTTCCTGCTGTCTACAGCGCGTTTTATAACCGAAAAGAGCAGGGAACAGTAGCAGATTATGTGATCGTTATGGGATATGATGAACATTTCGCAGGAGGCGATGCAGGCTCTGTTGCATCTCTTTCCTATGTGGAAAATGGCATTACCGGCACGCTGGAGGAAGTACCAAAAGAAAAACTGATCAACAGTGTTCCTTTTTATACAAGAGTATGGACAGAAAAAGATGGAAAGACTACATCTAAGGCCTATGGCATAACCGCAGCGCAGAACTGGGTGGATGAAAACAATGTAGAACTGACATGGCAGGACAATGTAGGACAGTATTATGGTGAAGTAGAAAATGAAAATGGAATCCAGAAGATCTGGATGGAGGAGACGAAGTCACTGGGACTGAAGAAGGATTTAGTTAATAAATATGATCTGGCAGGAATTGCCTGTTGGAAGCTGGGATTTGAAACAGCGGATATATGGGATGTTATGAATGATGTAAATTAGGGCAGATAAAAGGTGTCAGAAGAAAAAGAGGGATGAAGGATGAAAAAGAAAAAAGGGATCATGACAGCAGCCTTGTTGTCTGTATTTTGCGTGTCTGCAGCTGGGTGCAGTCTGTATCCGGGAAATAAGGACACGCAGCCGGTAAACGCTTCTCAGACGGAAACAGACACAGAAGAAACCAGGCAGCGGCCGTCCGGGGAAACAGAGGAGGAGCCAGAGAAGCCTACAGATGCCCATCCAGAAGATATTGAACCATTTCCACATGGTGAAAAAGAAGCAGAAGCGCAGCCTATGGAAAACGGAAAGCGCATTGTTCTTATGACGGATATTCACTACCTGGCAGATTCTCTTACAGACAAAGGGGAAGAGTTTCAGTACATGGTGGAGCATGGAGATGGAAAGCTGACCAATTATGTGTGGGAGATCACAGATGCGGCCTTTGAACAGGCAGAAACACTGAAGCCGGATGTGATTATTTTAAGCGGTGACCTGACTTTAAATGGAGAGAAAGAAAGCCATAAGGAACTGGCGAAAAAGCTGGATCAGGTGGAAAAAGATGGTATCCAGGTAGTGGTCATTCCGGGAAACCATGATATCAATAATAAGAATGCCGCTTCTTTTGACGGACGTTCCAGGCAGCAGGCTGAGAGTATCACTGGGGATGAATTTGCGGAAAATTACAATGATTTTGGCTATGAAGAGGCACTGAGCAGGGATCCGGCATCTTTAAGTTATACCTACGATCTGGGACCGGATATGCGCCTGTTAATGTTAGACAGCTGTCAGTACAGCCCTACCAATAAAGTAGGCGGAATGATAAAAACAGAGACTTATGACTGGATCGATGACCAGCTGGAGAAAGCCTGGGAAGATGGTGTGATCCTTCTTCCGGTAGCTCATCACAATTTATTGGATGAAAGTAAAGTTTACGTGGAAGACTGTACTATTGAACACAGCGAGGAACTGGTAAACCGGCTGGAAGAGGCCAATATCCCGCTGTTTTTAAGCGGACATCTTCATGTACAGCATTATATGAGAGATGAGGAGGACCGGGGAATCTATGAGATTGTTACCAGTTCCCTTTCCACACCTCCATGTCAGTACGGAGTGCTGGAATATCGGGATGATGAAACCTTTTCCTATCATACAAGACAGGTGGATATGGAAAAATGGGCCAGAAAACATAAGAGTACGGATGAGAACCTGCTGAATTTTAACACCTATGCTCCGGCAACGTTAAATACTATTTTTTACAATCAGGCCTATGATGCTATGAAGGATTCGGCAGAAGAGGAAAAGGGAGATATTTTTGTAAAGCTGACCAAAGCTCAGAAAGAGCAGATGTCAGAGGTATATGCACAGTTAAATGCAGCCTGCTATGGCGGAAAAGCCTATGAGGTGGTGAACTATGCTACCAGGACTGCTGCATATAAGATGTGGCAGGAATACTGTTATCCTATGGTATTATTTGAATATCTGGAATACATTGTAGAAGATGCAGTAAAAGACTATAACTATCTGGAGGTAACTGACTGATCCTTAATGAAATGAATCCCGCAGTTTTTTCTGACTGATTTTAAATGCTCCTGAATATACTGGATAAAAAGGGCATAGAGGTCTGATCTATGAAACAGTCTTCTTCTCAGCTGCTTATGGGCGCAGTCCTTCTTGGAACAGTTGCTTTTTTGTCCTGGCAGGCAGGTACACTGGCGGCGGCCGGGATACACTATATACAGTCGGAAAATGTTTTTGGAGAGGAAAAGAAATATGTTGTCTGTGTTGATCCGGGTCACGGAGGTACCGATCCTGGAAAAGTAGGGATCAGCGGACAATTGGAAAAGGACATAAATCTGGCTATTGCAAAGAAGCTGAAAAACTATCTGGAAGCCTCAGATGTGGTGGTGGTTCTTACCCGGGATAAAGACATGGGACTTTATTCTCCTAATGATACTCACAAAAAAATGGCAGATATGCGCAAACGTTGTCAGTTGATTGAAGAAGCCAAGCCGGATCTGGTCATCAGCATTCACCAGAACAGTTATCATGAGGAAGACATCCGGGGCGGACAGGTATTTTACTATAAGACATCTGTCAGAGGAAAGAAACTGGCGCAGATCTTACAGAAACGTTTCGATTATGTGTTAGGAGATGCTAATAAAAGACAGGCAAAAGCCAACGACAATTATTATCTTCTGCTCCATGTAAAAGAACCGATCGTTATTGCAGAGTGTGGATTTCTTTCTAACCGGGAAGAGGCGGGAAAACTGGAAACAGAAGAGTATCAGGACCGGTTGGCATGGACCTTACATATGGGGATCATGGAGTATCTGAACCAGGAGCAGTAATAGATTCAGTGCGCATGCTAAAATGACAGGTGAGAAAAGCGGGTGCTGCATTGTAGGTCATATACAAAATATGCTGTATACTGCGATTATATATTATAGAAAGTGCTGAAATGCAGAAAGTATTAAAAAAAGTACTTACACAATAGGAAAAGAGCCGCTATAATAGGGCTTTGTCAAAACAGAATGCGCAAGCGTATGACGCAGTGAGATTGCATACAGACATATTGCATGAAATATAAAAGTAGAGATCAAACGAGTCACCGTGAAACATGAAATTATGTTTCCAGGTCCCCGTGTGGTCTCTTTTTTGTGGTCGTACGCAACAGTAAAATATCAAAGATTAATGAGAAAAAGGAGAAATGAAAATGCCGCAGAATAAGAGAGAAAGTCTGATCTACAGTGTAATGATGTGTTTTACTATGGTGCTCTGGATGAGTATGTACAATGTTACCCTTCATATGGGTGGTTTCAGCACAGAGGTGCTTCGCGAAGGATGGCTGGGATTCCCTATTGCCGTTGTTTTCGCTTTCTGCATGGACTGGTTTGTTGTATCCGGACCTGCAAAGGGAGTTGCGTTCCGTTTCTTTGTAAACAGGGACAGTAGTGTGCTTCGCAAAGTGATCGCAGTATCTACCTGTATGGTAGTTCCTATGGTTATCATCATGTCTTTTTATGGCGCTATGGAAGGCTGTGTACGTTCCGGACAGTGGAATCTTCTGCTGATCATCTGGCTGACCAATATTCCTAAAAACTTCATTATGGCACTTCCATTCCAGCTGCTGATCGCAGGACCGTTAGTAAGAACTGTGTTCAGAAGTCTGTTCCCGGAAGGAAAAGTATTAGCATAGTATTATTAAAGAAACGCAGGATCGCAGGAAAGATGGATCCTGCGTTTTTTATAGTGTGCGATTATAAACCGCAAAACTTGTTGATTTTTATGAGAATTGCGATATAGTCGTGAAAGGTCCGAAAGCCACCGGCGCGCATTACAGATGCGCATTTGGGAGAAAATCCTTTGTTCGTGGGCTTGCGCCGCCTAGTGTCAGAACTGCGAACCCAACTCACACGCT
>UQTA01000082.1 GCA_900543885.1 uncultured Clostridium sp.
TCCTGAATGTCCATCGTGTCCAGTTCCGTTTCCGTAAGCACAGTGTATTTACGCGCCGTGTTCTGTTACTGGAATTCCAAAAAATCGCGGAGAATCCCCGTTAAATTCAGCGTTTCCGGACGGCCGTCCGCAATAGCCAGCATATTGACTCCAAAGGTATCCTCAAGCTTTGTCTTCTTATATAAAATGTTCTTGATCCGGTCAATATCCGCGTCCTTTCTCAGCTCCAGTACGATACGGATCCCGTCCTTATTGGACTGATTGGAAATATCCACCACATCCGTAAGCTTTTTAGACTCTACCAGATCTGCCACATCCACCAGGAATTTATTAATACCGGCCCCGATCATGGTATAAGGGATCTCCGTAATGATCAGCTTGTCCTTATCCGCTTTCCGCTTGCCAAGTTCTACTTCAAACCGGCCTCTTAACTTGATCTTTCCTGCACCGGTTTCATAGATCTGAGGCAGTTCGCTTTTGTTTGCGATAATTCCCCCTGTTGGGAAATCAGGTCCCGGCAGGTACTTCATCAGTTCCTCTGTAGGCGCTGCCGGATCGTCAATATATGCCTGGACTACATCTACCACTTCCCCTAAGTTGTGTGTGGGGATGCTGGTACTCATACCAACAGCAATACCTTCTGCTCCGTTTACCAGAAGGTTTGGAACACGTACTGGAAGGACTTCCGGCTCTTTTTCAGTTTCATCGTAGTTTGGTACGAAATTAACGGTCTTGTCCAGGTCTTTTAAGTATACTTCCTGGGCAAATTTCTCCAGTCTTGCCTCTGTATATCGCATGGCCGCAGCTCCGTCTCCTTCAATGGAGCCAAAGTTTCCGTGACCGTCTACCAGAGCCATTCCTTTTTTAAATTCCTGGCTCATAACAACTAAGGTATCGTAAATAGAGCTGTCACCGTGTGGGTGATATTTACCCATGGTATCACCTACGATACGGGCTGATTTTCTGTGTGGTTTATCATGATCCAGATGAAGCTGGCTCATGTCATAGAGAACACGGCGCTGAACTGGCTTCAATCCGTCTCTTGCATCTGGGATTGCTCTTGCAGTGATAACGCTCATGGAATAATTCATGTAGCTTTTCTGCATTTCCTCGCTGTATTCGGTTCTTAATATCTTCTCCGCCATATTTGTCTATCCTCTCTGTTATGCGTCGATCTCTGCTTCGTCTGCATGCTCATAAATAAACTGGCGGCGCGATCCTACCTCACTGCCCATAAGCATTTCTGTTACTTCTGACGCCATTCTTGCATCTTCGATCTCTACCCGCTTTAATACACGCCGCTCCGGATCCAAAGTGGTTTCCCAAAGCTGCTCAGCGTCCATTTCACCCAGACCTTTGTAGCGCTGTAAGGTGAATTCACCTGTGTGGACTCTGCGGTACCGTTCCAGATCCTTTTCATCATACAGATACTGTTCTTCTCCCCTTTTAGGGATCACCTTAAATAACGGCGGCATGGCAATATATACATGTCCGTCATAGATCAGTTCCGGCATGAAGCGGTAAAGGAAGGTTAACAATAAGGTATCAATATGGCTTCCGTCTACGTCCGCATCGGTCATAAGAATGATCTTATCGTAACGCAGCTTGGTAATATCAAAGTCATTTCCATAGCCTTCTGAAAAACCACAGCCAAAGGAATTGATCATAGTCTTGATCTCTGCATTTGCCAAAACCTTATCCATAGACGCTTTTTCTACGTTTAAGATCTTTCCACGGATCGGAAGGATCGCCTGATACTGACGGTTTCTGGCTGTTTTTGCAGAGCCACCCGCAGAATCTCCCTCTACAATGAAGATCTCACACTTGGAGGCGTCACGGCTTTCACAGTTTGCCAGTTTACCGTTGCTGTCAAAGGAAAATTTGGACTTGGTCAGCATATTTGTCTTGGCTTTTTCTTCGGCTCTTCGGATCTTGGCAGATTTTTCTGCACAGCCGATCACACCCTTTAACACTTCTACGTTTCGGTCAAAATAAAGCTGCAGCTGGTCTCCGGTCACTGTAAATACAGCCTTTGTAGCATCTGCGCTGGCAAGCTTGGTCTTGGTCTGGCCTTCAAAAATAGGATCCGGGTGCTTTACCGCGATCACAGCAGTCATACCGTTTCGGGTATCGGCACCGGTAAAGTTAGAGTCCTTATCTTTTAAAATACCTAACTCTCTTGCATAGGAATTGATCAGGGCAGTAAATTTGGTCTTAAAACCAGCTAAATGGGTGCCGCCTTCCTGGGTAAAGATGTTGTTGCAGAAACCAAGGATATTTTCTTCAAAAGTATCTACAAACTGGATGCAGGCTTCTACCTCGATCTTATCTACGGTTCCTTTAAAATAGATGGGATCATGGACAGGTGTTTTTCCCGCATTTAACTCTTTTACATAGGCAATGATACCTTCCGGCTCATGATAGGTGATCTTCTCTTCTTCCCCGGTCCTGCGATTTTCATAGTGAATCATCAGATTTGGATTTAAATAAGCAGTTTCATGTAAACGGCTCTTTAACCAGTCTGCCTTGAAACGGGTCTTCTCAAAAATCTCACCGTCCGGGAGGAAGTTGATCTCAGTTCCGGTTTCACGACTTTTTCCAATAACGGGAAGAAGGCCATTTTCCAGTTCTGTAGTGGGATGTCCCTGATGATACGTGTCCTGATAAATGCATCCGTCACGGTAGATCTTTACTGTCATATGCTCAGAAAGTGCATTTACAACAGAAGAACCTACACCGTGAAGACCGCCGCTGGTCTTATATGCGTTATTATCAAATTTTCCGCCTGCATGAAGGGTGGAAAGTACGATTCTGGCTGCAGATACACCCTTTTTATGCATTTCCACCGGGATACCACGTCCATTGTCACGTACTGTACAGGAGCCGTCTTTTTCCAGGCGGACTGTGATCTGGGTACAGAAACCAGCCAGATGCTCATCCACTGAATTGTCCACAATTTCATAGATCAGATGGTTCAGCCCTTTAGATCCCACTCCTCCGATATACATACCTGGTCTCTTACGGACCGCTTCCAGTCCTTCCAGGACGGTTATACTGTCTGCATTATATTGTTCCTTTGCCATTTTTCCCTCCATATTGCATTGATGTCCTATCGGAATCTTTCTTGCACGCCTTTGTTGTCGATTTTTCGCCAGTCGCACCCGGATTTCATCGACGTACGCCCCATACGCCTCAGAAATTTGGGTACAGCGAACAAAAATCTTCTCACAAGATCAGGTACAGAAAGGTTCCGGGAGAACATATTGTGTTCTTTTTGAACTTTCTGATGACAAAAAAAACCTTATAGAAACAAGGCTTTTTAATATTTCATGATTATATTCTTAATAGACATGTCATCTGACGGTAACGTCATCATAAAGAAATCAGATACTACATGCTGTTGGCACTTTTACAACTGCCACCAATATCCGCAATCCGGGCTGTCACCCTGCTTATTCATAACCAGTATATCGTTTCGTAAATAACTGTACTAATCACGTAGGATGCGGATTTGAGTGTGCAGGTCTAAAAACGCAGGCGTAGCGGGCTACGCTGAGGCTTTTAGACCTGTGCAATCAGATTCGCAGACAAGTGAGTGGTATAGTTATTTCGAAAACGATGTACTAGCAACACGCTCATAGTAGTTCTTCTAAATCGGCATTATTATAGCAATAATTTGCAAAATTAGCAAGACGTTTTGTGTTTTGACCGGGCTGCAACAGAATCAATATGGTTTTGCCACAGTCTTAATTTAATCTCCACAAATGAAAGTCAGATGTCACCTGCTTCTGACACTCCCATAACTGCTTCCAATATTCGTGATCAAAGCTGTAATCCTGCTTACCCATACCGGCTTGACAACAATTTCATAGTAATTATTGTGAAAGTTCCAGTCCAAGTCCCTTACATACATTGGTGACGAAATCCTGTACATTGGTGACAATACCCCTGGCAGAAAGACTGCCGCGATCGGTCAGTTTATTTACGGTGAATTCTGAAATATCCACACAGTAGAAATAAACTTCCCGGATAGAACCGTCTTCCATAACACGGAAAGATGGTGTCATATTTCCAGTTGCTATGGTATGGAGCATCGTTGCCAGGCAAATCACTGTGGTAGCTTTTCTCACATGGGAACGCATGGCATCCTGAGCTTCGTAAACATTTCCATAAACCTCTGGCAACGGACCGTCATCTCGGATAGAACCAGCTAATACAAAAGGGACTTTATGCTTCACACAGTTATAGATAATACCATTGTTGATATTCTCTTCTTTTATAAAATTTTCTATAGAACCACAGGTTCGGACACGGTTGATCGTAGTCAGATGGTTGTAATGCCCATTTTCAACACTTTCCTGGGTGTAGATATCCTGACCAAGAGCTGTTTTCAGATAAGCACCTTCCAGGTCATGAGTCGCTAACGCATTTCCTGCAAGTACTGCATCTACGTAGCCGTTTGCTACCAGCTGGGAAAAAGCATTTCTGGCATCACTGTCAAAGCTGAACGCCGGTCCCATGACCCATACTACATAGCCATGCTCTTTTTCATGGCGTAAAAGCTCATAAAGTTCATCATAGTCTCTTGAAAAGGCTGTTTCTCTGGATCGGTTCTGACGGAACACAAATACTTCTTGCTTTTTGTCAATGCTTCCAAAGCCGTTTGCATGTACATAAATGCCGTCCTGACAATCTTCTGTTCTCCCTACGACTACCAGATCGCCTTTTTTCAAATGACGAGGTTCAATCACATAAACTTTCCCATCTTTGTATACAGGAACACAATCCATACGGCTGTCTTCTGCAAGAAGCCATTTCCCGTTTATCTTAAAATATTCCGGAAATATGCTCAGTGCATGAAAATTCTCCGGTGCTGCCATATCTACTGGGGCTTCTTTTAATACAACATCTGGTGCAGAAATGAATTTTTCCTTTGAAAAATCTGGTGCTGTATAAGTTCTTAAGTGAAAAGCCATATTTTTTTCTCCCTTCTTCTTTCACATCACATTCCTTAAAATAATTGAACTTCGCATAATAATCCATCGGAATAGTGGCACCAGATTCCCCTTCTTTTACTTTTAAAACCTTGATCTCCACATTTCTGATTTCTTTATGCTTTTCTGTGGTATCTTGCCCGTTTAGGAGACGCTCCTTCATTGTATTGCTGAATTTCTACATCCATCTGCTTTCCATCAGAATCTCTGACAACACAATCCAATATAGCTGAACGTCCCTGCAAATTTTTATAATCTTTCTGCAAAACCTGATCAATGATCCGCAGATTCTTTTTTTCCATGATCACCTGCAAAACATATTCTG
The DNA here is from genome assembly GCA_900543885.1 of uncultured Clostridium sp. Taxonomy (GTDB): domain Bacteria; phylum Bacillota; class Clostridia; order Lachnospirales; family Lachnospiraceae; genus Enterocloster. The sequence goes on from UQTA01000082.1 coordinate 5,320, forward strand.
TACATTCCCGCTTTTTAAATACATTCCGCATAAACACATCGCTCATGATAGTGAGGTCTTTTAAAATATTCTTATATCTTTTATAGCGGGCTTCTAATTCTCCCGTTTTCACAATTTCTTCTCTCGTCACTGTAACCTCCATTCTTCGTCGATGTCAGGACAGCTTCAAAAATACATCTTATCCCAATTTCATCTTATCATCAAAATCCATTTTTCTCAAGGTCAGATCACTTAATGTTTGAAAATGGTTTCCATTATATCTGCCCCATCTTTTCTGTTAATCCATCAAACACTCCACAAATTTCTGTTGCATCCTTTTTACTTCTGGTTTCGGTATAAGCGGAATAGAAATTCTGTGTAGTGGATACATTCTGATGTCCAAACATTCTTGATACCACTTCAATGAGAACTTCATGATCCAGTAAATAAGTTCCTGATGAACCTTTTAAAGAATGGGGATGCAGGTCTTTGTTAATTCCAGCTTCTTTTAACCATCGCTTCAGTTTTTTATTGAGATTAGACGGTGATAATACATTTTTATTTGTTCCTGGAAAAATCAAATCATCTGCATTTATTCCTTCACATCTTCTATGTAAAATTGCGGCAACAGCTGCAGGCGGTGTTAAAATCCGAATGAAATTCATTGTCTTTGTACGCCCATCTTCATAAGCACCGGTTCGTTTAATGGATAGTTCACCTGTTTTTCCATTCCAGTCCCTCTTTCTTAATCCAAGAATTTCTCCTGGACGTGCTCCAATAAGTAAAGCAATTGTGAATACATCTGCACATGTAATGTCTAAAGAATATTTATTTTCTTCTCTCATCTGTTGAAAATATCTCAGTGCTTTCCCGAATTCATCCCCTACAAGAAAATCAGCTTCTGTTTTCGCAGGCGTACTCTGTTTAAATTGCTTGAGTACAACTGCCGTGGATTTTTCCGGGCGGTACATATAGTATTCATCTACAGCGGCCACAACAAGCCGAATGATCCGTTTTAAAGTAGATGCACTATAATATGCATACTCCGGTTCATGCTTTTTCTTTGTAGTGCGCTTATCATACCGGGCATTGGAAAGTTCTTTTCTGTAAGCCTCCATATCTTTCATAAAGATAGTATTCAGCTTCTTATCCGCAATTTTAAAAGGGCAAAGCAACGATCTATAAACATCCCAGTCTCTTTGCGTAGAAACATCTCTACGGGCCTCTCTGCCTTTCTCACGGTCATATTCTTTAGAACGTTCTTCAATCAACAGCTTTACTGCTTCAGCCAAGGTAATCTCACCATTATCCTTTTTCATTCCATACTCGATCTCTTTATTCCGCTTCTCAATTTTGGTGCATAAAGAAGCTCTTGCATCTACTCTATTCTTTCCATTTCCTTCTAAACGTTCAACCGTTCCATCAATTAAAGTTACCCATTGACGCGCTTTTATATAAGAGCATCCATTCCTTTTGTATTCAATAAAAGTTACTGCATTTGATTTGTCTTTTTTATGATTGCTTGTCATCATAGTCTACCTCGCAAAATTATTTTCTATATAGACTATGGCGGATTGTAAACGCATCGCAAAAGCTTATTAATACTTATAAATACTTATTAGTAAAAATAATATCTAAGTCAGGACCAAAATCAGGTTTTTCTGGTGGAATGGTGGTGGAAAGCGATTTTTCCACCAGTTTCCACCAAAAATATCTTAAAATTACTTATTCACCCTTAACACCCAAGACCACAAAAAATCCCCCCAAACTGCCGAAAACCTTTGATTTTCCTTGCTTTTTAGGGAGATTTTTCTTTCAGATTTAAAGCCACTGGCCGGACTCGAACCGGCGACCCACGCATTACGAATGGGGTCTTATTTGAATGAATATTCATTTTAACATGGTTATTGCTGATGATCGCTTACTTTTTAATTGCATATATACATATTTAATTGCATAATATTTCATTTTATAACGTATAAACACACCAAATAACGCAAATTGGTAGTCAAATGGTAGTCAAAAAACAAGGCCTGGATAGTGGAGAGAGCCGTCCTGATCAGGAATGAGGACTACTGGTTCAGTTGCCATGCGACCATTCTGATCCATGTAGTACCACTTTCCGTTGATCGTCTGAAGGCCCTTTAGCATGGCACCATCGGAGCCGAGGTAGTACCAGGAACCTTTGTATTGATACCAGATGTCATGGACCATCATTCCGGCACCGTCGAACCAGTACCAGAGATTCCTGTCTTTGTACCAGTCATTGGAAACATACTTTCCGGATCCGTCTTTTAAATAGAAGCGCCAGCCGCCGTCCTCATGTTGCCAACCAGTCTTGACCTGATTCGCTACCGGAGTTAAAAATAGTTTCCGTTCTTCCTGGCGTCTTCTGGTAAGACCGGACAGAACCTTTCCTCCAGCTCTGTTGTATGCCAGGATTTTGTCAGCAATTTCCTCTTTCGAGCGGGATTCGGATGCTGTCAGTCCGTCAATGGATCCAATATTATACGAAAAACTTACAAGAGCGTCAAATTCGTTTTGGTTCCATTTGTATTTGCTGTACTTGTCCACCTTTGGACTGTATTTTTTATCTACAGATTGTTTCAACCAGTCATCTGCGGTAGCTTGGCTGATTTTCAAGCCCTGACAGATGGTTGTGCCAGTGATAGCTTTATCGGCGTTAGTGGTACCATAGCCAATTGTCCATACTCCTACTGCATCCTGGTAGGCTGTCAGGCGGCAGCCCTCAAACTTTTTTATGAGGTTTAATCCATTATCTGATATTTTCATAGCATTTCCTTTCTTTTGGTATCTTGAAAAGATTTTTTGCATATGCTATAATGCCGTTAGGCAAAAAAGATATCAGTATCCATGGTGATACAAACCGAAAGCCCCCGAGTCTCAACCACTCAGGGGCTTTCTTCCTTTTTTTAGCAGTTAGGCATCTGCAGGCTGGTTACCGTTTACTTATCGCCATCCAACCATTTGATGATGTAGTGGCAGGCTACACCAGCCACAACAGCGACAATAAAAGATATCAGATAATCCAAGGTAATACACCCCCTTTCCTTACCGGTATAGGGGCGGTAACATTGGCATTATAACATATGAGTGTGGTTTATACTACTGCTTTATTGCGACGTCGCAAAGGGCAGCCATAACCCGGGCTGCCGCGGGAGATGTATCTGGATCACCTCCTCTTACATCTTTCCAACCTGCTTAATGATCTGGTTTGCACCGGTTGCTGCCAGCCCGGATACAATGCCAATGGCTGCAGCGTTGATCACATCTGTTGCTGGAAACTCCGGCATAAGGTACATACCGGCCACTCCCAGGATACCGCCGGTCACTCCACAAATTACCGGGATAACCTCATCCTTGACCTTGGTAGTTGCCTTGCAGGCCATGCCGCCCAGGTAACAGATTGCTGTGATCGCTGTTACACTTCCAATCCCAAAATCCATATCTATACCTCCTGTTCTGCCGGCTCATATGGTAAAGCCAGACATCTGTTATAAAGATCTTCTCCGGTTCCATTTCCACCCAATGCTTTATATGGCCTGAACATGTACTCCAGATTGTCTCTGTCTTCCAAGGTACAAGATTTCCTTTTTAAATAAAATGTACATGCCTGGTAAAGACGGTCATGGAGGAGTGCCAGAACTCCTGCATTGATAGCATTTGTTCTGGCACGTTCTGCCTTTAATTGTTTGGATAATTTATGATATGCTCCGGAAAGCAACACAGAGATAATCCCAAACACCCATGAAACCCAATGCACAGATATGTACTGCATGATCGATTCCATGACTTACTCCTCCGTGATCAGATCTTCGCACTCCAGGTCAATCAAGACCTGTTTTACCTGAGGCTTGATTTTTTCTGGTACCTCTTCAATTTTTTTCTTTCCATTGCGTATCAGATTTGCATATACTTTTGCCATGTAGCTTGCCATGATTAAGCCTCCTTTGTGGTTGTAGTAGTCTGGTTTGCTTCGTAAAGTTCAGTCAATGCTAACTGGGTGTTAGTGACCTCATCTTCCAATGCCAGGTTAGCTTCATACTGCTCGGTAAGGGCTAACTGGGCTTCGGTGAGCTGGTTTTCCAGTTCTGTTACCCGGTTCTGTAATTTTCCAATATCTGACTCTGGCAAATAAGAAAATACTGGCTTTGGATCATCTGGATTTGTCACATCAATACGTTCCAGCTGACCTCCATCCGGTATGTCCAAAAATAATGCCAGAAGCCCCTGTGGAACCTGGTCTTCTCCGTAAAAGATTGACCAGATTTTTCCGGTTGCATCATAGATTACTAATGCTTTCATTTTCATCACCTCTTTTTATCTGAATTTAATTATCATATCCAGTGTAATAGCAATTGTACTGTGCATTAGCACTATATACCTTTATCGTAATGCTATTTCCACTTCTACTCATTGTATATGCAGGACAACCTGGTAAAACAATAGTATCTTTCGCGTTCCAAGGAACCGTTATGGAAACGTTATTAGCATCACCAACTTTCATTAAAACCCAAGCTGTAATGTAAAAACCTGGTGATATAGTAATGTATCCACTACCATTTGAATTAATCTGTTTAATTCTTCGTCCGTCCAGCCAGTTCTATGCTTAATGGCGCTGATCCAATCTCTCGGCCAATACCATCAATCCGGTTTACGCGGATCTCTTACTACTTTTTTTGCCATTGTGTTCACCTCCTACTCCAACAGCTTCTCAATGGGTAAATGAGAACCGTTAATATGCTTGTTTTCCTTATCTCCCTAGTGCTATACTTTTCATACAGGCGTTGCAGCGCCGCGTACAAAAGGAAGGAGACATCTCATGAAATTAAATCCTGATTGCATTCGTGATATTCTTATAGATATTGAAGACACCACAACCATAAATACTGCCTGGAAATATAACTCTCATAATCCTTCTAAACGTTTGCTTAATTACAACCAATTTGAAATTGCTTATCATGCACGATACTGTTACGAAGCAAATCTGATAAAAGATTTCTCTATTGGTGGCAACAGCGAAAGCGTATTTGCTTCGGATCTTACTCCAAAAGGTCATAATTTTTTATCCAACATCCGAGAAAATAAGATTTGGAATGGCGTAAAGATAATCGCAGGGAAAGTTGGTTCTTCTTCCCTTGATGCCCTTATTCAAATATCCACCAATGTTATAACTGAACTCATCAAAGCTCAGTTCGGCATCGGTATCACTTCTCCCTAATGCCTAGCAGCTTTAATGCCGCTTTCGTCTGATATTTCTGTATTGTGCTATTATCCGGTATTTCCTGTCCGCATTCTGCATAATACAGAAGCACCGCCATAAAGCTCAACCGATATACAATCCATTTGGAAATTGCGACTACTAAAGTAATCACCAGCAGTGCTATTACCACTTCTCTCACCCCCTTTCTTTATCATTCCTACATTTTGTAGAATTGCTATTAAAAAAATAGTATCTACACTTTCTTTCAAAGCTTTCGCGATAATTTTGGCATTACCCACAGAAATCTCATCCGGATTTTCCTCCCATGCAGCGTATGTATTTCTATGCACACCACACTTGGATGCCATTTCTGCCTGCGAAATCTCCTTGGCCAATCTCCACTGTTTTAATGAAAGGCCCACTTTCCTCACATCCCTACGTTTTGTAGATTATTTGTAGTATGCTCCACGTTTTGTAGTGTGTCAACAGTTTTTTCTACATTTTGCATATTTTATTTGACATCATCCTACAAAACGTATATAATCCAAATTAGAAAGGCGGTGCATTAAATGAGTATCGGAGATAATATAAAAAAATGGAGAGAACATAGAAATCTTAAACAATCCGAATTGGCAGAAATGCTCGGCGTAAGTGATAAAACAGTATCATCTTGGGAAATAAATCGTACCGAACCTAAAATGGGAATGGTGGAAAAAATAAGTTCCGCTTTACATTGTAAAAAAACAGATATTATTGGAATAGATGATGTATCTGACGAACCCTACTATCTCAACGATGAGACCCGCGAAATCGCCCAGGAAGTATTTGAAAACCCAGAGTTGCGCTCACTCTTCCATGTTGCCAGAGACATTCCGCCGGAACGTTTGAAAGCACATATAGAATTTATGAAGAATTTAAAAGACCAGGAAAAAGGTGACCCTGACGAACCATGTTAATCCGGTCAGCACATTGACAATAATATACTTACCAAAGGAGCTGAAGGGGCGATTATGTCAGCCGCCGGACGATATACAGAAGGAGGCTGGTGCGTATGGTTACATATTCTGATTTATTTCAGTTTGTGATTATGCTTTGTGCTGTGATAACCCTCGTTGCTTATTTTACACACAAAAAATAGCGCCCTCGTCCTGGTAAGATAAGGCGCTATTTTTTAGGCTAATGCTTGCCGGCGGCTAGGTGTACTCTAGCTTTTAGCTCTCTCGTTAAGTATATTATAGGTCAAACAATTTTATTTGTCAAATACACAAAGGAGAATGCTTTTGAATAATCCACTACTATCCGAAGCGATCGGTGTTTACTATCTGGATATGGATACCGCTGTAGAAGAACAGATCAGCTTTAACTTTGACGGCAGCTTTTCTATTTTTATCAATGCCAAGTTAAACTATGAGCGCCAAATGCTAGCTTATCAACATGCCATACAGCATATTATGCAAAATGATTTTTCCAAAGCGGATGCAGATGAAATTGAAAGGGCTATGTGACCCGGCGCTGGCCGTCATAGAAAAGTTTTGAAGAGCAATACTATTGCAGAAAGGAAGTGTTAATATGCCAGAATTAAGCCGTTTTGAAGGAATGGTTATAAAAATGTTATTCAATGATACTGTACAGCACAACAAGCCCCATATCCATGTAACATATGGTGAATATAAAGCTTCTGTCGGTATCGATGGCGAACTTCTTGCCGGTTCACTCCCGCAAAGGCAGTATAAAATGCTGGTTGGATGGTTGGCTTTGCATGAAGAAGAAGCTTATGCAGCCTAGAATAAAGCTGTACGTGGAGAGCATTTTGATAAGATTAAGCCATTACAGTAAAGGAGGGTTATTATGTTTATTATGAATGGAATTGTATATGCAGGTGACCGCCCCAAAAATATTGAAATTATTAAGGCTCAGCCTTTAGAAGACATGATAATGTTGCTGACATTTTCCACTGGCGAGCAGCGCTTGTTTGATGCTACTATTCTTTCTGGTCCTGCTTTCCAGCCTCTATCTGATCCTACGGTGTTTAATTCCTGTAGAATTGTTGATGGAGTTGTAACATGGATGGATGAAGAGATTGATTGCGCTCCAGAATATATGTACGAAAATAGTTTTCCATATGCAAGCAAAGAAATAGCTGTGTAAATGCAAAACGCCCAGTACTGACCGGGTATACTATCACAGAAAGGAAGTGTTTATGTGCCATTATTAAAATCTAATTCCTACACTGCAGAAGACTACTGGAACCTTCCAGAAGGTGAACGTGCAGAACTGATTGACGGGAAATTATATAATATGGCTCCGCCCAGCCGGATCCATCAAGAGATTGTGTCAGGACTGACCCGAATTGTAGGAAATTACATTGCTGATCACCACGGAAATTGCAGAGTATACCCTGCTCCATTTGCCGTAAACCTGGATGCAGATGATAAAGACTGGGTAGAACCGGATGTCTCCGTGATCTGCGATCCAAACAAGCTGACTGATCGCGGATGCATTGGCGCTCCTGACCTGATCATAGAGATTGTATCTCCGGCCAGCCGTAAAACCGACTATATCAAAAAGAATGCTTTGTATTTGGACTCTGGTGTAAAAGAATACTGGATTGTAGATCCTATGCGAAAAAGTACTCTGGTCTATTGCTATGAGGAAGATGCTACACCTGTTTTCTATCCTTTTGATCACGCTATTACTGTAGGGATTTATCCAGACTTAACTATTACAATTGCAGACTTATTGAATTAAATAGTAAAAGACCGCCCCTGCGTCAACAGGAACGGCCTCTTACATAGATTTTCTCTTGCCAGTCTCCTGGCCAGATATAAATCAGACTTAGACACCTGAATTATATCATCTCCAGGACGTCTGCGCAAGAGGCATCTTTTTTGTACCCATTTTTACCCTCAAAACCAGGGAATTATAATTGCGACGTCGCAAATGAAAGGAGAATGATATATGCCAAGAAAATCCAAAACAAACCGTCTTCCCTCTGGATCCTGCCGTGTCAGTGCATACGATTATACAGACAATTCCGGAAAGCGCCATTACAAAAGTTTTACTGCACCTACCTTATCTGAGGCTAAGGCTATGCGTAATGAATGGAAAGTGCTTCGCAAAAACCGCCCTGAACCGCCGGAAGACCCGCTTGCCGGGCTTACAGTGCAAGAAGCTATAGAACGATACATAAAAGCAAAGGAAGGTGTCCTATCGCCTTCTACGCTACGCGGATACGATTCACTCTACTCCGCCCATTTTTCCAAAGACTTTGGCAAACGAAAATTAAGTGAATTGACGGATCAACAGATCCAGCTCTGGGTTTCTGATCTGTCACTCTCTCACTCACTGAAAACAGTCGCTAATATTATCGGCCTGTTCGCCCCTTCTATGAAAATGTTCCGCAAAGATTTTTCAATTCAGCTGCCAGCAAAACAACATGCTTCTCTCTATTGCCCTTCTGATAAGGACATCAAACAGCTGATTGAAGCATCAAAAGAGGATCCTGAACTGGAGCTAGCCATTCTGCTGGCCGCATTTGGCCCATTAAGGCGTGGAGAGATCTGCGGGCTTAAATCTACGGATATAAAGGATAACGCTGTCCTGGTGGCAAATAACCTGATTGAGGGCCGTGAGAACACCTGGGTAAATAAGCAGCCAAAAACTTATGTATCCTATCGTCGTGTTGAACTTCCGGATTTTCTGATTGAAAAGATCCGTTCCTTTAAGGGACCGATCATAACCTGTTCTCCTAATGCCATTACCCAACGCTTTAAGCGGACATTAAAGCGCGCTGGGCTTCCGGACTTTCGTTTCTATGATTTCAGGCATTACAGTGCTTCTATCATGCATGCCATTGGTGTTCCAGACGAATACATCCGTCAGCGTGGTGGCTGGGCTTCCAATTATGTTATGAAAAGGGTTTATATAAATGAGATTTCAGACGAAGCTGTAAAGCAGAATAAAAAGATCAACGATCATTTCAAAGAACTGACGCCGTGAATTTCGTGTTGCATATGTACCGAAAAACCACCTCTTTTTTAAGAAAATGGCTTTCTTTTAAAAAGTCTCAAAACCCGCGAAAAGCCTTGTAAAACACCAATGTCATTAACTTAAAAGCAGAAGATATTTATTCCTAAAAGGATTAGATATCTCCTGCTTTTTTTGATATGCTTATATTGTAAAAAGAAG